>NZ_CP022657.1:3457500-3772500 GCF_002243515.1 Tumebacillus algifaecis
TAGTTAGCCGGGGCTTCCTCCTCTGTTACCGTCAGGGTGTGAGCATTCCCTTCTCACACTTGTTCTTCACAGAAGACAGAATTTTACAACCCGAAGGCCTTCATCATTCACGCGGCGTTGCTCCATCAGGCTTGCGCCCATTGTGGAAGATTCCCTACTGCTGCCTCCCGTAGGAGTCTGGGCCGTGTCTCAGTCCCAGTGTGGCCGATCACCCTCTCAGGTCGGCTACGCATCGTCGCCTTGGTGAGCCGTTACCTCACCAACTAGCTAATGCGCCGCGGGCTCATCCGACAGTGAAGCGAAAGCTTCTTTCTCGATCCCCTCATGCGAGGGAATCGCTTATCCGGTATTAGCACTCGTTTCCAAGCGTTATCCCAGTCTGTCGGGCAGATTGCCCACGTGTTACTCACCCGTCCGCCGCTAACCTTTGGGAGCAAGCTCCCTCCGGTCCGCTCGACTTGCATGTATTAGGCACGCCGCCAGCGTTCGTCCTGAGCCAGGATCAAACTCTCAATAAAAGTTGAAAAAGTTTGTATCTTGACTCGCATCAGATCTCTGTAACACTCGTTTAGTTTTCAAGGATCAACAACGTTATATAGAATATCATATCGCCGCCAGCAAATCAACTGGTAGAATGTGTGCTTCGTCCGATGTCTCATCCGCGGCGACAGGAACTATCTTATCACGCCTGCGCTCAGACACCAATCTCAAGACTTGGACAAACGCAAACAAATCAATCCTCCTCGTTACTCCAAACAACAACACTCCTCTCATTCTCTAAAATGCACAGTATTGCTTGGCGTACTCACTCACCAATCCGTCAGCCATTTTAGATCATGTCGAAATTCAAGTTCAAGGCAATCCCTCTGCCGTTACAACCTTTTTCAGCAGCACAAAATCCTAACAAACAAAAGGCCCCCGCATTGCGGGAGCCTTTCGAAAACAACCTTATTTGAATTGAACTGCGAGCTTTTCCCACTGTTCACGAGTGAACTTGAGATCGTTTTTCGCGATCGCTTGCTCCGGATAGCCGCGCAGAACTTCGTCGTACGCTTGCTTGCTCGGATCATGGTAGAGGATGCCCGTTACATTTTCTTCAGCTTCCTCGATCTTGCGGATCGCAGCAAAACGGTCCGTTTTGTCATAGCTTGCATCGTCGTCTACATTGACCAGGTTGGCTTTGTAGTAGTCGTATGTGTTTACTTTATTGAAAGTAACGCACGGGGAATAGATGTTGATCAGGGAGAATCCACGGTGTTGGATCCCTTTTTCGATCAATTCGGTCAGTTGCTTCAGGTTACCGGAGTACCCTTGTGCAACAAATCCACATCCAGCCATGATCGCCATTTGCAGCGGATGTACCGGCTCTTCGACAGCACCTTCCGGAGCGGTTTTGGTTTTCGACCCTTTATCGGAAGTCGGGGAAGTCTGACCGGTAGTCAAACCGTAGATGTGGTTGTCCATTACCAAATACGTGATGTCGATGTTACGGCGCATCGCATGGATAAAGTGACCCATACCGATCCCATAACCGTCACCGTCGCCGCCTGCAGCAACTACGGTCAGGTCACGGTTCGCAAGTTTCACTGCCGTCGCAACCGGCAAGGAGCGACCATGCAGAGAGTGGAAACCGAAAGAACCCATGTATTGGGAAAGTTTACCAGAGCAACCGATCCCGGAAACGGTCACCATTTCCTCCGGCTCAAGACCGATGTTAACCGCTGCCTTTTGCAGAGCAGCCAGAACGGTGAAGTCACCGCAACCTGGGCACCAGTTCGGTTTTTCAGCACGGAAATCAACGATTGTTGCCATTAGAGAGTCACCTCTTTCTTCAAGCTGTCCGCGAGCGCCTTCGCCTTCGCATAGATCTCGTTCACGAGGAACGGATCACCGCTGTACTTCAGGCAGGACTCAAATTTGTTGTGATCGCCGTTGATGAACTGTTTCAATTGATTCTTCAACTGACCAGTCGAGTTCATCTCAGTGACGAGAACTTTCTTGGCGTTGTTGATGTACCCTTTGATCTCTTCGGTCGGGAACGGCAGCAAGCGAGCGATGCTCAGATGACCGACGCTCACACCTTCAGCAGCCAACTCTTCATACACTTCACGCTGCGGACCGGTCATCGAACCGAAATCAACGAGCAGCAGTTCTGCGTTTTCAGCACCGACATAAGTTGCGCCTGCAACGTCGTTGAAGTTCACCAGTTTCTTCGCACGCTTATCCATTTGCTTCACGCGCAGTTCCGGCTCTTCCATTTCCACGCCCACTTCGTCATGTTCGTTACCCATCGCAACGAAACGGCCGTTCTTTTGTCCCGGAATCGAGCGGAAAGAAACGCCGTCTTCAGGGGTGACGTCAAAGCGCTTGAATGCGCCTTTTTCCAACTCAGCGAGCTGCTCATCAGAGATCAGCTTGCCACGGTTGATTTTGAATTTATCGAAGTCGATCGATGCGACCGTTTGTTTGTTCATACCCATGTACAGGTCGGTAGCCACGATAACCGGGCATTGGTATTTCTCCGCCAAGTTAAACGCTTCCATCGTGAAGAAGAAGCACTCTTCCACGTTGCGCGGAGTCAGTACAATGCGCGGAATTTCACCGTGCGAACCATACATCATCGTGTACAAATCCGATTGCTCCGTCTTGGTTGGCAGGCCGGTGGACGGGCCAGAACGTTGTACGTCGATGATGACGAGCGGCGTTTCAGAGATACCAGCCAGACCGAGCGCTTCCATCATCAGCGACAAGCCCGGGCCGGAAGTAGCAGTCATCGAGCGCACACCGGTGTAGTTAGCACCGATCGACATCATCACCGCAGCGATTTCGTCTTCTGCCTGAACGACAGTACCGCCAACTTGCGGGAATTGCTTGATGATCTGGTACATAACTTCGGTCGCCGGAGTGATCGGGTATTGAGCGAGCAGACGGCAGCCGCCTGCGATTGCACCAAGCGATACCGCGTCGTTACCAGAGATGTAAAGGCGCTCCGATTTCAGTTCCGGACGAGCCGGCAATTCGATGGTCGCAGAGAAGTTCTCTTTTGCGAAATCGAACCCTTTTTGAATCGCAGCGATGTTGCTGTCGACAATCTCGTCGCCTTTGCCGCCAAACTTGTCAACGACAACCGAACGGAAATCGTCCGGAGTCAGGCCGATGATCGCAGCCGTCACACCCATCGAGACCATGTTTTTCATGATCGGGGAGCCAGCTTCTTTTGCAATTTCAGTGAGCGGAACCGGACAGATGTTGACTTTATCGTTTTCCGGTACTGTTGCATCTTTGATCGCGGTGTCATAGATCAACACGCCGCCATCGATCAGTTCGTGGAAGTTGTGGTTGATCGTCTCTTGGTCAAACGCCAACAAAATGTGGAGATCGTCGCCATGATGCCCAGTGATTTCGGACGTGATGCGAACTTTACCGTTCGTATGACCGCCCTTGATCAAAGACATGAAGTGACGATACGTGGAAACATAATAACCGAGACGGAACAACGACAGTGCAAAGATATCCTGAGTGGAGTCGATGCCTTCGCCTTGTGCGCCGCCTACTTTCCAGCCTAAATCTTTAATCACGATGGTTCACCCCTGTTTATACAAACTTTATGGATAACAACCCTGTATCAGTGAAGAGACAGCATCTGTTCCATTGTATCAACACTTTAGCAAAAATAGAATAGGCTAGTACACAAAAAAAGAGAATTTGATACTTTCGTCCATCTTTGTACTGATTAGTCACGGCGTATCATCCTAAAAATCGATCTGTATTACTGTGTTAAAAACAAAAAGACCCCAGCTGCAAAGCCGAGGTCTTTTCTAGCATTTGTTCGATCACAAGTTACGCCCGCAGCGCTTGATCCAGATCGGCGATGATGTCTTCCACATCTTCAATACCGACCGACAGACGAATCAAGCCGTCTGTTACACCAGAAGCTTCTCGTTCTGCTTTCGGCATGATCGCATGTGTCATCGAAGCCGGATGTTGAATCAACGTGTGCACATCGCCGAGCGAGACAGCAAGATGAGCCAGTTTCACACTGTTCATCAGCTTCTTACCTTTTTCGAACGATTTCACCTCGAACGACAATGTTCCACCGAAACCGCTCATTTGCTTTTTCGCCAGCTCATACTGTGGATGACTTTTCAGACCTGGGTAGTAGACCGCTTCCACTTCCGGATGCCCTTCCAAAAACTCGGCCACTTTGAGCGCATTTTCGTTGTGCTTCTCCATCCGCAGCGCCAAGGTGCGCACCCCGCGGTTCAGCAGAAACGCATCGAACGGCCCCATGATCGGCCCGATCTCTTTCAGATCGGCAAACAGCGGCTTGATGATATTCGCATACCCGACAGCGATCCCACCGACCACGTCGCCATGACCGCCGATATATTTGGTCGCAGAGTGGATCGACACATGCGCCCCGAGGTCGATCGGACGCTGGAAGTACGGGGACATGAAGGTGTTATCGACCACCACTTTGATCTCCGTGCCTTTGGTCAATTCTGCAATCGCTGCGATGTCGGCCATTTTCATCGTCGGATTGGCTGGCGTCTCCAAATAGATGACACGGGTGTTCGGCTTGATTGCAGCTTTTACTTTCTCAACATCGGAGGTATCCACCCAATCGATCTCCACACCGTATTTGTTTTTCAACGTCTTCTCAAACAGCGCAAACGTCGCGCCATACAGCGCATCGGCAGCCACCACATGGTCGCCCGTTTTCACCAAATGGAACATTACAGTTGAAATCGCAGCCATCCCCGAGCCGAAGCACAGACCCGCCTCCGCATTTTCCAACGCAGCGATCTTCTCCGCCAACGCATCTGTGTTCGGATTGCCCAGACGGCTGTATTTATAACCTGGATCGGTACCGCTAAAGCGCGCCGCACCTTGATCGGCATCTTCAAACACGAACGTCGAAGTCTGATAGATCGGCATCGTATGCGATCCGGTCGTCGGGTCCACTTTATGCCCCGCATGCAAAATTCGCGTCGAATACCCCAGTTTGCTAAAATCGTGCTTTTTCATCTCGACTTCCCCTTTCGACTATTTCCTCGGAAATAACTGACACTCTTCAACAAAAATTGCCTGTTGCCCGCATAGCCGTTTTGGACGGTGGGCAAGCTAACAAAAGTTTTAAAAACATACACTTCGAATGGAGTGACACATTGCCATGCAACCACGAAGTATGGTGATGGCCGTTTTGACCGCAATCCTGTTGCTGGTTACCAGCGGCCATCCCGCAAGCGAGGCGGAACAGGCGACGCCAGCTCTTCCGGCTCCAACTCTTACTGTCGCGCAGGCAGCAAACCAAACACCGCCGCTCGTCGAGCACACCGTGCAGACGGGGGACACGCTCTATGCGCTCGCAGGACGCTACAACACGACGATCGAGCACATCGTCAACCGCAACCCCGACGTAAACCCGGACAACTTGAAAGTCGGAGCTGTGCTTCGTGTGCCGACGAACACCGTAATAAAAGCGAAGTCTCGCGAAGAACTGGCACAAACTGCCGATAAGATGGTTCTCTCCTCATCCGGTGAGCCGAACCTCTATAGTAGAAAGATGCCCTGCAAACTCACCGCTTACACCAACTCCTTCGCGTCGACCGGGAAGCATCCCGGCGATCCGGGCTACGGGGTCACCGCCAGCGGCCGCTTGGCCAAAGAAGGCTTGACGATCGCTATCGACCCTTCCGTCATACCGATGCACAGCGTGGTGTACATCCCGGGAATTGGCGTGCGGTATGCAGAAGACACCGGCGGCGCTGTGATCGGCAATCACATCGACGTCTTCTACAACGATGATCACTATGCACAGACATTTGGCGTCAAAGACAACGTAACGGTCTACATCTTGGAAGAAGGGCCAAAAGGGGAGTCGTAAAGACTCCCTTTTTCCCTGCCCGACTCCAGCCTCAACTGCTCGCCGACTGGTAATTGCGCAAGGCGGTCTTCCAAAACAGCCTCGACAGCACGAGCAGTCCCCCAGCCATCAAAAGCGAGATCAGCGCCTCGCGTCCGCTCAGCCCGCCCGTAAACGCCGCCGCTGGAAAGGTGGTCAGCACGGCGACCGGAAACAGGTACGTCAGCAGCACGCGCAGCCAACCTTTGTAGACCTGTACCGGAAAGCGCGCCGTCTCGAACAGCGAGGTAAACACCAGAGTCAAATTCTCCACTTTCACAAACCAAAACGATAACGTCATCATCAAAAACCAAAGCGAATACAGCGTGACGACCGCGGCCAAAAAGATGACAAGGAACCAGAGCACGCTGAACAGCGACATCGCCACACCCATCTTCCAGCCCCCGTATATGATCATCCCAAAGCCGACCAGCACATCGCTGACCGGCCAGAAGACGATGTGCCGAAACGAGATGAAGAACTGGCTGTCGACCGGTTTGGTCAAAATGAAATCGAGCGTTCCTTTTCTGATATGCTGCACGATTCGTCCTATGTTCGGGCGCAGCACCATGCTCACGACGCCGCTCAGCGCGTTAAATACCCCCAGCAGCACCAGAACCTGCTCAAACGACCACCCGCCGATCTGTTCGGTCTGCAAGAAGAACACCTGCAGGGTGAGCAGCGCAAAAAACAGCCCGGACACCGTCCCCAGCACGTTGGCGAAGAAATTCGACCGGTACTCAAATTCCTCGACGACAGCGGCGCGAATGAACTCTTTCAGCAATCGAACGTATTTCACGGTCGCCCTCCTCAAAAATAGCTCCCTCACAGCAGGGACATCAGAATCGCATGTGGAAATTAGCAGAATTATATCTCGATGGGGGAATCACTTTTGAAAACGCAGATTCCAAAACAGCGCAAGAAGCAAGCGAACACGTCTCGCCCTGCCCCAGCTTCGTCGCCCAGTCAAGTCTCGTCCCCCTTGCCTGCTTCCCGCATCACCCAGCTCCAGCAGACGATCGGCAATCGCGCCACGATGCAGCTGCTCAAATCCCGCACCGCACATCCGCCCGACCGTTCACAACCCCCGATTCAAGGCTGGTGGCTGCGCCGGAACAACGCCGTCACGTGGCAAGGAAAGACCGACCACCCGCTGGACTCGGAACAAAGCAGGTATCAAAAGACCGGGGACAAGCGCTGGAAGTACTCCTACCTGCCGTCGTTCC
Organism: Tumebacillus algifaecis; assembly: GCF_002243515.1. Classification (NCBI taxonomy): domain Bacteria; kingdom Bacillati; phylum Bacillota; class Bacilli; order Caryophanales; family Alicyclobacillaceae; genus Tumebacillus; species Tumebacillus algifaecis. The sequence goes on from NZ_CP022657.1 coordinate 3,464,632, forward strand.
TGAACTCCGAGCTGGACATCTGGGAAGAGCGGCCGAAACAAGTGCCGAAAAAAAGCGGCAAAGGCAGAACAGCAACTCCCCCCTCTACAACCACCGTTCAGTCGCCTACGCTGACCGAGCCACTCAGTGATCTGTCGTCCCGTCATGAACCGTCGACTTCCATCACCACAACCCGCATCGAGCCGCAGCGCCCGACCAAGCCGCCGATTCAAGAACTGACCCGCAAAGAATTGAAATTCCGGGTCGAGCAGGAACTGAGTAAGAAAAAGCGGCAAAAGGAAGAAAAAGATGAGACCTATTTCACGCGGGTTCACGAAAGCCTGTTGCGCATGATCGGCAACGATTACACCATCGACGACGAAGGCAGTACGACCTTGCTGGACTACATTAAGGAGGTCGTGAAAGAAATCTCCGACCAGACCACCACCGATGCGCCCGTCACCGTCGCCACAACCGAACGTCGGGGAACTACACGGCCTCAGCGCACGTACGCGATCAACGACCTCGCTCGCCACGGGAATCTCACAACGGACACGCTCGCCCGCATCCAAGAGCGGATCGACGCCTACAACAACAATGAAAGAGGCTTCCACCTGCACATCGGGGTCGGCAACGTCCCGACGATGGACGTGACGGGGACGCAGTTTGGCGGCAACGGACGCGGTGACGTGCGGCTACAATTCCTGTCCGACGGCACGCTGCGGCTTGTCGGCCACAACAACCGCTCCCTGATCTGAGCCTGTACAGGCGGTTCGCGCTCTTCAGAGCAGTGAACCGCCATTTCTTTTCCTCAGCCTCCCACTGCGCTGTACTTCTTCATGCCGCGGTTCCACATCCAAAAGTACAGCACGATGAACAGCACTTGCCAGAACGCCTGAACGCCAAGGCCAAACCACACGTCCCCGCCGCTTATCTTCCCGGTGATCACATCGACCGGGAATCCCATCGTCCAGTAGAACGGCAAATAGCTCGACACCTGCTGCACCCACTCCGGCAGCAGCGCATACGGCGCGATCCGCCCGGAGATGAACTGGTCGGCGAGCATGACAAGGTTAAAAATCGCCATCATCCGCGTCGTCCAAAACGCGAGCAAGGACAGGCAAAAGCCCATCATGTAGCGGATCATCACCGCCAAGAGCACCGACGAGCAAAAGACAGCGAGGAATCCTGGCTCCAGCGGGATGCGCACCACTTCAAAAAACGGCCAGCAGAGCGCCCACGCAGCCACCATCAGCACCCCGTAAAACAGCTTGTACACCAGGTTTTCCGCAAAGCGCCAGTGAAAATACGCCGACGGACGCAACAGATAATTGGACAACGAACCGTCCCTCATGCGCTCCTCCAGCTCCCACGGTTCCCAATGTGCGGCCAGTCTGGAGACGAACAGTACCGCTAAAAAATAGAGTATAAAATCCTGCTGGCTGTAGCTGCCGATCGCACCGTTTTCCGAGATCGTCAGCCAGACGGCCAGCGTCACGAGCGGAGAGATCACAGAGCCGAGCATATAGAAAAACGTATCGCCCCGATATTCCAGCAGAATCGCCCAATGCACTTTCATCATCCGGACGTAGACGCAAAACATCCGCTGCGCCGCGCTCACGCTCTCGACCTCGCAAACGCCAGTCCGATCACATCTTCCATCGACGGATCTTCGACCGTGAAATCCTGCACCGGCAGCTGCGCCAAAATCTGGGCCGACCGCGCCGATACATCCGCCCGCGGCAGTTTGATCGAGACTTGCAGGTTGTCGCTGTGCAGCACTTCGCCGTAGGTTTCCAACACACCCTGCGCCACCGGTTCGGACAAGACGAGCTTGGCCACTTTGTACGGAGCCAGCGTCGTCGCCAGCCGCCCCAAATCGCCGTCGAACAGGATCTTGCCGTGGTTAATGATGATCACCCGCTTGCAGAGCGCCGTCACGTCCGCCATATAGTGCGAAGTCAGCAGGAAGGTGGCCTTGAAGCGCTCATTGTACTGTTGGATGAACCTGCGCACCGCTTCCTGCATGTTGACATCAAGCCCGATCGTCGGCTCGTCCAAAAACACGATGTCCGGCCGATGCAATAGCGACGCGGCCAGCTCGCATTTCATCCGCTCGCCCAGCGACAGGTTGCGCACCGGCTTTTTCAAGAGCGGCGTGAGATCGAGCAGGTCGGTCAGCTCGCCCAGGATCTCCTTGAACTGGTGATCAGGAATCTCGTAGATCGCCTGGTTGACCAGAAAGGTCTCCGAAGCGGGCAAGTCCCAGATCAGCTGCGACTTCTGCCCCATGACGAGGGTGATGCGGCGCTTGAAGTCCGCTTTTTGCTCAAACGGGACATAGCCGCCCACTTGCACGCGGCCGCCGGACGGGTGCAGCAGCCCGGTGAGCATCTTCATCGTCGTCGTCTTGCCAGCGCCGTTCGGGCCGAGGAAGCCGACGATCTCGCCCGGCTCGATCGAGAAGGAGATGTCATCGACCGCCTCGACCATGCGGAACTTGCGGTTGAACAGGGATCTCCACGCACCGCTGAGGCCAGCCTCACGCTCATGGACTTTGAAATGCTTGCTCAGGTGTTCGACTGTGATTCCGTTGTTCGGCTTCATCGCTCACCTGCGTTCTACGTAAGCTGCACGTACTTGGCGATCGAAGTCTTAACCGTTGCAAAATCCTCCGCATGCTCCTGCACCACGCGAAAGACATGCTCATGGGTCAGATCGAGGTAGTCGTGCACCAGTGTTTTACGGAAGCGCACCGCTTTTACAAAATGCTCGGCAAACTCTTTTTCAAACACGCCTTCTTCCGTCAAAATCAAGAAGATGTCTTCATAGCTCGCCGCGTCGCGCATGACCAGCGCATCGATGATGATGTTGCCGATGTCGGTAAGACATTCCAAAGCAATATGTAAAGCGCGTTCCGCGGCCGCTTGCAGCACAGGCTGCGTTTGAAACTCATCGGGAGTGTGCTCTTTAATTGTGCAGAGAATTTGGGACTGCCCCTCCATCACTTCCAAAAACCTGCGAATCTGTGTGCGATGTTGATCTGTGATGAACATGGATATGTAACCCCCTCTGATAAAAAACAAAGTTATCCTATCTTCATTGTACCTATAAATGCCGATCGAGTCCACGTCCGCACATCACACAATAAATACTATGTGGATGGCAAAAGTCGCCCTTCAATGAATTTTCCATAAAAATATAAAAGAGCGCATGGTCACGACTCGACCGATGACGCTCTTTTACTAGCCAAGGAAAACTGCATACTCCCGATAAACGATTTATTCAATAATTTTGCGCTTTTGCAAGACTCTCGTTGATATGAATGGTCCCAGATCCCTTTGATCGTGCAGGTTTTCATCGTCCAACCTCGATAATCCCAATCCCATTTTGTTTGTGAAGAGTTGTCCCGAACTGCTGCGACAGATGCTGTAGTTTGTCCAAGATCTCCTCTTTCTCTTGCCAATCGGCTAGGGCCGGGACCCCCTTTCTTGAGCGCGGTAAATCAAAGCCTAACGAAACGGGGTGTAGCTCAATCGTTTTCAGCGCTCCTGCTTCCATAACAATAGAAGCAATGACCGAAAGATAATTGTCCCGCATCACCGACAAGCCTTTTGTTCCGTGATCACTTCTAGCCAAATAGGCATCCATAGGAACATGCTCAGCACCTAACCCATATCGATCAAAAAATTCAGAAGGCTGTTTTTCAACCGTTTCATTCTGAAAAATGAAGTTGCCCAAACTATAAAAGATTGGTGCATTTTTATAAACCTCAATCCCTCGTAGCACATGCGGCCCATGCCCCAAATAGGCGTGCGCTCCTTGGTCGATACAAAAGCGGGCAAACTCCTGAAGAAAATCGGCTGGTTGCTCACTTGACTCCCCTTTCTTCTCATGAGCATGATGGCTGACCAGCACAACATCAGCTTGTTGCGCTGCGGAACGAATCGAATGCCCAATCCTTTTTGCATCTTTTTGATTCATCACAGTTTCGGTACGTCCCGCAACACCTTCCCGAAACGATAAATCTCCCAAACTGAGTTCCTCATCACTATGAGAAAGTTGAATCATCCTCTGTGCATTCCCTTCCATTGTTAGAAGGGTACGTTTCAGTTGCGCGAAGTCTTGTTTCGAGACGTAGTGTGTTGAACGGTATCGTAGCGCATTCACACCAGGTCGCCCGAGCAGGTCAGGACGCTGCTCCCCAGCCAAATGCCAGTCCGGAACGGTACTAGTAACCGCAACTAAGGCAACACGACCGTGCTTGGTCTCAAAAAACTTTGGCTGATTCGCCTCCGTCAAGTTGCGCCCCACACCTGCATAAATCCAGTCTTCCCGCTCTAAATGTTCAAGCGTCTTCAACAGACCATGGTGAGACCAGTCAAGGGTGTGGTTGTTGGCACATGCCATCAGATTAAACCCTAACCACCTCAAGTCTTTCAGCACCGCAGGACGTGCCGCAGCCCAAGTTCCTCCGCTGACCGCCGAAGGATATACATCATAGTCATGAATCGTCACTTCCAAATTGGTAAATCGCACATCTGCTTGGTTGAGCAGTGTTCGCACCTGATCCAGGTTAGTACTCTCGCAAGCAAGTCTCTGCGCAATAAAACTATCTCCAGTCGCCATAATTCTAATTTCCTTCTCCATGCGATCCTCCTCGTTTACCTACAGTTGTTTAGGTAACGGCCGACGTTTGCTTCATGTCAGTACCCGCGTATCTTTTCATGCGCAACGTTAAAAGAGCGGTCAGCAAAAGGGCAGACACCCCGATACCTGCTAGCGCCAATTCCAAACCAACCCAGTCAAATAACACACCGATGAGTAGAATCGTGCAATTCATGACGACCCGTTCCAACATGTTGGAAAATGAAAAAAAGCGTCCGTGAAATTCTTCTGGAATGTTTTGTTGAAAAATCGTATTGATCAACGGAAAATAAATGCCAGACGCCATCCCGAATAATGCGAAGGAGAGCATCGTAATCCAATGACTATGGGCAAAGAACAATAACAATTGTGAAAGGCCAACAACCGAACAAATGACACCGATCAGCACGGTGACATTTCGTCCCTGAGCCAGTCGCTTTCCAAAGAACCCGATTAAGATGAGTGCAATTCCTTCAATCGCATACAAATATCCTTTGATCGTCGGGTCGCCCTGTAAGACGCTGATCTCCATGACGATCAGGTTGAATCCGCCAATAAAAATCATCGGGATAACCTGACTGATCATCACCAGTTTTACGAGGGAATTTCCAGAAATCACTGGTAACACCTCGCGAAACGTCCCGCGACTTTTCTTTTGATTCGGCTCCCTCTGCCGTGTGGATTCTTGTACTCGCAAAAACAACGTGAAGAGCAAAAGCAGAGAATATCCGATGATCGCACAGCTATACAACATTTCTAAAGATAAAATTGTCAACAAAGTACCGGCCAACACCGTTCCTACAATCCTTGCTGTTGTCAATACGTTAAAATACAGGGCGTTTGCCTGCATCAAATGCTCCTTGTCTGTCACTCTCGGTATTAGCGCTCTGACTGCCGGAATGTAAAACCCTGCGGAGCACGCGATACACAAACTGTAAACAACCATTAAGGAAACCGATCCGGACCACATCGCGAGGAACATGCTCCCTACTCCAATGATGCGAACCGCCCCTGTTACAAGCAGGATTTTCTTTTTATCATAGCGATCGACCGCCGATCCGGCATAAGGGGCGATCAAGAGAGCAACCACAGGACCTGAGATCAGTAGCAAAGCTTGTAGCGCATGTGAGGCGACATGAGTTTGCAAAAATTCCAAATTGCCGATCAGCCCCATCCAAAGCCCCAACTCAGCCCCCAGCACACCTGTGATCAATATCCATAGATTTTTATTTCTCCACATTTGCAACACCTTCTTCATAGAAAGAAATATGTTTCCGGCTTATTCAAAGATTTCGCAAGGAACGCGATTCGTTTTAAAGCGGCCTGACCACCGCCTGTCGGACTAAACTGAACAGAATTTTGGTACGCTTGAAGCGCAGCTTCTGGTTCTTGAAGCAATTCATAGCATTGACCTGTCATAAACCAAGCGAGCGGAGTCAGCGGAAAACCTAATTCAGCAGAGTGACGATATGAAGCCAACGCTTCCACGATCCGATTTTGCTCGAGTAGTAGCTTCCCAAGCCTTAAATGGGTTTTCGGATCATACGGATCATGTTCGACAAGTCTCCGTGTTCTTTCAAATGCCAATTCGGTATCACCTAGCCATTTCGCCTCTCTCGCCCGCGTCTCCAACAACGGAAACATGTTTTCCCGATACATCTGTTGATATCTGGTATCCTCCGCTGGAATTTGCTGGCCCAGTTCCATTGCCAGATCTAAGATTCGAACTGTCTCTGCTCGATCTCCTTTGAGGAAAGGCAAGAAACTGGAGGCACGATAATACATGCTAACCAAGAGAGTTTCAACAGGATCAACTGCCGGAGTTCGATAGTGAAGCGCATGATCGCCTAGTTCACACCATTCCTGAACTTGTGCGATCTCGTTTTGTTTCGAATAATAAACGATCAACTGGGTAATCGCAGCAAACCGCTCAGGGCTTTCCACAGGTGTGAGTCGAACGATTTTTTTATAGAGATCGATCGATACTTGCCGATTTACTCGTTTGCCCAGCGCATTCGCGTACCTGCGCGCCAAGCGCGCCATCGTCGGATCTTTTGCAATTTCTTGATCCTCAATCGGATCTACATAATCCAGAACGGTTTGGTAAAAGCCAAGACGGCACAACACCAACACTGTGTTGTCTTTTTCGACTGCGTTTAAGTTATCCCAACGATCAAGAAGATCGCACAACCTTTGCCAAGCGTCAGTCCGCAACGATTCAGGAAGTTCATGTGGTGATTGGATGACTACATCCTGGGGGTAAAGTTCGTGTAACATTGACCGAAAAACGGAAAGTGTGTTTAATTGATGCGGAATCGCTGATACATGAGCATGATGCAGCAGATTCTGGCCCAGTTTGACTAACGAAAGTGCATGAATCGGTCCCTTATCCCCTTCAACTGCTCCAAGGTTGAAATAAGGCTGTAGACAGTTCATTATATACTTATCAGAAGATGATAAAATCATCAACTCCTCCCTCCCCTTCAAATCAATAATAAGTTAAGAAAACGCCAAGCACCCTGACAAATGTACAGGATGCTTAGCACTCGGTATTTGCAGTTCCACAAGATTAGTCACAGTATTGACCTTCGTCCATCCCCATCACGATCCCGAACTCTGCGTTGAGTTCTTGCTCAGTTGCAACGATGTTGTTGGTTTCCATTGTCGATTCACCTCCTTCTCTTCTTGATCTACGCCAAGACAAATTAGTCACAGTATTGACCCTCATCCATCCCCATCACGATCCCGAACTCTGCGTTGAGTTCTTGCTCGGTTGCAACGATATTGTTGGTTTCCATCTTCGACTCACCTCCTCCTTTTCTTTCTCTATGCTAAGTCAAATTAGTCACAGTATTGACCTTCATCCATCCCCATCACGATCCCGAATTCTGCGTTGAGTTCTTGCTCGGTTGCAACGATATTGTTGGTTTCCATCTTCGACTCACCTCCTTCTCTTCTTGATCTACACCAAGTCAAATTAGTCACAGTATTGACCTTCATCCATCCCCATCACGATCCCGAACTCTGCATTGAGTTCTTGCTCAGTTGCAACGATGTTGTTCGTTTCCATTTTGATTCACCTCCTTTCAAGAAACTTGTGGAGCAGTAGAGAATCGATATTCTTCACGATAACGCAAGACGATCTCAGACATCTCCCCCATCAATCTCTGCCCACGATCTGTAAAAGTTGCGTGTTCATTGAGAACTTGCAAGGCCCCGTCAAGCTGTATCAGAACTTTTTCCAACCGTTGGAGGTAGGCAATCTCTTTAGACACCCGGTAGCCTCTCGCACAAAATTCAGCGATTCTCGCAAACACGAATGCACCATGGAAGATTCCGCGAAGTGGCCTTGGGTCGCGTCGAAACGGTGAAGTGTATAGTCCTTGCTCTGCCTTCTCCGTGAACAGACGGTCTGATCCCATAATGATCGTTAATCGCAAATGGGACGCTTCGTGGAGGAAATGCTCCGCGGTATACATACGATCTGCAAAGGGCTTTAGGGTCTGGGACATAAATACAGCGCCCATGAACACTGAATCTGTAAAAGTGGACGACCAACTGCTTTTATACGGTACGATCAACTTTACATAGCGCGTTGCCTCTTTCCATAGATCCGGCCAAACTTCTTTCAATAATTCGAAGGAATATTCGAAATGTTCCATGTACTCTGTTGAAAAATCGTCCATCGATTCAAAATCGTATGACCCATATCCTTCTAATGGAGGTCGACTATTAAAGGCGGCGAACAAATTCCCTACCCAAGGGTCTGTCGCGTCGATTTCAAATCCAGATCGTGAGCGTTTTCTCGACTTCAGCATTGGGTGCTGCGAGTCACCTTCAGCACACAGCAGATCTGCTACCGGAATGCGATACTCGGAAAATTTGCCCGTCAGTACAAGCGCTTCCCCTTCTAAAGTGGCGAGCAATTCGGTCTCTTGCGTTTCGCCTAGGGAAATATGATGGCGAATACCTGGGAACCGCACCTCATTGTGTACAACGTGAAGCACAATTGATTGTTTCCCCCATGTGCCGTTCTTGAGCAATGGGATGACCAAAAACCGCCCAAAATCTGCTAACCACGCCGCAATCTGCTCACTTTGCCCTGATTTGACTCTGTCAACAAGCTTCAGCCACCAGTAGATAAAATACGGATGACCTACCACTTGCATTCGAACCGCCTCGGGAAGCTCCAGATAACTCTTGATCAGCTCAGAATGTCTAGAACCAACTTCCTCATTGAGCACTCCCAACAATCGAGGGGCAACTCTTGGAATTGCCTTATCGAGGCTTTCAAGGTAATGCTTCTGTTCAATGTCATCTGAAGCGGCGATCTCCAGAGTAAATTCTCGCTCTCGATTCAAGTATGTTCACCACGCTTCCAATGTTTTACTTGCCTTCATTATAAGTACATAAAACATAGAGGTCAATATTATTTCTTATTATTTTTAGTATTATTAATATTTTCTGTTACCTATGAATTTATTCATTCCTTTATTCCATCTTTCTCACAACGCGCGGAATATTCAGTTAATTTTATTTGTTCATCTCTTTTACCAGCACTTTAGAAACTTGTGCTAAAATGGTTTCAGTTTCAAACTCGTACATTCGTAGAAAGTAGGTAGCAAGTTTGACGACCAATCGACGTTTTCAACTCCATGTGATCACCGACGGCATTCGTCAGGTGGAAGAACTGAAAACAATCGTCCGTCTTGCGGTACAAGGCGGCGCTGATGTGATTCAACTTCGCTATAAATCTGCTCCTGCGCTCGATCTGTTTCGTCTCGGTGAGGCGATCCATCCTTTGATTCAGCAGGAAGGCGGTCGGCTTTTGATCAATGACCGGGTCGATGTGGCCCTGGCACTCAATGCCAGCGGTGTTCATCTCGCAGGCAAAAGCCTGCCGATCGCAGCCGCTCGCCCGCTGTTTGCGCGGTCAGAAAAATGGACGGGCTGCTCGGTACACAGCGTGGAAGAGGCGCTGCTCGCCGAGCGACAAGGCGCGACCTATGTGACCTATGGGCACGTCTTCACCACCGGTTCTAAGCCCGGGTTGCCTCCGCGCGGATTGGATGCTTTGCGTCAAGTCGTGGAAGCGGTACAGATTCCGGTGCTGGCGATCGGCGGCATCACGACGGACAATATTGATGACGTGCTGGCGACCGGAGCAGCAGGCATCGCCGTGATCTCGGCAGTCATGGCCGACGGCAACCCCGAGCGTGCCGCGCGGGAACTGCGCGAGAAAATGGACGCCTCTTCACACCAGCCGCGACATGCACTTCCCGGCAGCAAGTAGAAAGGGGACATCATCATGATTGGAACTTCATACCAGACGGACACGTTGATCGTCGGCGGCGGCGTGATCGGTTGCGCGATTGCATACGAACTGGCCAAAGCGGGGGTACAGGTGACCGTGCTGGAAAAAGATACCCTAGGCTCTCAGTCCACCCGAGCCGGCGCAGGCATGCTCGGCGCGCAGGTGGAGATGACGAAGCCCGACCCGATGTTCGACTTGAGCATCCAAAGCCGCGCCCTGTTCCCGAAACTGCGTGAAGAACTGCTAGAGCTCTCCGGCATCGACATGGAACTGCACACATCGGGCATCTTCCGCATCGCCGTCGATGAAGCAGACCGCGCGGCGCTGCTCGACCGACAATCCTGGCAGACGGAAGCGGGTCAGCGTGCCGTGTGGTTTGAAGACGAAGAGTTGCGCGGGGAGCTGGGCGATATACTGTCCCCCACGTATGGTGCCCTGTATCTGCCAGACGATCATCAGGTGCGCAATCCGCAACTGTTGCTTGCTTTGGCCGCTTCCTCGAAACGGCTAGGCGCACGTTTTCTGGAACATTCGGCGATGGTCTGCTTCCTCCAGGACAACGGAGCGATCGTCGGCGTCAAGACGGTTGACAGCGAAATTCGTGCCGATCGCGTGATCCTCGCCGCAGGGGCCTGGTCGGGGTTGATCGCCAATCAGCTCGGATTGGAACTCCCCGTCTTTCCCGTGAAAGGACAGTCTTTTCTGCTCGACTCCTATTCTCCGCCGACGCCATTCACGATCTACACCCATGGCTGCTACATCCTGCCGAAACGAAACGGCCAAGTGTATGTGGGAGCGACCGAAGAAACTCGCTCCGGCTTTGACCGTCGCCCCAACCTTCGTTCGTTGGCCACGCTCTCATCGCAAGCGGTGCAACTGTTGCCCTCGCTCGGCGATCTGCCCTTTTCCACTCCGCTGGCCGGACTGCGGCCCGGTTCGCTTGATGGTCTGCCCTTTCTCGGTTCTGTCCCTGGCATCGCAGGTCTCTACGTCGCAACGGGCCATTTCCGAAATGGCGTGCTGCTGTCAGCGATCACCGGCCGCCTGATCGCCGAGTTGCTCACAGGCAAAACGCCTTCGGTCGATCTGGAACCCTTTTCGCTATCTAGATTGCAACACTCATAACACAAAAAGAGCGCACGTCTTTTAGCCAAGACGCTGCGCTCTTTTTGATTCCCAATGCATTCTCATCTCCACAGACTGTTGCTCGCACAAATACGCTCGCTCCATCTCGCTGTCATGATTCTCCAAGACCTGCCCCAAAGACACGTATAAACAACTAACCATGCGATGGCTTACTAGTCGCCTCGCGTTTGCAGTTGAAAGATCGGCTCCAGCTTGTCCTTTAACACCACTTCCAAATACGGCTCGATCTGCAAAAACGACTTGAACGCCAGATAGCTCTCCGCAATCTTTCGAACATCCGCCTGTCGCTCTTGTTTGACAGCGCGAATTAGCAGATTCTTCGGAGTATGCTCAAGATCGATAAACTCCAGCAACTGCGTCTTATATCCGACCAGATCTAACAGCTGTGCCCGCACCGAATCGGTCGCCAGCGCAGCGAAACGCTCCTTGATGATCCCGTGCTGAAGCATGGTCTCCAGCGTTTTGTTCTCAAGCTGCGCGTTCAACTCATGTTGGCAACATGGCACAGACAAGATCACATCGGCTCCCCAGCGCACCGCTTTTTCCAACGCCGCATCGGTAGCCGTGTCACACGCATGCAGTGTCACAACCAGATCGACTTGATCAAGTTCGTCGTACTGATTGATATCCCCATGCAAAAACGTGAGGTGTTCATAGTTCAGCGCCACCGCCAACGCATTGCAATGGGTGATCACATCCCGCTTTAAATCAAGGCCGATCACATTCAGCTCGAATCCTTGTTCTTCCTTCAGATAATGATACAGTGCAAACGTCAGATACGATTTGCCACAGCCAAAATCGACAATGTTCAAGATGCGGTCTTTTTTCAAAAACGGCACCACATCGTCGATCATCTCCAAAAATCGGTTGATCTGCTTGAACTTGTCGTATTTTTTGGCCAGCACTTTGCCCTCTTTGTTCATTACGCCAAGCTCGATCAGAAACGGCACGGGCTTACCTTCTTCGAGCAAATATTTCTTTTTCCGATTGTGGGATAGCTCCACAGTCGCCTTCGTCGCCTTTTGCTTGAGGATTGTCGCACTGCCCTTTTTCGAAATCAACACTTGATGGTCCGCTTCTTTACTATGCAAAAGCGCCTGACGAAAGACCGTTTGCATGAGCTCGACTAGTTTCTGTTGCGTCTGTGCTCCCGATCGATTCTCATTGGTAGTCTTTTTGGCAAAATGATAGGTGAATTGGTATTTCAGTTCATCTTTGATCAGCACCGGCTTGACCGTTACTTTATTGAACGCATCTGCATCTTTCTGCCTGACATTGCTCAAAGTCGCCTGTGTCAATTGAGCTTCGCCGATCAGTTTAGCTAGCAAGGATTCCAGCGTTTGCATCCAGATTCTCCTCTCGCGTCTGTGGGTAAAAAGAAGCACATCCCCCTAACAGGAGGATGTGCAGGTGACATCTTAGAAATGCGTGCGTCGTCCGCCGCCGGTACCGCCGCGATTGCCATCGCGATTACCATCGCGTCTGCCTTCACGGTTGCCATAGCCGCCGCCTTCACGGTTGCCATAGCCACCGCCTTCACGGTTGCCATAGCCGCCGCCTTCACGGTTGCCATAGCCGCCGCCTTCACGGTTGCCGTAGCCGCCACTGCGCTTCTCACCGTATCCACCGCCGGTGCTGCTACCACCACCGTAGCCGCCGCCCGATGCACGACGATCTTTGTTGTAACCGCCGCCACCAGTGCCGCTCGATTTCTTGTAACCGCCACCGCTGCTGCGACGATCACCACCACGGTAGCCGCCGCCACCGCGACGATCACCATACCCACCGCCACTGCCGCCGTAGCCGCCGCCCGGTCGGCTTTGACGCTGATCTTTGAAGCGCTTGGAGAAGTCGATGACTTCGGACGCGCTCATGTCGATCGAAGACAATTCTTGATCGCCTGTCAGATCGTTGCCGATGATCTTCAGTGCGGCTGCCAGCACAGCCGTCGAGTTGTGCTGAGCCAGCAATTCGGACGCCAGTTCTTCATACTGCGAAGCGGTCTCGTCAATTTCGCCGAGCAATTTTTCCATGATGCGCGCCTGTTGACGCTCTTTTAATTCCATCAGCGTCGGCAGCAACGATTTGTGAATGCGCTTGCCGATCGCCGATTCGATCATGCGCAGCAATTTGAACTCGCGCGGGGTGATCAAGGTCAGCGCCTTCCCTTCACGACCTGCACGACCGGTACGTCCAATACGGTGCACGTACGAGTCAACGTCCTGCGGGATGTCATAGTTGAAGACGTGTGTAACCCCTTCAACGTCCAGACCACGCGCTGCGACGTCAGTTGCGATCAGCAGGTCGATCGAGCTTTGACGGAACTGATGCATAACTTGATCACGTTCACGCTGAGTCATGTCCCCGTGCAGACCTGCTGCCAAGTAGCCACGGCTCTGCAGAACGCGCTGCAGTTCATCGACACCTTTTTTCGTGCGGCAGAAGATCACGCCGAGTTCCGGCGACTCAACATCGAGGAGACGGGTCAGCGCATCCACTTTGTTCTTTTCAGCCACTTCATAATAGATCTGAGCAATTTTCGGCGCAGTCACGCCTTGCGGTTGGATCTTAACAACCTTCGGGGAGTGCATGAAACGCTCAGCCAGACGGCGAATCGGGTCGGGCATCGTCGCCGAGAAGAGCAGAGTCTGGCGCTCGGTCGGGATTTCAGCGAGGATCGATTCGATGTCCTCCAAGAAGCCCATGTCGAGCATTTCATCCGCTTCGTCCAAGATGACGATCTGTACTTCACTCAAGTTGACCGTTTTGCGGCGAATGTGGTCGAGCAGACGCCCCGGCGTACCGATGATCATCTGCGGAGTGCGCTTCAACGCTTTGATTTGACGATCGATCGGTTGGCCACCGTAAACCGGAAGAACATTGATGCGCGAATATTTACCAAGTCTCGAAGTCTCTTCCGAAACCTGAATCGCCAGTTCCCGCGTCGGAGCCATGACCAACACCTGAATTGCACGTTTATTCATATCGATTCGCGAAATAGTCGGGATGACAAAGGCTGCGGTTTTACCCGTACCCGTCTGTGCTTGCCCGATTACGTCGTGCCCTTCGAGGGCGATCGGAATTGTTTCCGTTTGGATGGGAGTCGCTTGCTCAAACCCCATCTCCTCCAGGGATTTCATGATGTCTTCCCGTATATTCAGCTCTTGAAATGTAGCCATTCATTTTCCTCCTATTTGTCAAAAACCTCACTGGTTAAAGTATGCCCAATTTCCGCGCAGAAAAAAAAGAGCAATTTCTTGGAGCTCTTCACAAGTCTCCATGTGCTCACCCAAAAAACTATTATACAGCAAATCCTTCTTACGTGCGAACTTTTTTCCAATCTCCCTTGACAACTTCGTGAAAATCTAGCGTTTCATCCCCCCATAGCCCTTGGTTCAACACAAAACGCACCTTCGTATCCTCGCCAAATCCCATTTTGCGAAAGGCTGCTTCGGCCTCTTTCACTGCCGCTTTCATCTCATCCAGCTCCAAGTTCCCCAGATCGGCCACTTCCAATTTATTTTCAGCGAAAAAGCACACGACCGAAATTCCCTCCTCATCCAGTTCGGCCACGGCGAGATCGTGGAGCAATTCTATGGTAAACGCATACAGCTCACCTTCTGGAGTCAACAGCACACGGCATTTGCCCGGATGCTCCGTCTGTTTGGCGAGCTCTTCTACATCGCTTCGATCAGGACTGATATAGACCTCATAGTAGCGCTTGTCATATTTACCGAGAAATCCGGTATGAAACGGCATTGGGTATTCCTCCAATTCGCGAGTCTCTGTCCATTATATACAACTCATCGCGAAGAAAAAAGAAGCCATACTCTCTTGTAAAGGAGTGTGAAACTCATGCAACAACAGTCACAACAAATGAAACAGCAGATCAAACATCAGTATGCCGGCCAATACAGCCAGCTTTCGACCAAGGACTTCAACTATATCAAAGACCATCTGTCCTGGGAACTGCTCGCTGCAAAAAAATGTGCACATTATGCCCAAGAAAGCCAAGACCCACAACTTGCCACTCTGATCAACCAGATCGGCCTGATGCACCAGCGCCATTACAACACGCTGTTGCAATACGTCAATCCGCAAAGCGTACAAGACTAGCACGTGACAGGGGGATCTACATGCAACACATACCGACCAATACGCAGGAACATATCATGATGGTACAGCAAACGGGCAACCTACCTCAAGTAAAAGATCCACAGATGAACGACCGCGACCGCCTCAACGATCTGCTCGCCACCGAGAAGTATTTGTCGATGGGTTACAATGTGGCACTAAACGAATTTTCACACCGGGAACTATATGATACGGTCAAAATGATCCTAAGCGATACGCACGATGCCCACCGCGTCACGTTCGAGCAGATGTTTAACCTCGGTTGGTACAAACTGCCGCAACAACCGCTCGATACGGTGGCGCTGGCCTACAATCAATTTTCAAATTATCAGGGTCAATTCCCTTATCAACAGTGACAACACAAAAGCACACCCGTCCTTTCGGCGGGTGTGTGCAACACATTGGCTTGAAAATGTTTGGGCCAAAGTTTCGCTTGAATCCGATAGCTTCCTATTATATAGTCTATGAACTGCATTTAACTTACTAGATTGAGTCTAATCCAAAACTGAGTTCAAAACCTCGTAGAGCAACTGCGGATCGTTGGTGATGATCGCATCTACGCCCGCTTCCGCACAAAGTCGCATCTGCTCCTCATCGTTCACCGTCCAAACGTTCACTTGCACTCCCGCCGCCTTAGCCTCTCTCAGCAAATCCGCTTTCACCGTCCCGTAGAATGGATGCAACGCAGACGCCCCAAGCCGTTTTGCATAGGTGACCGCATCCACCAGCACGCAGTCATACAACAGTCCAGTTTTCAAATCGGGTGCCAGACGGTGCAGCGTTTGCATCGACTTGTGATGAAAAGAGGAGATCAGCACGTTTTGCTCAACACCGTAGTTGCGGATCAGTTCGATCACCTTTTCTTCCAGCCCCGGCATCTCGTGATACGAGTTCTTCAACTCCACATTCAGATACAGATCACCGTAGGTCTGTAGCACCTGCTCCAGCGTAGGAATACGTTGGCCTTGAAAATCCTGACCATACCATACTCCGGCGTCAAGGCGTGCAAGTTCATCGCTGGTGTGCTCGATTACATAGCCCTTCGCTCCGGTCGTTCGCACGAGCGCCTCATCATGGATGATCACCGGAACGCCGTCTTTGCTGAGCTGTACGTCAAACTCAAAACCGTCTGCCCCGATTTCCTTCGCGATGCGAAAGGCAGCCATCGTATTTTCCGGCGCATACCCCGATGCGCCCCGATGCGCGAGATTTAACACCTTGTGCTTTCGTTTCCGCATATTAGCCACCTCTCCTTCCTGCACTCTTCTTAATTATCCCAAATGTTACCCAATCTGCAAATTTAACTTTCCGTAAACGGATTGCAGGTGTATAATGTTGGCGAAGCAAATAATACACGAAAGAGTGACGAAAGTGGACTTGTTCCCTTTCGCGAGGTGAGCACATGTCTTTTCTGATCACCCGGAAAAACGGAATTCCCCTTTACATCCAAGTGAAGGATGCCGTTCTTGCCGAGATCAAGCGTGGAGAGTGGAAAGCTGGCGACAAGCTGCCAACGGAGCGTGTGTTGTCCGAGAAACTGCAAGTCAGCCGCAATACGGTATCGCAGGCTTACCAGGAACTTGAAGCGGAAGGCATTTTGTCATCCGTACAAGGGCGTGGTACTTTCGTATGCGACCGTGACGATGCTGTCCGCTTGGAAAACCGTAAGGATCTGCTGCTGAAAATCATCGACATTGCGATGGAAGAAAGTTTGCAGCTCGGGTTTTCGCTGGAAGAGTTCGTGGAGTTGACCGGTCTTCGGGCGAAGGAAAAGATAGACTTTTTACGTCAGGTGCGGGTTGCCTTCATCGAATGCAATCGCGAACAGGTCGAATATTTTGCCAAACGCCTCCAATGCGAATCTGGGGTATCGATCACGCCGATCGTTTTAGACGAACTCCGGCAAGATGTTGAGCGCTACGAACAGGCAGTTGCAACGTCCGACCTTGTCATCACCACATTCTTTCACTATGATGAAGTTAAAGAGCTTTTAGGAATGCGAAAGAACGTACTCGCGATCGCGCTCGATCCGCAGATCGAAACGATCGTTCGCATCGCCCGCATCTCGCATGGGAGAAAAATCGGTCTGGTGTGTAAATCGGACAATTTTGCGGGCAAAGTATTACTGGCGCTCAAAAACGCGGGCTTGGACACTGTGGACATCGAAGTATGCGCCGGAATGTCCTCGCAAGAGCCGGTGGCAGAGATCGTTTCACGGCTCGATGTCGTGATCTGTTCCCCTGGACGGCGCCGCGAAGTGGAGCTCCATGCTCACAGGCGCCAGGAGATCATTGAGTTTATTTACAAGCCGGATGTAGCATCGATCAATTTGTTGCGCGCCGCTTTGATAGATCTTCGACGCCAATAGCACTACGACGACAGCGCATTCGAGTCTGTAGCATCAATCACTGGAGAATCAAACACTTTCGAATCAACGAGGAGTGGGACAACGAATGTTAGATCAGCTTTCTTGGAAAGTTGGGGGCCAGCAAGGTGAAGGTATCGAATCCACCGGTGCAGTATTGGCAACCGCATTGAACCGTCACGGTTATTTCATCTATGGGTATCGCCATTTCTCGTCTCGTATCAAAGGCGGCCACACGAACTACAAGATCCGCATTGCGACCAAGCAACGCTTGGCAAATGCAGACTATCTGGACATCTTGATCGCATTTGACCAAGAAACGATCGACTTTAACGCGCATGAACTGCGCGACGGCGGCGTTCTGATCGCCGATGCGAAGTTCAACCCGGTTGCACCGGAAGGAAAGAACATCCGCTTCTTCGCCGCGCCGCTGACGCAAATCGCAGAAGACAACGGTTCCGCGATCATGCGTACGATGGTTACTGTCGGCGCTTCTGCAGCTGTGCTCGGGATCAACCCGGACACCTTCCTGTCCGTCATTCAAGACCGCTTCCTGCGTAAAGGTGAAAACGTTGTCAAAGCAAACATGGACGCTCTGCAAGCGGGCATGAAATACATCAACGACCAAGGGATCGACCTGTCCGACCTGCAACTCGCAGCGGGCGACGGCAAGGAACGCCTGTTCCTGACCGGTAACGATGCGTGCGGCTTCGGCTCTTTGGCAGCAGGCGTGCGCCTGATGCCGGCCTACCCAATCACCCCTGCGTCCGATATCATGGAATACTTAATCAAAAAACTGCCGGACGTCGGCGGCCACGTTCTGCAAACGGAAGACGAGATCGCAGCGCTGACCATGTGCATCGGATCCTCCTTCGGCGGCTCCCGCGTCTGCACATCGACATCCGGCCCTGGTCTGTCCCTGATGATGGAAGCGATCGGTCTGTCCGGCATCACCGAAACTCCGCTCGTCATCTTTGACACCCAGCGTGGCGGCCCGTCCACCGGGATGCCGACCAAGCATGAGCAATCTGACATGTACGCTGCGCTGTGGGGCACCCACGGTGAGATTCCGAAGATCGTTCTTTCCCCGTCCAACGCGGAAGAGTGCTTCTACATGACAGCTGATGCGTTTAACTACGCTGATAAATACCAAGTTCCGACGATCGTCCTGACCGACTTGGCACTGTCTTTGGCAGACCAAACGGTCGAGCCGTTCGATCACAGCAAGATCACGATCGACCGCGGTCGTCTGGCAACTGCTGAAGAACTGGCAGCCACTCCGGAAGGCGAACTGTTCAAACGCTACCAGTTTGCTGAAGACGGCATCTCGCCGCGCGTCTTCCCAGGTAGCAAAGGCGGTATCCACCACGTAACCGGTGTTGAGCATAACGAAGTGGGCCGTCCGATCGAGGACGCAGGCATCCGTACGAAAATGATGGATAAGCGTCTTGGCAAACTGGCAGGTCTGGAACTGCCGAATTCCTTCTCCTTTGACGGCGACGACGATTACGAACTGTTGCTGATCGGCGTCGGTTCCACCGCTGGCCTGATCGCAGAAGCGATGGAACGCCTGCATGCAGAAGGTCAAAAAGTCGCGCACTTGCATATTAAAGCACTGAGCCCGTTCCCGATCGCATCCGTTCAATCGTATGTTGAACGCGCGAAGAAAATTCTCGTAATCGAGAACAACGCGACTGGCCAGTTGGCAAACATCATGCGTTTCAACGGCATCAAAGGCGACTTCAATTCCCAAGTCAAATATGATGGCAACCCGTTCGTTCCGTCTGAAATCTATAACTACATTAAGGAGATGAACTAACAGTGGCAACAGTAAAAGATTTCCGTAACAACGTCCGTCCGAACTGGTGCCCTGGCTGCGGCGACTTCTCCGTTCAAGCTGCGATCCAGCGTGCACTGGCGGAACTTGGTAAAGAGCCGGAAGAGTGTGCAGTCATCTCCGGGATCGGCTGCTCGGGTCGTATCTCTGGTTATATCAATTCCTACGGTTTCCACACCATTCATGGCCGTTCCCTTCCGGTGGCTCAAGGTGTAAAACTGGCAAACCGCGACCTGACCGTTATCGCGTCTGGTGGCGACGGCGATGGATTTGGTATCGGCCTCAACCACTTCATGCATGCGGCACGCCGTAACATGGACATCACCTACATCACCATGGACAACCAAATCTACGGTTTGACCAAAGGCCAAACTTCTCCGACGTCCGCGCATGGCTTCAAAAACCCGAAGTCCACTCCGCACGGTAACATCGAGAACTCGCTGATCCCGACCCAAGTGGCACTGGCAGCGGGCGCAGGTTTTGTTGCACAATCCTTCTCCTCGGACATCAAACAAATGACCGAGATCGTCAAAGCTGCGATCGCACACAAAGGTTTCTCCTTGGTCAACGTGTACTCGCCGTGCGTCACCTACAACAAGGTGAACACCTATGACTGGTACAAAGAACACCTCGTCAACCTCGATGACATCGAAGGTTACGACCCGACCAACCGCATCCAAGCGATGACCACCATCCTTGAAAACCGCGGTCTGGTCAAAGGGATCATCTACCGCAATGACGAGATCAAAGCGTACGAAGATCTGATCCCGGGCTACCGTGAACAAGCGATCGTACACCAAGACATCGAGATTTCTGCAGAAGACTTCCTCAAAGCGATGAAGGAATTTGCATAAACATCCTTACAATTTGTGAACAAAAGGCGACCATACTGGTCGCCTTTTTTATTTCCCTTTAAATCCCATCGGTGTTTTACACATTCTTTCCACAATTAACGATTATCATGGGGTAGACATGATCGGATTTACAAGTGGACAAGATGATGCTGTCAGCGACAGCAGAGGCGAGGCTCGCCCATCTGCTGAGGCGAATCAGGTCTGTGACGAAGACCTGCCTCACACGATCGAAACTGTCACACAGGCCGTCAGATCAATACTGAGCGCGCCTCAAGGAATCGCCCATCCCGCAGAGCATAGCCTTAGAGCAAACTGAGGTAGCCGATCTGATTCTCTAGTGACTCGATCAAATGTAAGGATCACTGCAACCGCTGCAAGAAGATGACTTTGATCTGGCATCTAGGAGGTACTACGCAATTTTTACGTGAAACTTGCAATTTTCGAAACTTATTTTCATTAATCCCTACGGACACAATGAAAGAGTTTTTCACGAAACTAGTATATCGTCACACTTTTCGAGATACTAAATAGGGGAGGAAACTTCATTGTCTCAATACAAAAGCTCACTATCTACAACCAATCAACATGATGGAGGCAAAGCCAGACGACTCCTCGGGGTCTTCACTCGATTGCTCACAGGCGACGTCCTGAACTATATAAAAAGCATTTACTGGACCTCCAAAATCACCAGCAACTTCTCTATGCCGCTTCGCGTCTTCACACACTGGAAAACGCGTTGGAGCATCGACAAAACGGCGACCGTCACGGTCCGCGAGCAGCTGATCGTTGGCCGACTTGACACTCAGATCGGTCAGAACGGCCAAGAGGGCATCGACCGCAACGTGATCCAAGTCGGTGAGCAAGGTGTGTTGGAAATCGACGGCAAAGTCCGCTTCGGACCGGGAGTGCGCGTGCTGGTCGGCCCGAACGCAAAGCTGAAGATCGGTGATCGAAGCTACATCACCGCCAACTCGAAGCTGATTGTCAAATCGGAAGTGGAGATCGGCACCGACTGCGCGATCTCATGGGATGTGCAACTGATGGACACCGACTTCCACCGCATCGCAGAAGGTGCGGTGAACACCAAGAAGATCACGATTGGCAACAAAGTCTGGATCGGCTCCCGCGCTACGATCATGAAAGGGGTTACCATCGGCGACGGTGCTGTGATCGCAGCGGGCGCTGTCGTTACCAAGGACGTGCCTCCCGGTGCGGTCGTTGGCGGCAATCCGGCCTGCGTGCTTCGTGAGCAAGTCAAATGGGTGCCATAAACAACAGAAAACCGCTGACCCTTCCGGTCAGCGGTTTTTTCTTACCTCACATTTCCCCGCGCAATCACGTCCCACGATTCCCGCGCCCCAAAATCATCGAGCACAATCAGTTCATCGGTCAGATTGACCACCGGGCAGGAATGGTTCGGAATGATCTCCAACACATCGCCGACGCGAATCGGGCTATTCTCTGGAATGCGCACCACACCGTGCTCCTCCGACAGACGCTCGATCACCGCCAGCTCCTGACCCACAATCAGCCCATATCCGACCAGCCCCTCGCGACCATGCGCCCCTTTGTCGAGCGCCAGCGTCTTCGCCCCCGCATCGATGACGATCCGTCCCGCCTCAGGTCGCGCCACCACTCGAGTCAGGACGCGAAGCGCGCACCGCTCTGGTGTTACCACACCAAGACTGACCTGAGTCGCATCATAAAACACATAGTTACCGGGTCGAATCTCGGTCACGCCTAGCACTGCACCTGAAGTTTTCACAGTTGGCGTCGAACCGACACTGATACCAAGTTCGATCCGGACATCCGACTGCACCAGTTCCGCAGTTGTCAGCAAACACATCGCCTCATCCTGCCCGATCTTCTTCACCTGCTCAGACGATGCCGCACCATAAGCATGCCCGGCATGTGTCAACAAGCCAAGCAAGCGAAGTCCCGGCATCTGATGCACCGCTTTCACCAGTGCCGCTGCCGGCTCGCCTGGCAGTACGCCCACCCGTCGCAGCCCCGAGTCCACCTTCACCCACACCGGCAACTCCAGACCCCGCGCTGCGGTCACCTGCGCCAACTCGCCAGCACGCTCCTTGCAGTCTACGATCGTCTGCAACTCCGCCTGTGGAAAACGCTCCAGCAGCTCAAACAACCGTTCCACCTTGCGCACTCCAACCAGCGGATAGGCGACAAGAATGCTGGTCACCCCACGCTGTAAAAACACTTCTGCTTCACCAAGCTTTGCACAGGTCAGCCCCACGGCCCCTGCCTTCGCCTGCATCGCGAAGATCTCCCACGTCTTATGCGTCTTGACATGCGGTCGCAGCGCTACGCCCTGCGCCTTTGCAAAGGCGGCCATCTCGGTGATGTTCTCCTCCAGCCGCCCACGATGCACCACGACCTGCGGCGTATCCCACTCCACAGTTGTCAGCGTCTGCCACAATTCTGCCATCCCGCCTCACCTCGCAGCGAAGCGATGTTCACGCACTCGCTCCAGCGCATGCAGATACACATCATCCTTCAAAATCAAACTATACTCCGCCCCTGCTTTCACCACTTCTGAGGAAGGCGGGTTCGCAAAATGACGCACCTCTTCGGTCTCAAAGCCGTCCGGTAGCGAATGCATCCGCTCAACCTTCGCGACGTAGATCGTCTTCACCAGCGGGCCCATTCCTTCCGCCTCGATGACATACTGCCCGAGCGGTTCGATCGCACAGACTTCGGCGCCCGTTTCCTCATACACTTCACGGATCGCCGTCTGCAGAGGCCACTCGCCAGCTTCCCGAGTGCCGCCTGGCAGTTCCCAGCCTCTAGTTTGATGGCGGGTCATCAGCAGTTTCCCTTCATAAAAAGCAAATACCAACACATATCCCGCGTCGAGAAAGTCGGTTGCCTCAAAGCTCAGCCGCACCTGCTGACCGGGATAGGACCCGGCAAATTCATACCTCACCGCTGTTCCCCCTTTTGCATGACCAACAAAGACACTTGCTTCGCTGCGATCATCGCCTGCCCGACCGCAGATGCGATGCTCGAATACAGTGGGCGCGTACACACATCGCCCACCGCGAAAATGCCCGCTGCGCTCGTCTGTCCGGTCGCATCGGTCCGTATGTAGCCGTCCATTTCGGTCTCGACCTGGCCGCGCAGCAGATGTGAGTTGGGCTCCACCCCGATTCGCACAAACAGGCCGTCAACTGCCAGCCGCCGCACCGTATCGCCCGCCATGCGCACATCCACCCCCTGCACCGCTCCCGCTCCGAAAATCCGTTCCACACTCGCATTGGTCAAGCGTTCGATCTTCGGATGAGCAAGCACCGGATGCAAAAATTCCTCCCGTGCTCGAAAGTGCTCAGAGCGGTGGATCAACAGCACATCGGCCCCTTGTTCGGCCAACAACAGCGCACCTTCCAGCGCGCGATCTCCGCCGCCAACAATGGCCACCTTTTTTCCAGCAAATCGACCACGATCACGCGTCGCCGAATAGACTTCGCCCCGCTCGATCATCTCCAGCTCACCAGGCACACCCAGCCTGCGATCACCCGCTCCTGTCGCTGCGATCAGCCCGCGAAAGGAGATCTGCTCCTCACCGCCCGCCGCATCGCGCACCGACAGAGAACGACCCGCAATATCGACTTTCTGAACCTGCACGCCGCGTTGCACCATACAGCCCATCGCCTCTACATGCGCGGCGAACAAAGCCTGCACTTCCGCCCCGCTCTTCGCTTGCACGCCGGGATAATCGAACACCTCGTTTTGAATGGCAGACAGCTGTCCGCCCAGCTCTTCTCGCGCCTCCAACAGAAGGTGGGACAGTCCGAGCCGCTTGCACCAAAGAGCGGCGGTCATGCCCGCAGGACCGCCGCCGAGAATCACCACATCAGGTTGTCTGTTCACCCTCGCTCCCCCACTTTCGCTCGGCAAGTAACGATTCGAATTCCAGCCACCCAGACACGCGCGGCACCTTGACCGAACGGTTGTACGGGTAGTCCATCGCAACAGCCAGCCTGCCGGTCGCCGCGAACGCCTCCAGATTGTGCGGCGCATCGTCAAACAGTAAGTCGCCTCGAACCATGTCCTTGCGGTGTGCAAAAATTAGATTTTCTTTGCTCAGAAACGGCAGATGCTCTGCCACCCACTGCTCCTTCTCCGTATACGCAAACGTCCGCGAACTGGTCACGATCAACAGATCGTAAGCCTTTGCCAATCGCTCCAGCACAGCCACCGCATCGGGCAGCGGCTGCAATCCGCGAAACAGGCCCGGCGCATCCAAATACTCATAAATCTTCTTGCCGCACACAGGCTTCACATACTTCTCCGTTTGCCAACACATTATCCGCTCCACCGTCAGATCGTCATCATGCTCCTCATTGTAACGGCGAAACCACTCGCTCATCAGGTCGACGATGACCGAGTCCATATCCACTAATATCGTCTTGACTTCCAACGTTCTGGCCCTCCTGTGTCATCAATCATCCAGCGAAAATGTCAGAGCCCCAATCTTCCCTTGTACAGCGGCTGGTTCCAAGCCTTTGACTTGAATCAGCACTTTAAAAACTTCACCGAGCGACTGCGGCATAAACAACGCCAGCATTTTATGGAGTTCCTCATCGGCCATCAGATCGAGATGCTCCCGCGCCCGCTTCTGCAAGTCTGCCACTTTGTTCAAAAATCCGTTGCCGCCGAGAAAATGCATCTGGTCGGTAAAACCCACCTCGCACAGTCCGACCGCTTCCCCGCGCCGAATCAGCAGTGAGAAATCGAGATCGGCTGTCAAATCCTGCTCCCCGACCCGTTCCAGTGGTTCGACCAGCTTTTGCTTCCAAAAGGCTCGCACACCTGTGCCCTTACGGTGCCGCAGGTGGACCTCAGGCGCCAGATTCCCATAGTCGATGGTTAGCACAAACCCCCGCTCCAACAGTCCGCCCATCGCAACGATCACGTCGGCAGCCGCTGGACAGACTTCGAAGCGCTCGCCCACTTGCAGCTGTGCCTTGGTTTCCTCATCCACCAAGTCGAGCAACTGCGGGTCGGACAACGCTCCTGCCACTTCGCAGTACCCGTCACCGTCTGCGCTGATGTAATATTCCACG
The DNA here is from genome assembly GCF_002243515.1 of Tumebacillus algifaecis. Taxonomy (NCBI): domain Bacteria; kingdom Bacillati; phylum Bacillota; class Bacilli; order Caryophanales; family Alicyclobacillaceae; genus Tumebacillus; species Tumebacillus algifaecis. The sequence continues at coordinate 3,489,992 of NZ_CP022657.1, forward strand.
TAACCTTCATCGAGCTTGCCCAAACGGTGCACCGGCAGCGCGTCGAACAACTCATTGCTGAAAATCACCCCGACCTGCCCGCCCGCCACTTCGTCGAGCGACTGAAACCAAGCGATCTTGTCTGCAAACCCGCATTCTGCGGCATAAGCCTGTTGACGTCCGCGCAAGTGCTCGCCTTGTTCGACGATGTGGTAGCGAACGGCATTAAAAAAGGCAGCATCCCGCTCAGCCATCCTTAAAAAATCGACCGCCAGCGTGCCAACGCCAGCCCCCATCTCCAGGACAAAGAACGGATCGGGTCGGTCGAGCAAATTCCACATCTGCCAGACCTGTCGTGCCAAACAGGCTCCAAAGATCGGATGCACCATCGGACTGGTGTAAAAATCGCCGCCTGGGCCGATCGTCATCGCAGGTCGATTGTAATACCCGGCTGTCGGGTGATACAACGCCGTCTCCATAAATTCTGCAAAAGTCAGTTGCCCTTTTTCATGCAAAAGTGCTACCAACGATTCGCGCACAAGATCACGCATCAAAAAAACCCCTTTCCCGAACCAGTCTGCTATAGTTATTGTAACATAAGGAGGTATTTCCTGATGCTGATCATTCGTCCTTCCACCGCCGAAGATGCGGTCCAATTGGTCGCCCTCGAAAACATCGTCTGGACGTCCGACATCGCGCCAGTCCCGATTCATTGGGACTCGACCGCAGACTATTTGCAGAGCTGCCCGCCCGGTTCACAGCTCGTCGCCGATCTCGACGGAGTGATCTGCGGCTATGTGCAAAGCAAACCCCCAACCCCACTGCCAAGCAATTCGCATGTGACCGAACTGGCCATCGCCGTACACCCCGCTTACCACAGCCGCGGCATCGGTAGCCAACTGCTGCAAGCGATTGAAGCGGACGCTCGCCTGCATGGCAAGCGAAAACTCACCCTGCGCGTCCTCGCCAGCAATGAGAAGGCGATCCAGTTTTACAAGCGTTGCGGCTATCTAGAACAAGGTCGTCTCGTCCAAGAATTTTACCTGAACGGCAACTATATCGACGACCTTTTGATGTACAAACTGCTCTAAAAAAGGGAAGAGCCTAGTGGCCCTTCCCCTCCTCGAGCTCCTGAACAAAAGACAGCGGCTCATCAACTTTTAGCAACACGCGGGTGACGCGAGACTTCTTCCCGAACGGTCCGTGCAAAATCACCGGTTCGTGCAGCTTGATCTCTAGCTGTGGCTCTTCAAAAAACAGCACCGCGTAAAAGGCGTGCTTGTCACGCTTTTCTTCGAAGCTTATCGGAATCGGCTGCACGGACGCGATGTTGTGCTTCGCAATCAACGTGTGGCTGGAAAATCCGATGCGCAGATAGACGGCATCGTCGCTCACCAGAATCGGACAGTGCTTGAACGAGTTGTAATACCCCACCAATCCCACGATAGCGTATAGACTCGACGCGGTGGCGATCCACGCCGCGGTGACGCTCCAGATTTCGATCACCAGATGCATCAAAACGGCTTCCAGCAAGGCCAGCAACACAAAGACGATCACCAGTGCTTTGATGCTGGAATCTCGATGATAGGTGAACGAGCGATATTTTGCGGGCTTTTGTTTGCCAAAGTGAAAGGCATAAAAGATCATGCCAAGATCCATCACCAGAAAATCGAGCAGTCGGGACTCCCCGATCGTAGCCCCTAACGCTTTACGCAAAGCATCCAGCCAGTGGAACTCGGTCTGTTGAAACGCCTGCATAGATTTGACCAAGGATCGCAATTTCACCAGCAGAAAGATCAAAAGCAATGCCTCAATCGCCGGAACGAGATAGAGTAGCACATCGAAAAACGCTTGCTGCGACGCGGGCAGTAGATACTTTCCGACCAGCGTCCCCAAAAACAAGACGGGCAGTACGGCGAACCATGATTTTTTCTGCTTGCGAACGACGAGAAAATAGTAGAGCAAAGGAATGGTCAGCACCAGATCGAGCGCAACGCCGAGGACGACTGCGCTTTCATCGTCCGGATATTGAACCGCCACTTGCAAAGCAGCATAGTCGGCACCGACAACTAGTATGGCGAGCAGCAAGAACCATTGTAACGGACCCAAGATAGAAAGAGATCGTTTCACTATCGTTCCTCCAATCGGAAATCCTTTCCTATTTTAAGTATAGCAAGAAAAGTGTGTCCAAGCTGTGGAGAAAGCAGCAATCGTGTACAATAGAGAGCGAAAAGGAGTGAGATCAAGCGATGCAAATGCCCAAAGAATGGACCGAGGCCGAAATCCCGGAAGGCGGCACACTGCTGCGCAAAGAGACGTACGAGTACCAAACCGAAAAAGGCGACTTCCAAATCGAAGTCTTTGAAAATCTAAAAGGTGAATTCTACGCGATCGGCACCCCGCAAAACGGAGACAAATTGATCGTCTACGGCAGCAACCTCACAACCTCCCGCGCCCTCGCGCTTTCTGTCGTCCTTGACAAAATCGAACGCGAATAAGCAAAAAACACCTCTGGCCAGGCATCGGCAGAGGTGTTTTTGATCCGATATGCAAAAGATGATCGTGTACGTAAAATGCATGAACAACCACGTTTCCATTCACATCTGCAAGTCTTCTCAAGTCTTCTCAAGTCTTCTCAAGTCTTCTCAAGTCTTCTCAAGTCTTCTCAAGTCTTCTCAAGTCTTCTCAAGTCTTCTCAAGTCTTCTCAAGTCTTCTCAAGTCTTCTCAAATCTTCTCAAGTCTTCCTCACAGACCTTTATTTCGGCATCGTGTTCTTCAGTTCCGGCACCCATTGCTTCATATGAGCGTTGATTTCTTCATAAAGTTCTTTGCTCTTTGGCAACTGCTGGGGCGTTACATCAGCAAGCGGAATCACCTTGTACTGCCGCCAGTTGCGTTTGTGTGTCCACACGGGCAGGAAGGCCGGATTTTTCAAGGTGATCGTTTTCTCATCACCTTTGGTCACCTTTTCCACCTCAAGTTCCAAGATTCCACCGATCTCGCGGTAGATCTCGTCTTGACCGGAGATAAAATTGCCCAGGGAATAAATGACAAACGACTTTCGCCCATCCCCGTTATCAATCCACTCCACTGGCTGGAGCACATGCGGATGGTGACCGAGCACGATATCGACGCCCTCTTTGGTCATTTCCCGCACCAGCTCTTTTTGCTCGTCGCTGGGCAGACGCTGATATTCATTGCCCGTGTGCAAGTTCATGATGACCACATCGGCCATCCCCTTCGCCTCACGTACCGCCGCTTTCATCTTGACCGGGTCGATCAAGTTGATCAGATAGTCCTTTCCTTCTGGAACCGGGATTCCATTCGTGCCGTACGTGTACGATAGGATGGCAAATTTGATCCCGTTTTTCTCCACTACCCGAATCTTCGCCTGGTCTTCTGCCGACTCATACACGCCGACATACGGAATTCCAAGCTCGTTCCAATGTTTGATCGCGCTGCGAATGCCTTTCTCTCCCGCATCGAGCGAGTGGTTGTTGGCAATCGACACCACATCGATCCCTGCGTCCTTGAGCGCATCGCCCACTTCATAAGGAGAGTTGAACATCGGATAGTCGGACAAGCCGACCTCCACGCCACCGATCATCGTTTCTTGATTGGCGATGGCCAAGTCAGGCTTGAGCAAATACGGCTTGACCAACTCAAATTGATAGCGGAAATCGTAGCCACCGTTTGCCGTCTGGGCATCCTTATACAAGGAAGAGTGGATCAAAATATCCCCGATCGCTGCCACCGTCGCCTGTGTTGTCACCGCCTTTGCTTCTTCTTTCGGCGGCGAATTCACCGCATTGGGCGTTTGAATCTGTGCATTTGGATTCGGAGCGCCATTCCCTGCACTGCACCCGCTCACCCCGACCAGCAAAGCGACCGATAACGCTGTCAACCATACTTTCTTCACGTACATAACTCCTTTTTCGCTTATTCTCCTCTCAATTTAACTAAAGAATTCATTTTTGGCAATTCATATACTTCCTTTGCTCAATCAATCTTTCGAATCGTCGGATTCATCCACATCAGCACCAGCAAAAGGATGCCAAACGCAAAGATTGAATCAAGACCCAATCTCGTTGTGTAACCATAGTTCGGTACGCTACCGAACTATGGTTTTTTTACATTCTTGCCTATAAAAAATCCCCTCCGACATGCGGTAAGGGACCTTTCCTTACGTAGCGAGTCAAAGGGGAACTTATTCTATAGAAGAAATCGAACTGATTTTCCAATCGGTACGTTCCTTACTCCGATTTGCGTTTGACTGGATTGAACAGGATCAACAGTAGCCAACCGAAACTGCTGATGTTGCGGGAAAATTCGCTGATCAACAACTCCGACATTACACGCACAGACAGCGAAAAGGCCAGTGGAACCGAAGTTATCGTCTAAATGCCAATCGCACTGGAGGGCGTCCACGCACCTGCGGCACCTTCCATGTAAACTTCATCGATCGTGGCATGTTAGTGATCGGCATCCCCAACCCCAGCACGCACAGCGATCCCGTTGTTCCTATAGAAGTTTTTCACAAGCGCAAACACAACACTCGGTTGCCCATGATCCTCTTGTAGCCAACAGGCAAGCTTGGCTTATCGAGCGAAAAGTTGAGTTTCCCTTCTATTACCTGCTGCATCATGACGTCAGCACATTCACTAGAAACGATAGCCTCATCTCGATCACGACTAACATGGCACCGATTGTCGGTGCGACTGATGAAACGATCAATGAAACGATTGTGTTGATTGATGTAGCAAGCGACTTTGCTTATATCAGCGCCTGGCTGGCACCAGAAAATGCACCGCAAGCGAACTTGCTGGGTAATGGTCATTGCCAGTTTGAAAACACCTGCTCCTATATTAGAAACAAACTGAGCTGCTATTTATTAGAAGATAGATTCTCGAAAGCAGTTATTATCTTCCATTGGGTTGTGTTCTGTCACTATAGAAGAGTTTGTACTTTAGCCATGATGATGCCTACATTTAGAATGACTTTAATTCAGAATATTTCGATACATTCAGTTTACGTTTAACTTATTGACCACCAGTCCAGTGTAAAACTATTATATATCAAATAAATTTTTCAGAAAATACTTGCGTTTAAACTTTTTTCATGCAAAAATATAGACAACAACAGGTTAACACTTACGCTACAGCTTAAAGTTTAAGGGGGGTGCAACAGCATGGAGCGTAACGGTGTAAAAATCTCGATCACAGTTGAATTCTAGTCTTGAATCACTCTGATGTAGCAACTAACTTGGGGCGGGGGTGGAACTCATGGAACGCAATGGTGTAAAAATCTCCATCACTGTAGAATTCTAGTCCTTGTTTATCGGGTTTAAATAAATACAATCTAAAAAGGGGGTGCAACAACATGGAACGTAACGGAGTAAAAATCTCCATCACTGTTGAATTCTAAAATTTATGAAAAATTAAAATGGGCACAGCTAATTGGGGGTGAATCAACATGGAACGTAACGGCGTAAAAATCACCGTAACCATCGAGTTCTAATCCTACCGTCCGCTTAAGCTTCACTAATCTACCAGATCGGGGGTGTCACGAACATGGAACGTAACGGCGTAAAAATCACTGTAACCATCGAGTTCTAATCCTACCGTCCGCTTAAGCTTCATTAATCTACCAGATCGGGGGTGTCACGAACATGGAACGTAACGGCGTAAAAATCACTGTAACCATCGAGTTCTAATCCTACCGTCCGCTAAAGCTTCACTAATCTACCAGATCGGGGGTGTCACGAACATGGAACGTAACGGCGTAAAAATCACTGTAACTATCGAGTTCTAATCCTACCGTCCTCTTAAGCTTCATCAATCTACCAGATCGGGGGTGTCACGAACATGGAACGCAACAAAGTAACTATCACTGTAACCATCGAGTTCTAATCCTACCGTCCACTTGAGCTTCACCAATCTACCAGATCGGGGGTGTCACGAACATGGAACGTAACGGCGTAAAAATCACTGTAACCATCGAGTTCTAATCCTACTGTCCACTTGAGCTTCACCAATCTACCAGATCGGGGGTGTCACGAACATGGAACGTAACGGCGTAAAAATCACTGTAACCATCGAGTTCTAATCCTACCGTCCTCTTAAGCTTCATCAATCTACCAGATCGGGGGTGTCACGAACATGGAACGTAACGGCGTAAAAATCACTGTAACCATCGAGTTCTAATCCTACCGTCCGCTTAAGCTTCACCAATCTACCAGATCGGGGGTGCCACTAACATGCGTAACAAAGTAACTATCACTGTAACCATCGAGTTCTAATCCTACCGTCCGCTTAGGCTTCATCAATCTATCAGATCGGGGGTGCCACGAACATGCGTAACAAAGTAACTATCACTGTAACCATCGAGTTCTAATCCTACCGTCCGCTTAAGCTTCATTAATCTACCAGATCGGGGGTGTCACGAACATGGAACGTAACGGCGTAAAAATCACTGTAACCATCGAGTTCTAATCCTACCGTCCGCTTAAGCTTCATCAATCTATCAGATCGGGGGTGCCACTAACATGCGTAACAAAGTAACTATCACTGTAACCATCGAGTTCTAATCCTACCGTCCACTTGAGCTTCACCAATCTACCAGATCGGGGGTGTCACGAACATGGAACGTAACGGCGTAAAAATCACTGTAACCATCGAGTTCTAATCCTACCGTCCTCTTAAGCTTCACCAATCGATCAGATCGGGGGTGTCACGAACATGGAACGTAACGGCGTAAAAATCACTGTAACCATCGAGTTCTAATCCTACCGTCCTCTTAAGCTTCACCAATCGATCAGATCGGGGGGGATAAGATATGATTAGTATCCAAATCTTAAATTACTCAGACTTTTACTAAGTTTGTAACCTTGATCTGATTCACAATAAACTGAACAGGGGTGACATTCATGGAGCGCAACTGGTACATCGGCATCGGTATCACTTTTGAATTCTAGAATTAGGCCACTGTTTTTACTAAAACGGCGAGGAGGTGTTTCGAATGGAGCGCAACTGGTACATCGGCATCACCGTCACGATCCCGTTCTAGTTCATATGAAAACCGCCATCTCTAAGGAGATGGCGGTTTTCATGTGCACTTAGACATCCGAGCTGTCATCATAGTCGGCCCGAAAACCATCTTTCGCTGCCAGCGGCTGACCATCGCCATCCTCATCTTGACGGCCGGTGTTCAATCCTTGCTGCAATTGGCCTCCCAACTCAGCCACCTGATTTTGCATGCCCTCATCTTCCGCCACCCCACAAGCTTCGTCCAGCCCCTGTTCGCTCGCATTGCGTTTCTCTTCCACGATTCCATCTCCCCAGCGATTCTTGTAGGTAAAACTTTCGTCCGTTTCTGCTTCAAATTCAGCCATCAAATGGCTTTGGATGCCATCCCGCTCACTCATGTTCGTATCCTCCTACGTGAAATACTCAATTTTGGCCCATGGAAAGTATTCCTCAATCAGCCCTCGCAGATGCAGGTTTATTTTATAGACATCGCTTCCTGCGTACACCCACTTACCCCGCCCATATTTTCCATATTTATAGTCCTCTTAAAAATACAACCAGTACAACGCCACCCCGAGCGCAATCCCATACGCGGCCCCACCCGCCACTTCGATCGGATGGTGCCCGAGCATTTCTTTCAACTGCTTTCTCTTCCGGCGCAACAGATGTCTTGAAAACTCCGGGTCGTCCGTCTCGATGTGCTTGTCAAACGCCGTTTCCAATTCGTTGATCGCAATCGCCTGTTCCCCAGCATGTCTTCGAATGCCCATCGCATCGTACATCACGACCAGGCCGAGCACGACGGCCAATGCAAAATATGCAGAATCGAGCCCCTCTTGCACGCCGATTGCAGCTCCCAGCGCCGTCACCCCCGCCGAATGAGAACTCGGCATGCCGCCCGTGCTAATCATCTGCTTCAGGTCCCACTCGCGGTGGTACAGATAATGCAGCGGAATCTTGATCGCCTGTGCGGTGAAGATCGCAGCGAGGGCAGCAACGAGCGGATAGTTGTCAAGAACACTCAACGAGACGCCCCCCTTTCTCCACGTAGTATGGGCAAAATAAAAAAAATCCCTCATCACATGGATAAGGGATTTCCGAAACGATGGCCTACCAGTTTTGAATCGCGTCCACCGTCTTGCGGTCGAGCTTTTTGATCACCGCGACGAGAAGATCGGCAGCCTGCTCCCAGTCCTTCTTGGACAGAATCGCTGTGTGCGAGTGGATGTAACGGGTCGCAAAGCCCAACGAGATCGTCGGCACGCCATTGTTGGAGATATGGAACTTGCCGCCATCTTGTCCGCCCCCGGTCAGCGCATCGACTTGCAGGTTGATGCCCATCTCCTTCGCCGTGTCATGCATAAGATCGCGCAACGGCACGTTCGGGATCATCGACGTGTCATAGATAAAGCTGAGCGGGCCTTCACCCAAGTTGCAAGTCTGTTGATAGCCTTCAAAGCCCGGCGTGTCATAGGCAACACCGACATCGAGCGCAAACGCGATGTCCGGCTGCACCAGGTTCGCCAAAACCCCAGCGCCGCGCAGTTGAATCTCTTCTTGCACGGTCGCCCCACCATACAGAATGTTCGGGTGCGCTTCGTTTTGCAGACGCTTCAACACCTCGACCGCCAGCCCACAGCCAGCACGATTGTCCAACGCCTTGCCGACCCACAGGTCACCGTTACGCATCGTGGTGAACTCCGATTGCGGTACGATCATGTCGCCCAGACGGATGCCCATCTCTTCAACTTCTTCGCGGGAGGTCGCGCCGACGTCGATAAACATTTCTTTGATTTCTAACACGCGTTCACGGTCTTTCGCCGGAAGCGCGTGCGGTGCTTTCGAACCGACGATCCCGAGCACGTCACCCGTTCTCGTCTTGATCTTGACGCGCTGCGCCAAGACCACGTGCGGCCACCAGCCGCCGAGCGGTTGAAAGCGCAGAAAACCTTTCGGCGTCACGTATGTAACCATCCAGCCGATTTCGTCAAGGTGCCCTGCAAACAAAATCTTCGGACCGTCTGCAACCCCTGTCTTTTTGCCGACGATGCCGCCGAGACGGTCGGTCAAAATCTCTTCCGAAACCGGCTCCAATAGCTCACGCATCTTGATGCGCACCTCGCGCTCAAAACCTGGAATGCCATCCGTGTCGCAGAGGTCTTTTATCATCTTGGTTGTTTCATCCATCTTTCGTTGCCCCCTTTTCTCTAACAGCTCCTACTAATACATACTCCTATGTTATCATGTTCGAAAACATTTCGGAAAGCATAAATATAACCTGTAATCTTGATTCTATGTTTAAATAAATATACGCATTCTATTTTTTGAAAATTTTCGCTATAAACATCTGCTTTTTCACATCAGATCGGATGCCGTGGCGATTCGGTCGTTTATAACGATTGAGTGCGCCGTCTGATGCGTATGTAGCCTTCTGCCACGACTAGGTTGATGATCCAGCACGCCCACACAGCGATCACATAGGCGGTCACATAATCAAGGCTGACCAGCATGGTCAGCGCAATATTGACCACATACAGCGTGTTGTTTGCCAGCGTTACCGCATAGCTGCGTATCATCCACACACGATGCGCTTCTACCTGTCCGCGCCGAATGGTGCGATAGGCCAGCATCGTGCTGTACAGCCAAATGCCATTGAGTAGGAAAAAGCCGGCCGTGGCGATCCATCCGCCCGTCGCATACAATGCGACATAGAGTGCGGGGAGCGTATTGAGCAGGACAGAGCCAATGTACAGTTTCCCAACTGCGCGATGGATGGCCGGACGTTGCACTCTAATTTTTTTCACAAAACCGAGCGGGCCGGCTAGGATGGCGACGACCGCCAGCAGGATATGAACGCGGACTGCCAGGGTCCACAGTTCTTGATTAAAACCGACTGGAATCGTCGACTTGTACATCAAAAACTTGACGAACTCCGGATCGGTCCAAAAATTTTTGGTCAGGGTATGCAAGGCCCACATCAGGGCCACAAAGAGCAGCGGATAGATCGCCCAAGAACTCTTTTTACGCATGAGACGGGATCAACCCCCTTTCGCACAACTAACATATCATTCATACACTTTGCAGCTCCAAAATGCAAGAAAAGTTAGGCGATCTTCAAAGTTTCTTCACATCGCCTTTTGCTGCGCCATCGCAAAACGCCCCCGCAGTCACGCGGAGGCGTTTTTCTCAGCTTTGCGGTTGCAACGCTTGAATGTTGCGCAATGCACAGGTGAAAAATTGAGGTTCCTGTTTTTGACCTGGTTCGTAGTAGGTGATCAGCAGATGATCTTCGCCCGCCTCAAATGCCTGTCCCTTCTCATCGAGCAATTGGAACGGCACCGTCTCCAGCAGACAGTGCTTGTGAATCTCCTGCTCACTCAGCTTCATCTTGGCCCACTCGGCCCCGAGCAGCTCCGGCTGTCCGAGCACCGCTTGAATATAGTGCTGCGCATCGGCCTTGTCGAGCGTACGCTCCCACCAGATCCCGCGCGGTTTGTTTTTAAAACCGATCAGATAGTCGATCTTCATCAGGCCGAGCACGATATCCGATTGCTTCAACCCGTGCACCTGCAAGAACTGATGCAAGCGTCGGAAGAGGTCCTCCACCTGATGCCCGATGCGATTCCAGCCTTGTTCCTCCCAGTAATCGCCAAAGTCTTGGAAGAAATCAAACGCTGATTGAAACTCCTCCGCCACCAGATAGCGCACTGTGCGGTTGGTGCGGTGCGCGTTCCAATATTTCTCCAGCACGTCTTCCACGCGCTTGATGCGAATCACATCGTCGAACGACAGCACATCATTGCTCAAAATCTCATACGGAGCTTTGTCCATAAATTTGTAGCCATATTTGTCCGCATCGAGACGCACACCCACTCCGCGCAACATTTTGAGGAAACCAAGTTGCAACTCCTCGATCTCGAGGGCAAACACATCGTTGAACGTCTTTTTAAACGACTCGTAGTTCTCCTGTGGCAAGCCTGCGATCAAATCCAAGTGCTGGTCGATCTTTCCGGTCGCTTTGACGCCAAGCACCGTATTGGTCAACTTCTCCCAGTTCTGTTTGCGCTGGACGATCTCATTGGTCACATCGTTGGTGGACTGCACACCGATTTCAAAACGGAACAAGCCGGGCGGCGCGTGTTCGGCCAGGTACTCGACAACGCGCGGTTTTAAGATGTCGGCCGTGATCTCAAACTGAAACACCGTGTCCTTGTGCGTTTTGTGCTTTTCGATCAAAAATTCAAAGATCGACAGCGCATAGCGCATATGAATGTTGAATGTGCGGTCAACAAATTTGACCGTTTTCACGCCCGCATCGATCAAGCGCTCCAAATCAGTTTTGGTGCGCTCCAAGTCGAAGTAGCGCACGCCCGTCTCGATCGAAGAGAGGCAATATGAACAGGAAAACGGACAGCCCCGCGAGCATTCAAAATAGACGACGCGGTTGACCAGCGTTGGGAGGTCCTCCTCTTCGAACGGCGACGGAATCTGGTCCAGTTCCAATTTGTCGCGGAAAAACGTCCGTTTGATGCTCCCGTCCGCTTGCCGAAACACGATGCCTGGCACCATCTCCAAGCGGCTCTCACCTGCAAACTCTTGGAGCAGGTGATGGAACGTCTTCTCGCCTTCCCCGACGACGATCGCATCCACTTCCGGAATCCGCTCGATCCATGCTTCCGTATCATAGGACACTTCCGGTCCACCTAGCACAATTTTGACATCGGGTAGCACTTTGCGCAGCATTTCCAAGATCGGGATCGTCTCTTCGATGTTCCAGATGTAGCAGGAAAACCCGATCACATCCGGCTTGCGCTTGTAAATGTCAGCAACGACGTTCATCGGCTGATCTTTGATCGTGTATTCACAAAGGTCGAGATCGGGGAAGTCAGGCTTCGCAAACGCCCGCAGATAGCGCAGGGCAAGGGAAGCATGTATGTATTTTGCATTCAGTGTGGCCAGTACGATTTTCATTTCTTTCCTCCGTGACTCATAGAGTTTCAACGCTCATCATATCGTGATACAAACTGATTTTTTGACAAGGAGGAGTCTGATGATCAACGTCATCCCCATCCATTTCGGTGATCGCATCGCCCTCGGAATCTCCGTCACATTGCCCAAGACCAACCTTGTGATGGTCACCACCGAAAAGGGGTACATCATGTGTGGTGCACTCGATGTCGGGCTGCTCAACGAAAAGCTGGCCAGCCGCGGCATCCTCGCAGGTCGTGCCGTCGGCGTCAAAACGCTCGACGAACTGCTCGCAGCACCGCTTGAATCGACAACGCTCAAAGCTCAGGAACTCGGGATCGTCCCCGGCACCAGCGGCCGAGACGCCATCGAAATCTTGCTCGGTCTCGACCAAGAGGAACGGGTGCAATAAAGTCTGTCTGTCCTCTACCATTCCCAACAAAGGATACACAGAAACACCCCCTGCTTACGCGGGGGGTGTTGTTTTTAGTTGCTCAGCTCATCCAGTCGGATCGCACGGTTATGCGCCGTATGGCTCCACGTCTTGTTGTTCTTCGTAAAGAACGCCACAAGCGTGATCGGGAACCAAGAGATCAGGAAGATTGGATAGACGACCAAAGCTGCATACGCTTTCCAGTTTGCTTTTTCAAGCCACATCGAAAGCGGGAGTTGTGCGAACAACAACGCATTGACCAAAACCCAATATTCGGTCGGCAACAGGACGCGCTGCACGTCGGTGACCGCCCACCAAGACGGCATGACGAGCTGCAGGTACAAAATGATCGCCGTCACCAGAATGATCAAAAGACGCATCGGCTGGAACAGATAGAGCGCAGCATCGAGCATCGCCCAGTTGCGGTTCTTGATGCTCTTGCCAAGCAACGGCCAAAAGTAACGGGACGCACAGTCAAAGTGACCTTGCATCCAGCGCAGGCGCTGGTTGTACGAGGCTTTCATCGTGTTCGGCTTCTCATCATATACTTTTGCATCATGTGCCCAAGTCGGGTAGATGCCGCGCTGCACGCAACGCGCCGTAAATTCAACATCCTCCGTCAAAGAGTGAGCGCCCCAGCCCATCTCTTTGAGCAAATCGGTATCGATGCAGATCCCTGTACCGCCTAACGCGTTGGAAAGTCCCAAGTTGTAACGGGCAAGTTGCCACATACGATTGGTGAAATAGTACGAGATCGCCATGGAAACGGAAATCCATGAGTCGTTCGGGTTCTTGGTGTCCAAGTACCCTTGAATGACGCGATCACCTCGCATCAGCTTCTCGTTCATGTGGATCAGGAAGTCCTTCGCCGCCAAATTGTCAGCGTCGAACATAACGACAGCATCATATTGCCTCTCTAGTTCCCACAGACGCTCCAGCATCCACTCAATCGCAAAGCCTTTGCCGCGCTTCGTATCGTCGAAGCGTTCAAAAGCGATGGCACCGGCATTGCGCACGATCTCAGCCGTGTTGTCGGTGCAGTTGTCACAGATGACAAAGATATCGTAGAGCTCTTTCGGATAATCCAGTTTCTGCAGGTTTTCGATCAGGGGTTCAATAACCTCGGCTTCGTTGTGTGCCGCGACGACAACTGCAAACGATTTCGCCGGAGCATGGGTGATCGTATCTTTCGGTTTTCTCAGACCGAACAGGGATACGCCAACCTGATATGCACTCAAAGCACCAGTCAAACCTTGAAGAGCGATAAACGCACCATCCGCCAGAGTACCAAGTATGCTCATGTAAGTATTCCCTCACTTTTTAGTGCTCTTCTGAACAAACATGCTAACCTACTATAACAGATATGCCATAGCAGGACAAGTATACGCAGATCATAATAATTTTCCTGTTTCGTTCGCAATACACTGTAAAAATTCCTGCAATTTCAATTCGGGAGGTGAACGCACTTGGTCCCTGTCAAAAAGTTGCTCGAAGAACACTGGCAACTCGCTGTCGAAAAGGTGACAGCAGTCGGCCCGGTCTGGCGCGTGCAAACGGTTCAGGGCGATTTTTGCTTCAAGCGCGGCAAGCACAGCCTCGCCAGACTTTTCTTCGACTTCCATGCGATCGAATATTTGTGGAAGCAAGGATTTACCAGCACACCCCGCCTGATTTCCACCGTCTACGGCAACCCGATCATCCAAACGGACGACGGGCCCTTCTTCTTGACGCAATGGGTCGGGCGTCCGCTGCGCTCCACGTCCAAAGCAGAATGGATGCAGGCGGCGCAAACGCTGGGTGAATTCCATCAAGCATCCAAAGGTATCACCTTCCCGCCTGCGATCAAACGATTCACATTTGACGGCAAGTGGACGTTGCGCTTTCAAGAGCGCACCGAGGAGTTGCAGCAGTGTTTTGCTGCCTATCACAAGCCCCGCAATGAATTTGAAAACAAAGTCCACCAGGATGCGTCCGAACTGATGACGATCGCCACTCAGGCCAGCTCCGCATTTGCTGACTCCGACTATGAGCGGCTGGTCGCAGAGCTTGCCCATTCCCCATCTTTGGTGCACAGCAATGTCAAAGCGGAAAACTTCTCCGTGGCGCAAAGCGGTGCGGTGTCCCTCATAGACTTCGACAGCTTTCGGATCGATCTGCCCGTGCAGGACCTCGCCAACCTGTTCCAAGATTTACTGCCCGCGCTAAACTGGTCACCCGATGATGCTTTGGACATTTTTGCCGCCTATCAGCAAGCTCGCCCCGTAGACCCCGTGGAGATCCCAGTGCTGCTCGCCTACCTCGCCTATCCGCATCGCGTATACAAAGAAATTCGCAAATACAGCACCCAGCCCGATCGCCCGCTGCAAAAATGTCTGCGCAAGTGGCAACCCGCGTTGGACGAAATGTATCAGAGTCATGAATTTTTGAAAAAATGGGCAATTCCGCTGAAAAGATGTGTACAATAAGCATAGACTGAGAAGACAAGCGAGGTATTGTACACATGCTGCATGCATTGATCGAATGGCTCTCCAGCATCGCGACAGGGCTGATCGAAACATTTGGGCACTGGGGCATCTTTTGGGGAATGTTGATCGAAAGCGCCTGCATCCCGCTGCCGAGCGAGGTTATCATGCTGTACGGCGGCTTTAAGGCAGAAGAGGGCTTGCTCTCGTTCTGGCCGGTCGTCTGGGCAGGTGTGTTCGGCAATTTGGTAGGGTCGGTGCTCACCTATTGGATCGGAGCCAACGGCGGACGACAGTTCTTGCAAAAATATGGCAAGTATGTGCTGATCAACGAAAAGCACATTCATACCGCCGACCGCTGGTTTGCAAAATATGGCGATTGGGCCGCGTTTTTTGGACGCAATCTGCCCGTCATCCGCACATTCATCTCGCTGCCCGCCGGGATTGCGCGGATGAACTTCTGGAAATTCACAATCTTCACCTTCATCGGCTGCATACCGTGGAACTGGGCGCTGACTTGGGCCGGTTTCAAACTCGGGACCAACTGGCACGCCGTCGAACCGTACATCAAGCCGTTCTCCTACGGCATCTTGGGTCTTTTGATCGTCGCGGTGCTCTGGTTTCTCTTCAAAAGCCTGCGCTCCCGCTTGGCACATTAATTCAACCAAAACAAAACCCGCGCCTGCAAGTTGCAGGACGCGGGTTTTTGCTTATGCATTCGCAGCTTTCGTCTCGCCTGAGCGGCTGACATAAATGCGATAGAACACAAAGGCCAGCACAGTCAGGATGACACCTGCAATGTACGGCGAGTTGATCGACAGCACGTAGACCGCTCCTCCAAGTGGCGGGCCACCGATCCGGCCCAAAGATTCGAAGGAGGACAATAACCCCGTAGCGGCGCCTTGTCCAACTGTCGTGCGCTTCGAGATCAATGCTGAGACGGCCGGACGAATCAGACCGTTGCCAATTCCAAAAATGGACAGGAACAGCGCTGCCGTCCAAAACGAGTTGGTTAACAGAATCAAGGCAAAGCCGATCGCCGAGATGAGCAGGCCGAGTTGGATGACCATGCCTTCACCGCGCTTCTTGATCAGTCTGCCGACCAAACCGCCTTGAACGAATGCCCCTGCCAGCCCCATGATCATGAAGATGTAGCCGAGGTGCAGCGTATCAAGACCCGCCTTGTCGGCCGCAAAGTAGGCAAACGTGCCTTCGAGCGCCGACAGCGAGAAGGTGACGAAGAACATCAGTACATAGAGATAGGACAGCGAGCCAGAAAATGCTTTCCAGCGCGGCTCTGCCACACCTTTTTTCATGCGCTTTTCAGGCGGCAACGACTCTTTGAGCACGAAGAGCACGAATAGGAACGTGATCGCCGAAACGAAACCCGCGATGAAAAATGGGGTGGAGTAGCTTTCAGCGGAGAAAATACCGCCGATCGCCGGACCGAAAATGAAGCCGAGGCCGACCGATGCGCCGATCATCCCCATGCCTTTGCCCCGATTTTCCGGGGACGTGATGTCTGCCACATAAGCCATGACTGTCGGCATGTTCGCCGAGGAGAGGAAGCCCGCGAGAATCCGGGATACGAACAGCATCCAGAGCTGGTCAGACACGGCAAACAGGAAGAACGACAGCGCCAGTCCCGAGATGCCGATCAGAATGACCGGTTTGCGACCGATGCGATCGGAGATGCCGCCCCACATCGGGGCAAACAGGAATTGCATCACCGAGTAGGAAGCCATCAACAACCCCAATTGGAACGGAGAAGCTCCAAGTTCTTCTGCAAAGAATGGCATGACCGGGATGATGATCCCAAATCCCAGCATGACGAGGAACATGACCGCAAACAAAATGCCTAACGCTTTCTTGTTCACCCTCTAAACACCCTTTCTTGCGCCTGTTACAGATTAGCGTCCGCGACGGAACGCTTTTGCGAGGAATGCGCCAAGGAATGCACCGATCAACGCCAGGATGATATCGGTCACAATCGGTGTTGCCGTACCTCCGAGGTCGATGATCGGCCCAAAGGACAGGTGCAGCATATGGCCGCCCACAAACATCAAACCTTGCGCCAAAATCACACCTAAAATGATCGAAAGCACCTTCGGTGCTTTACGCGAAAACGTGGCGATCAACGCTGATACAATCGCAACGCCCCAAGTAAACAGCATAAATGTGCCAGACAAAGTGAAAAGCCCCCTTTGTGATATGTACCACATTCTATTTTAGACTACTCTGCCATTCCGTGCCACTCAAAGCGAAAAGCCTGGCCCGCAAAGGACCAGGCTTTTCTCTTCACAGCTTAGACAAGGCGTTTGCGGATCGAACCAGACACGTAGTCGATGATCATGACTACGAGGATGATACCGACGAGGATCGCACCGACGCGATGCCAGTCATGGCCCATCAGCGCGAACAACAGCGGTGTACCGATACCGCCTGCACCGACCATCCCGAGGACGGATGCGGCACGAACGTTGATCTCGAACTTGTAAAGCGCGTAGGACATGAACTCCGGCAATACTTGCGGCAAGACGGCGAACCACATCGTTTGAATGCGGTTGGCACCGGAAGCGGTCATCGCTTCGATCGCGCCTTCGTCCATGTTTTCAATCGCTTCGGAATACAATTTCCCGATCATCCCGATCGAGTGGAACCCGATCGCGAGCACACCGGCAAACGGTCCTGGACCAACTGCAACGATGAAGATGATCGCGACGATCAATTCTGGCAAAGTACGGATGACGTTCAGAATGCGCTTGCCAAGCGAGGAAACCCAACGCCGCTTACTCATGTTCGTAGCGGCGAGGAAGCC
This sequence comes from Tumebacillus algifaecis, assembly GCF_002243515.1. Lineage (NCBI taxonomy): Bacteria > Bacillati > Bacillota > Bacilli > Caryophanales > Alicyclobacillaceae > Tumebacillus > Tumebacillus algifaecis. The sequence continues at coordinate 3,507,678 of NZ_CP022657.1, forward strand.
GAACGGAACGGCGAGCGTTGCGGCAATCGTCGTCCCGAGAAGAGCGATCGCCAGCGTCATGAACATGTTGTCGATTACGCCTTCATCTTCTGGAATGAACGACCACTCGACATCGAAGAGCTGCGAGACGATCGCGCCTGCGACCGGCAACGATTCCTGGACTTTGCTGACGTCCACTTCCATCCCAGAGAAACACCACGTATACAGGAGGATGAAGAAAATGACATAGAGAACGAGTTTTATTTTTTGACCGAGCGTCTTCGGCGGCGCTGCCAATGCTTTCTTTTGTTGGCTCATAGCAGTTTCTCCCGGATTCTAGTACTGATCGTATCGATAAGGATTACGATGACAAGGGTGAAGAGGATGATCGAAGCGACATGCGTGTACTGGTACATCGCAAGCGCGGTGTTCAGCACGTGACCAATCCCGCCAGCGCCGACGAGACCGAGGATCGCTGAAGCACGAACACACACTTCAAACGTATAAAACAGATAGGCCATAAATGCCGGCAATGCCTGCGGCACAACGGCAAAGCTGATAAATTGAATCTTGTTCGCCCCGACGGCGGTCATCGCTTCAAGCGGGCCTGGGTCGATCGTTTCCACTGACTCGTAACAAAGCTTCGCGATGATACCGAATGAGAACAGGGTGAGAGCAAGCACACCTGCGAACGGACCAAGACCGACGACAGCAACAAAAATACCTGCGAAGAGCAGTTCCGGAATGGTACGCACGATATTTAAGAACGTGCGAGCGACGGTGGTGACTTTCTTGCCGAAAACATTGTTCGACGAGAGCAGGATCACCGGTATGGCGAGGATCGCGCCAAATGTCGTACCGAGGATCGCCATCTGCACCGTCTCCAGCATCGGGTCGAGGATTTCCATGAAATATTTAAAATCGGGCGGCCAGAGCTGAGCCATCATGTTCCCGATGTTGGGCAGACCTTCGATCAGTTCCCCGATGTCCGCATCAACGCCCCGCCACGAGATCACATAGAGGATCGCCATGATCAAAAAGATGATCGTGAACTTCAGTTTCGATGGAGCTTTGATCGATTTTTGCGGCTGACTCATACGCCTTCCTCCACAGCGCCGAGCAGCTCATCTTTATTGATCTGACGGCCGTAGATTTCAGCAAACACCTGATCGGTCGCCTCTTCGACCGGACCGTCAAACACCACTTTACCAGCGCGAAGGCCGATGATGCGCGTGCCGTACTCGCGAGCAAGGTCGAGGAAGTGCAAGTTGACGACGGTGGTGATGCCGAGTTCACGATTGATACGCTTCAAGTCGTTCATAACTTGACGCGTGGTCAACGGGTCAAGAGAAGCGACCGGTTCGTCAGCGAGAATGATCTTTGCTTCCTGCGCCAGAGCGCGGGCGATCGAGACGCGCTGTTGCTGACCGCCGGACAGCTCGTCCGCACGCGCATATGCCTTTTCCTTGATGTTGACACGACCCAACGCATCCAGCGCCAGTTCGATGTCGCGCTTCGGCCAGAGACCGAGCAAGGTGCGCAGCGTGCCGTGGTATCCAACGCGCCCAGAGAGGACGTTGCGGATGACAGAAACACGCTTGACGAGATTGAAATTTTGGAAAATCATGCCGATGTCACGGCGAAAGCGGCGCAGTTCTGCACCTTTTGCACCGGTGATCGACTGACCGTCGATCAAAATATCACCTTCACTGATTTCATGAAGACGGTTGATCGAGCGAAGCAGTGTCGATTTCCCTGCACCAGAAAGGCCAACGATGATTACAAATTCACCCGGATGAATCGTCAAATTGATATTATCCAGGCCGACAGTCCCATTGGGATACACTTTTTTCACGTTCTTAAATTCGATCATTCTCTTCCCAACTTTCGTTTCGGTCTAAGTTATCACACGTGATGGATACTAGCTAGTATTCGCTCCGCAAAGGGGAAAGTATCCACGGAAAGGCAAGTACCATTGTATCTAAAAGCGCTTTCAAAAGAAAGATAAACTTTGTAGTTTTTCGACGTATTTCTCATATCTCCGATTCCGATTCGACATTTACGGTATAATAGAGAACAGGAAAGGAAGGGATATTGGATAATGGATCTATCACGCGTTCAACTGATCGTCTATGATTTGGACGGCACCCTTTATGAAGACACTCATCACTTTGATTATTACGCAAACGAATTGAAGAAGCGTTTACCTGAAGATGTGCAGGCGAAATTCCAAGCGGAATACGAGGCGGCGCAGCAAGATCAGCACCCACTGCGCATCGGACGTACATACGATGCTAACCGCGACTTGATTCTCGTGCAATTGAAAGGCGATGTCAAGCAGGTATTCCATTGGGACGGCACCGAACTCCCGGCGGAGCAAGTCAAATCGCTCTACCCGGAGCCGGTCACCGTCAACCTCGAAGACATGTTTTCGATCGGTGACATGTGGTGGGTACCGGGCTGTATGGCTCGCCATTACGGCTTGAACGACGCCGGAACGAGCGAAGCGTTTCTCGCCACCCGCGAGTTTATGATGGGGCCCGATTTCCACATGAACCGCATCCCCGGTCTGGTCGAAGCGATCGCAGAGTCGCGCGCAGGTGGCGTGAAGCAAGTGCTGGTCACCAATTCGCCAGAAGTGGACTCGACCAAAATCTTGGAGAAACTCGGCCTGCTCGACTCTTTCGATCTCAAAGTGTTCAGCGCCCGCAAACCGTCTGGCACCAAAGCGGTGTTCGCGCGCATCCATGAGCAGTTCGACCTGCCGTACGCGCAGTTCCTCTCCATCGGAGATAACTGGGTCAACGAGATTCTGCCCGCGTTCGAACTGGGCTGTCAGTCGGTCTACATCGACCCGCACGGCATCGGCAAAGACTGGGAATGCGACAAGCGCATCTCCTCGATGGAACAGGCATTGACCCTGATCGCAACTGCAGGCAGACCATAAGCATGATAAAAGGCACAGCGGACATCACCGCTGTGCCTTGTTTTTTACAGTTTGAACTTACCAGCGTCATCCTCAAGCCCTTCCGCGAGGTTGGCCAAGCCGTTCGAGTTTTCGGCGATGGTCTGCACCATGGCGACTATCTCTTCGGTGGCCGCGGTCGTCTCTTCGACGCTCGCCACCATTTCGGAGGCCATCTCTTTGACCGCGTACACCGCATCGGCACCCGTTGTGGTGATCGCTTCCTGCTGGCCCGCTTCACGGCTGATCTCGACGATCTGCCCTTCTACCGCACCGATGTGGCGCAAAATCTCGGCAAACGCCGCCCCGGTGGCATGCACCGCATCGACGCCTTTATCAAGCTGATCATTCAAAAGTCCTGTCGTTTCACACACGTCCAGCACGCTTTGTTTGATCCGCTCGACGAGCGCTTCGATCTCTTCGGTCGTGCCGCGCGTCTGCTCGGACAACTTGCCCACTTCGCTGGCTACGATCACAAATCCACGACCATGTTCCCCGGCCCGCGCCGCTTCGATCGAGGCGTTGAGGGCCAACATCCCGGTCTGCGTGGAGATCGCTTTGATCCGATCGACCATCAAGATGATCTCTTCGGCGGCCACTTGTAAGGCCAGCACTTTTTGCTCGCTTTCCTGCGAGGAAGTCTTGATCATCCGCATCGTCTCGATCGAGCGGTCCACCTGCTGATGTCCATGCCCAGCCGCATCCTTCATCTGCTCAGCCGCCAAGACGGCCGAATTGGCATGACCTGTGATCGTTTGCGATTGGTCGGACAATGTGCTCAGCTGTTGGGCCGCCTCTTCGACCTGCCCAAATGTGCGATCGACCAGCGAACGAATGTCTTCCGCCGAGGCTGCGATCATCTGCAAAGACCCGCGCGCCTCTTCGGTCGAAGCAGCAAATTCCCGCGAGTTTTCCGAGAGTTGGAACGAGCCTTCGTGCACTCCTTTGGCCAGCTTGCGCAGCCCATCGGTCATCGCGAGGAACGCTTGCGTAATCTCGCCGATCTCGTCGTGGCGCGTGCTCGCAGCCAATTGCTTCGTCTCGGAGCTTTGCGACAGATCCCCAGCTGCGACTCGTACCATCGCTCTGCTGATGCGGCGCAAGGGGGTGGACAGGATCTTGTAAAACAGGACGGACAACAAGGCCCCGATGCCAAGCAATAAGAGGAGAGCGACAGCGGCTGCGATCAGCAATTTATCGCGGATCTGCGCCCCCGTTTGGGAAACGGTCTCCGAAGCCAAAAAGCCGATCGACTGCCCGTACACATCGATCAATTTGTCTGCGCTTTCGACATGCTGTCCCAGCGCATCATTTGTCGAAACGTTGAACGGCTCGTTTGCATTCGCCACCTTAGCGGCCAACAGTGCCGCCCTACTGTCGTCAAACTGCTCGTTGGTCGTCACGACCGTCTCCCCGTCAAAGACGGTGATGTCCGTCTTGTTGACCGCCTGTATCGTCGCCAAGAACTCCTTATCGACGGTGCGCGTAAAGATCAGTACGCCGTTGGGGGCTTTCGTTCCATCTTCATTGCTGACCCTCGCAAGCGTCACCATCTGCAACCCGCGCTCGGTGCGTGCCAAACCGGTCAAGTTCATCTCGTTGCCCATCTGCTTGATCATCTCTGGCAGTTGTCCAGCCAGATTGAGCGGTTGATGCTCCCGCTTGACCAGCACCACGCCGTTCAGGTCGGTCACATAGACGGACGATAGCGAGGTGACCACATCGATCACCGGAAGGACGCTATCTTCGAGAAATTGCTTGTCCATTTTTTCAATCGCCGCATGGTGCTCGGACCAGTACGCATTGGTCTTGGCGGTCGAAGCGATCTGCGAACCGATCACATCGAACATCTGATAGGCGGCCTGCAAGTTGCTGACCCCGCGCTCCGATTCGATATTAGCCAAACTTTTTTGCAAATCAGCATAAAACCAATACCCAGCAATAGATAGCGGAACTATTATTAAAGAGAAAATAGCTACTAATATTTTGGTGGTAATCGTCTTATTCATGTTGGGCCCCCTTTCAACCCTGACTATAGTCCCATGAGTTATTTCTACATTTTCCAATTACCACCTTCTTTAAATAACGAATATTTATTTTAACATCCACTTATGAACCAAATAAGCTACCCCATCTTCATCATTGCTTTTGGTCGTCCAGTCTGCCGCCTGTTTTAACTCCTCGACACCTTGGCCCATCGCCACGCCAAGTCCGGCGTAACGGATCATCTCGAGGTCGTTCGCATTATCGCCGACTGCGACCACTTCCTCCGGTTTGATGCCGAATTCTTTCGCCAGATGGTCGATCCCCGACGCCTTGCTCGAAGCATGGTCGAACATCTCCAAAAACGTGTACCCAGGAAAGTCATAGGTTGAGATGAACATCGAAAACTGATGGTCGTCAATCTTTCGCAAGTCCTCGATCAGCGGCTTCATTTTATCCGGCGTGTCGATCAGCAGTACCTTCAACGGTTCGACGCCGGTCACATCGCGAAAATCTGCCACCTGCTGTGAAATCTCCGGGTCGCGGTTGACGAACAAATAGGCAGCATCAAAGCCAGGATCGCGGTCATAATACGTGTCGATCCCTTCGAAAGTATGTACAAAAACGCTCGACCACAGACCGTGTCCGCGAATCACATCGAGAATTTTATGAGTCGTATCGAGCGGTAACGGGCGGTGCAGCAACGTTTCACGTTTCATCGGATCGACGATCACCGTTCCGTTGCCCAAGATGACCGGGACGCTGACGCCCAATTCCTCGATCAAAGGCAGCACGCCGCGCAGATTGCGCCCGGTGGCCAGCGTGACGATCACCCCCTGATCATGCAGGTCGCGAATCGCCCCTTTGACCCCATCGGTCAGGCGCCCCTCCGAGTTGAGCAAGGTACCGTCAATATCACATACGAGCATTTTGTAGTTCATGATGTTGTTCCTCCTTTTATTCTTTCATCGCATCGAGCCAGCCGCGGATCGGCTTGTATTTTCCCTCGCCGCGCAACACTTCTTTTGGACAAAAGATGCGAAACTTCGATTCGGGCGACAGCGATCGCACCAAAGATGAGTGCTTGGAGATATCGCCCAGATCGCGTCCGCTCTCATCGACGAGTGTGATGCCTTGATGGTACATGTGGTAGCCGCCAGTCGTCGCCGTCTGGAACGATAGGTAATAGTCTGGGTCCAAGCCGCAATTGCGAAACAGCTCGCGAATCGTCTGGCGCTCCACCTCTTTTAACTCTCGCGTATCGACCACACCAAACAGATGCCGATTGACAAAACGGTCGGACAGGTCGCGCAAGATCGGATCGTCTGCACGCGTCCATCGCTGCATGGTATAATTCATCACGCTCTCATCCAACTCCAGATACTCAGCCACCGAGATCTGCTCCGCTTTGCGGGACAAAAAGGGCTTCAATTCCGCAGGCAAAAACACAGATTCCTCGCGGTCCCACAGCGTTTTCACCCGCGCGACCACATGGCGCAGCAACACATCGCTGCTGACGGTGACCGGGTGCAAGTAGACCTGTGAATACATAAAATAGCGGGCGAGGATGTACTGTTCGACCGTCTTCATGCCCGATTTTTTCACGACCACATCATTGCCGACCGGACGCATGACCCGGATCAGTCGCTCCAATTCAAACGTGCCGTACGTAACCCCCGTGTTCATCGCATCGCGAAGTAGATAGTCCATGCGATCGACATCAAGCTGTGAGGAGATCAGTTTGACGACAAGTGGAAATTTGTCTTTTTTGGCGATCACATCGGCCACGTCTTGGGGAAAATCATCATCGACCCGTTGCAAAATGTTGGTGACTTCAGGGTCATCGATCAAAATGCGCTGCGTCCACGTCTCATGATGAAACTGAAACACGCGCTCGATCGTGTGCGAAAACGGACCGTGCCCGATGTCATGCAACAACGCGGCGCAAAGAGCCAACAAGCGCACACGGTCATCGGTGGGCCAACCAAAGTTGCGTTCAAAATGGGACAACACTTTGCGCATCGTCTCGTAGGTGCCCAGCGAATGAGTAAAGCGGCTGTGCTCCGCGCCGTGATACGTCAAAAATGAGGTACCGAGCTGTTTGACGCGGCGCAATCGCTGGAAAGCCCGCGTGTTGATCAGATCCCAAATCAGCCGATCCTTCACATAGATGTAGTCGTGAACCGGATCTTTGAACACTTTCTCTTTATCGACCCATTCGATCATAAAATCCTCCCGTAAACTGGTATGTCATATGTGAGAAGAATATCATAACTCGCTCTAAATCACATAACCTAGAAGGAGTCTTTTCCCTGAGGCATGGTTTTTTTCAACAAACTTTTCTATAATAAACTTTGACCTATCCAAACTACTTCCGTTCAAAGGAGTCCTAAGAACGATGAATAAACACGACCGACTCGTCTACTTGTTTGATCGTCTGAATGTGGAACAGCAACAAGATCTACTCAATTTGATGGAAACGTGGAACGCCATGCCGCGTCCGGCAGAAGGTAACGGGGAAACCACGTTGAACCCGGCGCTCGAAGAAACGCTCGGCCGCGAGTGGATGTGCCTAAACGCTTTAAAAAGAGTGGTATCCACACACTTCTTGCCGCGTCTTGAACTCGGCTACGTCGCGTTCCATCCGCACCTCGACTCTGTCTCCAACGCCAAGACGCGCCAAGCGGCAGAAAAAATGTATACGCTCGAAGCCGCCTACGAACTGAAGCGCATCATGGAGGACGAGCCCGACTCAGACCTGTTGCAAGGTGAAGTGGCCGACATGCTTCACTCCCTGCTCCATCAAGAAAGAGAACTGTAGACTGGAGGAATCCTCATGGCAGAGATCACAGCAGGCAATCAAGCACCCGACTTCACGCTCCCGGCGAGCAATGGCGAAGCGGTCGCCTTGAGCGACCTGCGCGGTAAAAATGTTGTGCTTTACTTCTATCCAAAAGACATGACTCCAGGGTGTACAACTCAAGCGTGTGACTTCCGTGATGCGCACGCCGCGTTTGAAGCGGCCGACACGGTGATCGTCGGCATTTCGCCCGACCCGGTCAAACGCCACCTGAAATTCGTTGAAAAAGAAGGCCTGCCCTTCCTCCTGCTCGCCGACGAAACACACGAAATCAGCGAACTGTACGGCGTATGGAAAGAAAAAAGCATGTACGGCAAAAAATTCTGGGGCATCGAACGCACCACTTTCCTGATCGACAAGGATGGCAACATTGCCAAAATCTATCCAAAAGTGAAAGTAAAAGGACATATCGAAGCAGTGCTTGCCGATGTACAAGCCCTCACCTAAAAAGAGGCCCCCGCGTGGGGTCTCTTTTGTTGATCAACCCGCCGAAAAGCCTGTAACGCCATAGCAGGAGACTACATTTTTTGGTATCCTTTACCTAGTGAGATTTTTCAAGAAAAGGAGCAGGTGTATGCTTTCCTTTGTGCTGAAACACCGTTATTCCCTGATCAACCTCGGGCTTTGGGTACTGTTTGGTTGGCTGGTCTGGGCTGCGCTGCGCTTTGCGTTGCCATTTTTCCTGCCACTGCTGTTCGGTCTGCTCATCGCCGTGCTGATCGAACCTGTTGTCAAACTGCTGCTAAAAACCAAAATGCCGCGTTGGGTCTCCTCCTTCGCCAGCTTACTCCTGCTGTTCGGTGGCGGCGCCGCAGTGCTCATCCTGCTCGCAGCCAAGCTGACAATCGAGCTGGCTCAGTTCTCAGAGCGCGTGCCCAGCATGGCGTCCGGCTTGGTCAGCAAAGGCTCGGACCTGCTGCATTCAGCGGTCGCCTTCTACACCACGCTATCACCTGAGATGAGCGAGAAAGTGCGCGAGAATCTGAGCCAGCTCGGATCTGTGCTCGCCAACATCGGCAAAGGAGCGTCAGAAAACGTCCTACACTGGCTTGGCCAAGTGCCGAGCGCCGTCACCATCTTCCTGCTCTCGCTTCTGATCGCCTACTTCCTTTCCAAAGACTTTCCGCTCTGGCAGCGCCGTCTGTTTCGCTTGATCCACCCGAGCATCCGCGAAAAAGGGGACCAGGTGCTCGAAGACCTAGGCAAAGCAACTTTTGGTTATGTGCGAGCCCAAGCGATCTTGATCGGTATCACCTTCTGCCAAGTGTTGATCGGCTTGCTGATCCTCGGCGTCGATTACGCTTTCTCCCTTTCGCTGTTGGCAGCATTTCTCGACATCCTGCCGCTCCTTGGGACAGGTGCCCTGTTCGTACCGTGGGCGATCTATATGTTTATGACCGGAAACGTACAGCTTGGCATCGGCCTGCTCATCGTCTATGGGCTGATCGTCGCAGTCCGCCAACTGCTAGAGCCGAGAATTCTTGCGCAGTCGATCGGGCTCGATCCGCTGGTTACGCTCGTCATGATGTACGCGGGCTACCAAGCGCTCGGCTTTGTCGGCGTGCTGCTCGCTCCGTTTTTGATCATCACCTTCACTTCCCTGTTAAAAGTGCGAGCATTCGACTTCCTCATCGAAGACAAAATATCGGACAAGAACCAGAACGAATAAGCATATCCTAAGAGATCTATGCATCTAAGAAAAGGAGACCGCGATGAATCCTTACTTGAAAGCTCTCTGGATCGTGCTTGTGATCGTTGCAGGTTTTTTCATCTTGCCGCACAGTTTCCCGATTTTGCTGGCCTTGGTCAGCGCCATCGTGCTGGAGCCGATCGTCAAACTGCTCCAACGCAGTCTGAAATTCCATCGCATCTACGCGGTGATCATCGCGTTTACCAGCTTTTTGCTGGTGTTTGGCGGTCTGTTGTTCTTCATCACGACGCGGATCGTCATCGAAGTGGTCGAGCTGTCGCAGTGGCTACCCCGTTTTGTGCTGGACATGGCCGACCCGGTGCGCGAATGGGTCGCCGAGATCCAAGACTATTTTGCCACCCTGCCTCCAGGGTCAGCGCAAAACTTGCAAGCGGCACTGAACAAAACGTTCGCTTCGCTGAACGATTTGACGATCACCTTGCTCAATGGATTGGTCGGTCTGATCTCTGCGCTGCCCAACCTGATGGTGGTCAGCGTTGTTTACATCGTCGCCTTGTTCCTTTTTTCGCTGGACCTGCCCGCGCTGGTCAAAAAGTTTCTCGCACTGTTTGATGAAACCACACAACCTAAAGTGCTAGTGGTGCTAAAAAATCTCAATCGCGCGATCATCGGCTTCTTGCAGGCGCAGATCTTGATCTCGTTTTTGACCTACGACCTCGTGCTGATCGGGCTGTGGATTCTCGGTGTCAAATACGCGCTCGCCGTCGCCCTGATCATCGTGATCGTCGATGTGTTGCCCGTGCTTGGCACCGGTGCGGTCATCGTGCCGTGGGCCGCCTATGTCTTTGTGACTGGCAACAATTCGCTGGCGGTCGGACTGATGATCCTCTATATGGCGATCGTCATCTTCCGGCGGATCATCGAGCCGAAAATCCTTGGCAATTCGCTTGGCATCTCGGCACTGGCAACGCTTGTCTCGATGTACCTCGGCTTTATGGTGTTCGGTGTTATCGGACTGATCGCAGGCCCTGCGCTGATCATCCTCTACCAAGCGTTGCGAGATGCTGGATTTTTCCACATCCGCATCAAACTGTAAGCCTTCTCTAATCGTGCGTTCGCTTGCTCTTCCCATGCAAATTATGATAACTTGGACAAGGGAAGGAGCAGATGAAAACATGAAAAAAACACTCTCTACACTTCTGGTCACCGCACTTTGCATCAGTGCCCTCACTGGCTGTGGTGACAAGCCTGACGATACAAACAATGAAACGAAAGATAAACCGAAAGTGGAAACGCCAAACTTGAACAACGGAGGTCAATCTGGCACCGGGCAACCGAACAACGGCACGAACACGCCGAGCGAAGAAATGCCAGAATCGACCGAAGCCTCGCACCTCGAGATCAAAGAAGCGTTCGGACTCCAAGGCTACCGCGTCATCTCGCCTTTGCACCTGAGCGCGATCGCGCTTGGCAAATTTGAATTGCCGATCGATGAGCCGCAGCGCATAGCGCTTGCTTCTTCGATCTCCACAGGCATCTCAGCTATCGATTGGCAAAATGGCGATCTGCCGCCGGGCATTTTCCTGGGCGGCGATGCATCCGAATTTGCCATCGGTGCCAAACGCAAAAATGGTGAGCTCGTCCTCGACCGCTACAAGATGGCTGGAGATACCTATAAGAAGGTCGGTACTGAGACGAAACAAGGCAAATAAGCGTTCCACACAAAACACCCCCTCAAGCACAGGGGGTGTTTTCTTGTTTTGATCAATTTTTGAGCAATGATCCGGCTTGCCGCTGTCCCAGCCAGTAGAACAGTGTGCCGATCTGGGCTACCACTGCGACGATCAAAAACAGCGTGCTCGCGCCCGCCCCGACCAGGACCAGACCACCCAGCCACGGACCGATCGATGTGCCAAAATATTTGAAGTTCTGCGTGCCAAAATAGGTCCCGCGCATCTCTGCTGGTGCAAGGCGATCCAACAGGATGCTCCCCGCTGGAAAACACAGCACTTCCCCCAGCGTAAAAATCACCATCGCGGCGATCATCATCCCGACACCTTGTGCAAAAGCAAATCCGATATTGCCCGCCGCATAGAGCAGATTCCCGATCCAGATCGTCTCGAGCGGCGTGCGTTTTTCCGCCCAAGCGGAGAGCGGCAGTTGCACGAGTACGACGACAACCGCATTGACGGTCAAGAGCATCGCAAACAGGGTCACACCTTCTGCAAACTGCATGTTGACATGGTGGGCCAAATTGGTTGTGATCTGTGAGTAGCACAGCGTCCCCATGATGCTCCCCATAATGAAAAGCAAGAGCGCCCGATCGCTCAACACCGTCTGCGCCGCTTTGCGAAACGTGACCACTTCTTTGCGCTCGCCTTGCAGGTTGGTGATGTCAAAGCGTTTGAAGAGCCGTTGCATCACAAGCGCATAGCCGAGGTACACCATGCCTGTGACCAAAAAGGCCATCGCTCCAGCCGACATGCCGAGCACCGCTCCGATCACCGGCCCGATCGCCCACCCTAGGTTGTTGTAGGTGTAGCGCAACGTAAACACGCGATACCGCTGCTCCGGTGTGGTCATGTCGCTCAACACAGCCTGCCCAACCGGTTCATAAAACGAGCGACACAAGCCCTGCAAAGCAGTCAGCAGCAGGAACATCCAAGTTGCGGTGGCAAATGCATAGCAGGAGAAGACCAGCGCCCACAGATACAAGGCGGTCATCATGATCTTTTGGCGTCCGAAACGGTCGGACAGCGTGCCCCCGATGAAGCCTCCGATCATCTCGCAAAACATGCCAATCCCGATCGTAATCCCGATCATCGCCGGGCTCATCGCAAATTCCCGTGCCAGATACAGCGCCAAAAAGGGCATGCTCATGCCCGATGCAACCCGCGCCATCATCGTGCCAAACAAAATCGAATGCACGATCGGATGATACGCTTGAAAATAAGTTCGAATCCGCCACATCACGATTCCCTCCCCACTTGCCCTATGTATCGAATCGTACTCCACTTTTTAAGTTTTGTGTTATAGAATACTGATAACAAGCAATGCAAAATTTCGATAAGCATAAGGTGAACCCACGATGAATCTTGATAATCTGGAAATGTTTTTGATGATCGCCCGCTTCAGTTCGATCAACAAGACGGCAGAGACGCTGTTCCTAGCGCAATCGACCGTAACCCACCGCTTAAAACAGGTGGAAAAACAGCTCGGCGTCACTCTGTTCATCCGCACGGCCAGTGGGGTTTCGCTCACGCCGGAGGGCAGAAGTTTTGTTCCCGTCGCCACCGGAATCGTCGAACAGATCCGCGCCTTTACCCAAGACACCGGGACACGCAAACTGCTGACCATCGCGGCTGGCAAAGCGTTTGCTTCCTATGAACTTCCTCGTCTGCTCGGCAAATACCGCAACAAACACCCTGACCTGCGCTGCTATGTTAAATCGACACTCTTCGAGGAATCGATCACCGCCCTGCTAACCGGAACGGCCGATCTAGCCTTGCTCGGAAGTGAAGTCTATCATCCGCAACTACTGCAGCTCGATCTGCCCAGCGACCGCATCGTGTTGATCGTAGCACCAGAACATCGTTGGGCACGAGGTTTTGGCGGTTTTGCCGATTGGGGCGCACAGGAGATGATCATGTTCGGTGACGCTTCCGCCCCATTTCGCCAGCGGGTAGACCGCTTTTTGCTAGAGCGCGGTGTTTTTCCCAATGTGATTATGGAGCTGGATTCCTTTAGTGCCGTCAAGCAGATGGTGATCCAAAATCTCGGAGTAGCCCTCTTGCCGGAGCGGGTGATCCGCGAAGAACTGGCAACCGGACAGTTGATCGCCCACGACATCGCAGAAGGCACACTGATACGCCCCACTTTGATCGCCTATCCCAAGCACAAAGCAAAAGACCGTGACTTCCAGCAATTCCTGAATTGGATTGTTGAGAATTATGAAACCTGAGACCCACTCCTAGACGGAGTCGGTTTCAGGTTTTATTTTTGTGAAACTAAAATTATTTCAAAATTACGGAAAATTCAGGTGAATAAAATCCAAAAATGTAAAACTATAATAAATTTCAAGGAAATTCATTGACATCAAAACATTTTTTATGATATTCTCGGGTTAAGATATGAATCTATTATCTTACTAATTTATTGGGGGGTTAAAAAAATGTTCAAAAAGATGATCACCACGATCGCTCTGTCTGCTGCTGTTATGACTGCTGCTGTTGTTACTCCGGCTCTGGTTGCTCCGCAAACTGCTGAAGCTGCTTTCAATGCTCCGCTGTTCAAGCAATCCAACTCTACTTGGGGCAGTGACCTGATGGGCGGCGGCGACACCCTGTCGAAATCGGGTTGCACCGTTTCTTCCGTAGCAATGGCTCTGAAACACAAAGGCATCACCGTTAGCGGCTCCGCTGCTGACCCGGGTAAACTCAACACCTGGTTGAAAGCGAACAGCGGTTACTCCGGCAACCTGCTCGTTTGGGGCTCCGTTGCGAACCTGAACTCCTCTAAAATTTCCTTCACAGGTCGCTACACTTCGGGCAGCTCCCTGTCCGCAGCTACCCTGCGCAGCTACCTCGACGCAGGTAACAAAGCGATCATCGCAAACGTACGCTCCGGCGCTCACTGGGTACTGTTGACCGACCACAACGGTGGCACCGTGTTCAACGTAAATGACCCGGGCTACACCACCACCACTCACAACTACTCCGACTTCGTTGGCTACGGCGTTTACACCATCAACTAATACCAGCTGTTGCCACGTTAAATGCAGGCTTCTTCGGAAGCCTGCATTTTTAATTATACGACAGAATAATAATTTCAAATTTACATATTTCACAATAATATTATTGACCTTACTAGTCAGATCATGCTAATCTATCAACGGAACGTTCCGAATTTGATATTTTTTTTAGGAGGATACTATCTAATGTTTAAAAAAATGCTCACTTCGATCGCTTTGTCCGCAGCAGTGATGACCGCTGCTGTAGTTACACCGGCTCTGGTTGCTCCGCAAACTGCTGAAGCTGCATTCAACGCTCCGCTGTTCAGACAATATGACGCTGCATGGGGCAGCAACCTGATGGGCGGTGGCGATACTCTGACTCAATCCGGCTGCACCGTGACTTCTGTCGCGATGGCTCTGAAACATAAAGGCATCACCGTTAGCGGCTCCGCTGCTGACCCGGGCAAACTCAACACTTGGCTGAAAGCGAACGGCGGTTACTCCGGCAACCTGCTCGTTTGGGGCGCGGTTCCGAAGCTCTCTTCCAAAATCTCCTTCCAAGGCCGTTACACCGGCGGTACTTCCGTAACTGCGGCGAACCTGCGCAGCTACTTGGATGCAGGCAACAAAGCGGTTATCGCACAAGTTCGCTCCGGCTCGCACTGGGTACTGCTGACTGGCCACAACGGCGGCACCACGTTCTACGCGAACGACCCGGGCTACAGCACGACTTCTTACACTTACTCCACGATGACCGGCTACGGCATCTACACGATCAACTAGTTTTTGATCGAAACAGGAAAAAGACCGCCCTTTTGGGACGGTCTTTTTCTTGTTTCACGCTTCTTAGCGTCTGAATTGATCGAGCAGGGCGGACATTTGCTCGTGACTCAGTTCCAAATTTTCCTTGACGGTGCCATGCGGGGTAGCGCCGAGCACCACTTCGTGAAAGGCCGGACGATCTTCTTGATAAATAATTCCTGTGCAAACACCTTCCGCTTCGTGCACACGACGCATCGCTTCGTATTTATCGGAACGGTCATACTCCATCTCGTCAAAATTGACAATATGTTCTTTGAACCACTCATAGGTGTTGACACGGTTGAACGTGACACATGGAGAAAAGATGTTGACCAGCGAAAAGCCTTTGTGTTGGATCGCTGCGGTGAGGATGTTCGTCATCTGCTTCAAATCGCCGGAGAACGCTTGTGCAACAAATGAAGCGCCTGCCGTCATCGCCAGTTCCAGCGGCTTGACAGGCTCTTCGGCGACACCAGCCGGCGTCGTTTTCGTCTTGAACCCTTTTTTCGAGGTTGGTGACGACTGCCCGGTGGTCAGGCCGTAGATATGGTTGTCCATCACGACATAGGTGATGTCCACATTGCGACGGCAAGCATGAATAAAATGACCCATGCCGATGCCGTAGCCGTCCCCATCACCGCCGGCTGCGATGACGGTCAGTTCTTGGTTGCCCATCTTGATCCCTTGCGCGGTCGGAAGCGAGCGACCATGCAGAGAATGGAAGCCATAGGAACCGAAATGCTGCGAAATTTTCCCTGAACAGCCGATGCCAGATACGCAACAGACCCCTTCCGGCTCCAACCCCATTTTCACGCAAGCCTGTTGCAGGGATGCGAGCACCGTGAAGTCACCGCAGCCTGGGCACCAAGTCGCCTTTTCATACCTGAAATCTGCTAAAGTTGCCATGGTTCGCTCACCCCTTCACAAACGATAGAATATCGCCGACAGTAAACGGATTGCCGTCATACTTAGTCAACGTCTCCGTTTTGTCATGGTAGCCGATCTCACGGTGAATCAGTCCTGTCAACTGCCCAGTAAAGTTGTTGTCCAGCACGATCACACGCTTTGCTGCATCGATGCGCCGTTTCACCGCATCGGACGGGAATGGCATCATCGCGCGAAGCTGTAGATGGCCGACCACCATGCCGTCCAGATTTTTGACCGCTTCGGCAATCTGCGCCTTCGTCGATCCATAGCCGATCAAAAGCAGTTCAGGCGACTCCGCACCTTGATAGTCCACGCCCCACTCATTGACTTCTCGCGCCAAGGTCTCCATTTTCCGAAAGCGCTTGTTCATCTGTGCCTTGCGCATCGGAACATCTTCAATCTCCAGACCGGTCTCTTCATGCTCGTTGGTCAGCGCACAGAAACGACCATTTTTCATACCGGGAATCGAGCGCGGAGAGATGCCCGATTCGGTCAGTGCAAAGCGTTTAAAAGCGCCCTTTTCCAGCGCATCTAACTGCTCTTGCGTAACCATTTCACCGCGATCGATCGAATAGCGATTCAAGTCGATCGTATCCAGCGTCATCTTGTTCATGCCGATCAGCAGGTCGCTGAGCACGATGACGACACATTGATATCTCTCGGCGAGGTTGAATGCGTGAAAGGTCTGGTAGTAGCAGTCTTCAATTGAGGTCGGCGCCAATACGACCCGCGGGATTTCCCCGTGCGAACCGTACAGAGCACCGTTCAGATCGGACTGCTCCGTTTTCGTCGGCAATCCCGTGGATGGACCGCCGCGTTGCACGTCGATGATGACAAGCGGCGTCTCGGAGATCCCCGCCATGCCGATCGCCTCCATCATCAGCGAGAGGCCCGGGCCTGAGGTCGAGGTCATCGCGCGCACACCCGAATAGTTGGCGCCGATCGCCATGATGCACGCGGCGATCTCATCTTCTGCCTGCAACACTTTGCCGCCGACGTCTTTCATGTTCCCAAGCAACCAGTACATAATTTCTGTCGCCGGGGTGATCGGGTAAGCGGCCAGGATGCGACAACCTGCCATCAAAGCGCCGACACCGATACTCTCGTTGCCCGTCATCAGCAGACGCGGCGTGGCCGGCTTGGTCGCAGCAGGCACGGGACGCTGAACGTCGGCGTAGTTTTCTTTCACATAATCATAGCCCTTGTTGAAAGCGGTCTTGTTCAACTCGACCAGCTCGGCCCCTTTCTTGCCAAACTGCGCTTCGATCTGCTCATAGAAATTGTTCGGGTCGATGCCGAGCACATAGGAAGAAGCGCCCGCGGCGACCATGTTTTTGATGATCACGTTGCCGAGATCTTTGGCCATCTGCGACATCGGAACCGAGCAGATTTTCAAACTGTCGCGCTTGGAGGTGCCTGCAAATTTCGCATCGTGCAGGATTACGCCGTCTGTGATCAATTCGTCTTCATTCTCGTCGATCGTCGTCTGGTCAAACGCGATCAGGATATCGAGCGTGTCGCCATGATAATCGACCTGCTCCTCATTGTTCGCTCTGATTTTGTAGTTGGTGTGACCGCCTTTGACCAGCGACATGAAGTGGCGGTAGGCGAATATGTAATACCCCATACGGGTGAGGACCGTCGCCAGAATCTCGCCTGTCGAGTCGATCCCTTCGCCTTGAGCTCCGCCCACTTTCCAGGTGAATTCGTTCGTCATGTATGTCACCTCGTAGTCCATTCTTGTGGAGCCTGCTGTTCTGTCGGTAGTATGTCCAGATTTTGTTCCCTAATGCTAAGCAACGGCACCACAGCAAAAAGCAGGATGATCGCAGCTGCCACCACTCCCGAGTCGTTCACCAGAAAGGCCGCCCCTGCCGTGACGATCTGTGTCTTAAAGTTGTGTAGCAAAAAAGGAGTCTTCGCACCGCGCATGCGCCAAACGAGCAAGATGGCGGAGAACAGAATCAGCAGTTTTCCCCACGCCGAGACGCGGAGCAGATGCAGATTGAGTTCCATTTTCCGCACGGCGATCTGCAACACTTCGCCGTAGTGACCGCCGATGAGCAGTTCTGCCGCCCGACCGATGTGCGTCTGCTCACCGCCCAGATTCAACGCGAACAGAAGCCCGACACCGGAAAGTGCACCACAAGCGAGCCACAGCCAACGGCGCAACGTCATCTTGACGGGGCTCAATTGTAAAAAGGTGTACACACCGCCGACCGCTGCAGCGATCGCGCCCCCGGCGTTGGTGCCAAAAGAGGGGGCGGCAAACAGCCACACGATCGCGAAAAAAAGCAACAACGTGTACAGCTTCATGTGTCGAGGGCGCACAGCGAGCAAAACATTCAACAACAACAACGCCGCACCGAGCAACAAGCCCATATATTCATTGCCGATGCCATAGTAACGGGCGCCGACGACCGGATCGTAGGAAAACACCGACTCTTTCATCAGCGGTGCTCCGAGCAACATATCACCAAGCAGCGTGAGGACGACCAAGCTGGCCAAAAGCCCACAGCGCAGCAACGGTTGCGCGATCAAACGCATGCCTCCCCATGCTGTCAGCGCCAGTACGACCGAATACAGCATGATGTCCTGTCGCGTTGCGGGGTTGAACAACGGCACATACAGCCAGACCAGCGGAAACAACAGCAACAGTTCGGCAAGCGGTGTCAGCAAATGTAGCCATGTTTGGCGAAAGATCGTACCGAGCAAGATCACGCCCGCCACCCCGATCCACACGTTCAACCACGGTTTGATCAGCAAACTGCGCACCCCGCTGGGCAATAGCATGTCGGCCACGATTTGGTCGAGTTGCGCCATTGCCTCCCCTGGCGCCATCTCTATGGCTGTGATCGGTTGCCCTAAAAAGTGGTATTCCAAGGGATCGCCGCCCAGCATCTGCACAAAAGTCGGGGCCAGATCGTAATTGGCGATCAGACCTGCGCGCTTCGTGGTGCCGGATGTGAGCAGGCTGCCCGGTGCGATGTCCCCTCCTGCGATCAGCACCGGGGAGAGTGTAGCTGCATCGGGCAGTTGATTTTTGAGCGGCGAAATCACAGCAAGCATCAGATCAGCTCCTACGTGCGGCAACAGGTCACCGATCAAGCGATCCGCATCTTGCAGAGCCGCTTGGTAGGCTCGCTCCATCTGCTCTGTGGTGATCACATCTTTCACAGCGTGCAACCGACTTGTATCGCCAATATCCAGTACAATCAGTTCGGCCTGCTTTTGCACCTTCAAAAATTCCTGATACAACGCCTGCATATCGGTTCGTACCCCATAAGGGCGCGTCTCGTCCTGCACCTGTGCGGTGCGAAACGACCCGCTGTCCACTATCCCTGTCCCATCCATGGCGATCAGTGCGGCTGGACGGTGCGGGTTGCGACCCTGGTCACTGTTGCCGAGCACCGCCGTCCTGCCGTCTAGATCATGCACCGCATCACCGAGCAGTCCCGGCTGGAGACGATAGTTCGCTTGCTCCGCCGCTCGCTTCATCTGCGGCATCTGGGGCACGACGAGCGCCCCCTGCGGTTCCACGCCAAAATGACGGACATAGAGGTCACGCCCTGTCGCCTGCTGCAGGTCCTCCCCGAACGCCTCATCGATTTCGAAGGCGCGCACGCGGGTAAAAGGCGCACTGGCTTTCGACCCGGCACCGATCGTCAAGTAAGCGTTGACCTCAGTCTTTGCGCCGAGGCTGTTGTGGTTCATCACTCCGACCGCACCTAGCGCCTGCAGACGAGTGAGATTAGGCGCCAGTTCCGGCGTGATGCCGCCTTGCCAGAGCCCGTCGATGATGACCACGACCACTTTTTTATCAGGTGTGGCCCCGGCAGTTCCAGATAGTGCCCACGAGAACAGCAAAAACACGATCAGCATCAGGCTCCGTCTCATAACATGACCCCTTGTCGTTTCGCGACCACTGCACGGTATTCACGCAAGGTCGCCTCGATCATCGCCTGTCTTGTGAAAAGCTCTTCGGCCCGGCGCTGCCCGGCAAGTCCGAGCCCCATGCGCCAGTCCGCTTTTTGCAACAGCAACTGCAACGCATCGGCCAGCGCCACCGCCTGCTGCGGTGGCACCAGCAACCCCGTCTTGCCGTGGATCACCACTTCTGGCAGACCTCCGACAGCGCTTGCGATCACGGGACGCGCCGCAAGCATCGCTTCGATTGGCACAAGTCCGAGCCCTTCAGCGTGTGAAGGCTGCACTACGATGTCCAGCCCCGAGAGCAGGCGCCGCGCCTGTGGAACTTCACCCAAAAAGCGCACCCGAGCCGGCCCGATCTTTCCGGCCACCTGCTGATAGTCTGACAAAAGCGGACCATCTCCGATCAGCACCAATTCAGCATCCACCCGTCTGGCCAACAGAATCGTGAACGCTTCGAGCAACGTAGAAAATCCTTTTTCCTCCACCATCCGGCCAATCGCGCCGATCACCAGTCGATCACTGTCCTCACAGCCCAAGATCTGACGAGCATGATCTCTTGGCAGCAATGTCGCCTGCTCGACCCCATTGTGGATCGTCACCGTCCGCCACGGCGGTACACCATGCGTGGCGACCACATCCTGTTCCAGACGATGCGAAACGGTGATCACACGGTCTGTTTCCGGAGCGAGTCGGCGCTCCAGCGTGTTCAGCACGCGCTTGACCAGCCCACCACGGGGCAACACTTGATTATGTACGGTATACACGCAAGGCGGCGGGACAGGTAAACTTCGCCGCGCCATGCGACCGACCAGACCCGCTTTTGCACCGTGCAAATGCACCAGATCGAACGACTGCTCGCGAAGCAGTTTGGCCAGTTGCCGCACGGCGCGCATGTCTTTCATCAGGTGGACCCCATCGACCAGTTCGAGCGGCAAGCAGGGGATGCCGTCGAGTTCTCGCTCCCTGTGCAGTTCGGACGGACATGCGACCGTCACCTCGAGCCCGCCCTTTTGCAGTCCTGCGATCAAATCCAACACATGCCGGCGCATGCCACCCTGCATTGGGCGCACCACCTGCAACACGCGAATCACATCCACACACGGTCACCTCTTTTCTTCTCTTTCCATGCTGTCCATTTTGAAAAACAAAAAAACCACCTGCCGCCATCGGCAAGTGGTTCTTTGATCCTTTTGCAAGGGTAGCGTTTATTTCAAGAGGTACAATTTCACACCTTGCATACCAAACTGTTTCAATTGCGATTGGGTACCGTCGATGTAGATATCGATGCGGTTGCCTTTGATCGCTCCGCCTGTGTCTTCTGCGGTCGCAACAAATCCACCCGCCGGAAGCAGCGGAGACTTGTAGCCTGTCACATAGACTTTGCTACCAAGCGGAATTACTTTCGGATCGACTGCGATCACGCCTTCGCGGACTTGGGTTCCGGTGAACGTCTTGCCGCCCCATTGCCACATGATGTTGCCTGGGCCATAAGCGGACGCGGTCATATTTAGCGCTTTGCTGTATTCCTTCCCTGCGATGGTCGGCACCGCAGGCTTCACAGCAGCTACCGGTTGGACAACCGGAGTCGGAGCGACGCGGGCCGGAACGACCGGCTGTTTAATCGGTGGCTGTTCCTGAACTTGCTCCGCTGGAATTGCATCCTGCGCAGACTGAACAGGTACGCTAGGAGTGGCTGCCTTGTAGTAGCCGTTCGTACCAGCCGGGATGATGATCGTGCTGCCTGCGATCAGGCGATCGGACTGCATCCCATTGATCGCTTGAATCTCCGCCACAGTGGTTTCATAGCGGTTGGCGATGTATGCCAGTTGGTCGCCTTGATTCACATGGTACGGGAATACGATGTGCAGTTTTTGCCCTGCATAGATCAGGTCGGAACTCAGATGGTTGACCTGTTTCCAATCCTGAACAGAAGTGCCGTATTGAGCGGCCAAATGAGACAGGGTTTGCCCCTGCTTGACGATGATCGGATCGGCGAGGCCTGCTGCCTCCGCCTGTACATGTGTAATCGTTAGCATGCCTGCTGCAACGATTGCTGCACAAGCCCATTTTTTCAAGTTGATTTTTTTCATCGTGTAACACTCTCCTTCTAATCGCCGCCGGAGTTAGCTGACGGGTTCGGGTGAAGGATACCCGCTCGCACGTTGGCGAGTTCACCCCAGATGTGGTTCCTCCGTTCCTCATCAGATTTGAGGATTAGGCGAGTCATGTGGTCGAGTGCTAGAATAACGCGAATCATGCTGACGTTGCACTAGACGATTACTGGAAATCAACTGGAAAAATCTCCGCGATGCTTCCCGATCCTGCGCGGAGACTACGATCACGGCAGGTTCGTTCTGACAACAAGAAAAAGTTCCCTTCCGCAGAAGAGAACTTTTTTGCAGTGCGTATGATCAGGCTGTGATTTATTTTAACACTTTGATAAACTCGATGTTCGGATCATCCGGACCTTGCACCGGCAGTCCTGCTTTGACGTTTTCCGCGATGTAATCGATGTTGTCTTGGGTGATCACTTCGCCTGGCATGATGATCGGAATCCCCGGCGGGTAGACCATGACCGACTCGGCCATGATGCGTCCAGCCGCCTCTTTGAGCGGAACGACTTCCGTTTGTTTATTGTAGAACGCATCGCGTGGAGAAACGGCCAAGAGCGGCATCGACGGATTTTGCACTTGTGGCAGATCTTTTTTCTCCTGCACACCAAAGCGTGCGGAGATCTCGCGCAGAGCATGCAACAAAGCGCCAAGCGTCTCTTCGGTGTCGCCAAACGTGACGATGCACAAAATGTTGTACAGGTCGGACATCTCCACTTCGATGTTAAAATCGCTGCGGAGAATTTTTTCCACTTCCCAACCGGTGAGTCCTAGTTCTTTGACTGCGATACTCAGCTTCAGCGGGTCGTGGGCGAACGTTGCCGACGATTTCAAGATCTCCTCGCCAAAGCAGTACATTCCGGGGATCTCTTCATTGATCGTCTTGCGAGCATCGCGGGAGAGACGGAGCACGTTTTCGATCAATTTATGCCCGTGAACGGCCATGTTCTTGCGCGCCACATCGAGCGACGCCAACAGCAGATAGGAGGTCGATGTGGTGTGCAGCATCGACAGCACCGCCTGCACGTGCGCCGGAGAGACCAGCCCTTCTCGAACGTTAAGCACCGAGCTTTGCGTCATCGATCCGCCGAGCTTATGCACCGACGTTGCCGCCATATCAGCCCCCGCCTCCATCGCCGAGAGCGGCAGGTCTTCGTGGAACTTGAACAGCACGCCGTGCGCTTCGTCAACCACCACCGGAATGCCTCGCGCATGGCTGAGCTCGACAATCGACTTCAAGTCGCAAGAGACGCCGAAGTAGGTCGGGTTGATCAGCAGAACGCCTTTTGCATCAGGATGCGCATCCAGCGTGACGCGGACGGTGTCTACCGAGATGCCGTGCATGATCCCGATCTCCGCATCCACTTCCGGGTGCATAAACACAGGATGTGCACCGGAGAGGATGATCGCCGCCATGATCGATTTGTGCGCGTTGCGCGGAACGAGAATCTTCTCGCCGGGGCCGACGACCGACATGATCATCGTCATGATCGCACCGGAAGTGCCTTGCACCGAGAAAAACGTATGATCCGCACCAAACGCTTGGGCGGCGAGTTCTTGCGCTTCTTTGATGATGCCTTTTGGTGAATGCAGATCGTCCAAAGGTGCGATGTTGATCAAATCTATGGACAAAGCGTTCGGGCCGATGAACTCGCTGAATTCGGTCGGCATCCCGAAGCCTTTTTTGTGTGCAGGAATGTGGAACTGAATCGGGTTCCGGCTCGCGTGCTCGACGAGCTTCGTGAACAGAGGAGTTTGGTTTTGCATCGCGTTCAATTCCTTTCATCAAGAGCATAACGAAAACATAACGAATGCAATTATAGCACGCTTCTCCTGTATGAGAAACAAATTTTTTGGATAAGTATACTGTCAGCTTTTCCAGCATAGTTTGTTCGATTTTGCATGCAAAAAACCCACCAAAAAGGTGGGTTTTCCAAGGGTGTTTTAGGCCAATTGCGCCTTCACTTCATCCGGGGTGTTCGCCCACAGATCGGCGCGCAGTTGTTGCAGAAAATCGGCAAGCTTTGCCTTTTGTTCGGAAGTCAGGTTCGACACGTCAACACGGCCTTTCACAGCGCGATCCATCTGGTTGACCAGCGGACCCATCGCCTTGTAGCCGATGCCGTGTGGGAAGTCGATCACAAGTTCTGCCGACGCGATGCCGCTGAAGCCGCGCCCGGCTTCGTACGTTTTCAGCGTCACCCAGATCACAGCGATCTTCTCCCCGTTCGGCACATCCTCCGGCCCCTTGGCAGCGCGAAAATCAATCCCGCGCTCCAAGCGGCTTTTTCCGTGAATGGCACCTTGATCGACAAAAATGTCATCGCCGTGGATCATCACGGCAGAGAGGTTTTGCAGTTCATCTGGCGTGCTGTGTTTATCGCGTCCGGTCAGGTTCAATTCCATTTTACGCTCATCCCTTCCATCGGTTGGTCTTTGGCACCATTGTAACCGCTTTCCAGCTAAAAGTCACCTTGGCTATATTACAAACGATACTCTTTCATTGGTCACAATACGCTCGATCAAAAGCCAATAAGATGCAAGATCCTTGCGCTTTCCTATTAAACGCAATGCCCATATCCACATCAGGTTTTATCTTGGATTACAACTCCTCTTTTCGATCTCCTCGAAGCCCAGTAATTTATCGAAGAGCACCAGCTGCTCGCCATCGTTACAATCAGAAAAGTCGTCCCAATCCGCTTCGTTCCCTACGGACCAGCGTACCTGCTGGTGACAGGCAAGGACAGCGCCAGAGATGACAAAGCGGTCTGGCTCGTCCGCGAACAGTCATCAGGCAACGTGAAGCTTGTCGACTCCGTGCTGCTCAAAGAAGGCTTCCCCGAAGTCATCTTCCGGGAAAAAGTCACCCCGCTCGAACTCCCGCAATTTCCCGAAGAACGTATCGGGTGGTACGTGACGTTCTCCAATGACACGACGATGATCCTCGGTTTTAAATCAGGCGAGATCCTGACAGGAAAGTGATTGACCTCTATAATGATTTCATTTATTATTTAAATGTATTGTAAATCAAATAACGGGAGGTAACACAGATGAAACTGTGCAACAAAGCACTGCTTGCTCTCGCAGCAGCAGCGGTCCTCGCGACCGGCGCACAGACGGCAAGCGCTGCCAGCTTCGAAGGGGAAGCGAGCAACGCCTCGGGCGCCAATGACACCTACGCAACGGCGGAAGCATACGCCATCGGCAACGATATGTCTGGCTACATCGGCACTTATACGGATGTGGACGTATTCGCCTTCACGGCACAGAACTCTTTATATGCAGAACTGTTCCTCGAAACAGCTGGCAACTACAGCTTCACCGTCACCAACCCGTCGACTGGCGAGCATTACACCGACAACGGAACCGGCCTGATCGACATGCCGCTCACCTACGGCGAGACCTACTATGTGCGAGTCTTTGGCCTCAACGACAAAGGCAAAGAATATCGCCTCTCTTCCTTCCATTACTTTTTATAGCCAAAAAGACGACCGCTTGATGGCGGTCGTCTTTCATAATTCAATTTAGAATCATACGTTCGATCGTTTTGAGTTGCACCATCTTTTCAGAAAACGGACTTAAGCAGCGCTGAATTTCCGCAATTCCAGTAGATGGTAATCATCCTAACTCATCATATCGCAGTAAAAATGTAAAAAGACCCGATCAAATAATCAGGCCTTCTGCTAACCCCTATGCCCCCGGCTCGACCACCTTCATCCGCACCCAGATCATATTCAATAGATAGAGTACACAGGTCAGACCGAGCATCACACGAATTCCAAAATACGCCGAGCCGAGGCCACCCAACAACGGCCCTGCAAAGGAGCCTAGTAGCATCGCAGAGGCGGAGAACCCATAGACTTTGCCGCGGTGCTCTTTGGGCGCGAGGCGGCCAACCAGGGCGTTTGCGGTCGGCATGATCCCGCCGATGAACAGGCCGAGTCCAAACCGCGCGGCGATAAACACCCACACGTTCGGCGCGAACGCTTGTGGAAGGTACATCAGAGCCGCACCGGTCATGCAGATCGTCAGGACTTTGCGATAGCCGATCTTGTCGCTCTTCTTGCCGAGAAATGGCGAGGCGATCAGGTCGGCAAGCCCGGTCGCCGCCGTCGCGAAGCCTGCGAGGAGGCCCAGATACTCAAGCCCGGTCAACTCCTTCATATAAACGGGTAGCACCGGCAAGACGCTCATCACCGAAAATTGGGCCAGAAACAGCACGACAAACATCGTCCGCACGCCTTTCATCTCTTTCACCGCTCGGAACTGCTCGAGGATCGAAGCTTTCTTTTTCGCTTCCTGCGCCGGCGGTTCAAAACGCTCTTTCACCAGGAACAGCGTGACCAGAAAGCCCAACATCGCAAATCCTCCCGTCAGGAAGAAGGCGATCCGGTAGCTGTGCACCAAGTCGACCAACACCCCGCCCAAAAGCGGCCCGATCAGCGTGCCGAACATACCTGCCGAGGCCAGCCAACCGAGCGCATAGCCGAGACGCTCTTCTGGGATCACCGTCGCCACCAGCGCGTTGGCCGAAGCTGTGAAGCCGCTGAAGATCCCTTGGATCGTGCGTGTGATCAGCAGGTGCCACACGCTCTGCGCCAATCCCATCAGCACCATAAAAAACGAGATCGCAAACGTCGTGCGCAACACCATCAGCTTGCGTCCTTTGCGATCGCCGAGCGATCCCCACAGCGGCGAGACGATAGCCGCCAACAAGAAGTTGCACGACGAGACGATTCCAGCCCAGATCGCCACCTGTCCCCAGTCTTCAATCCCCAACTCATGGATGTACAATGCCAAAAACGGTCCGCTTGAGGTGAATGCCATCATCATGATGCACTGCACCGCCGCCATCACCCATAAGGTTCGTTTCCACGATGACCCTTCCTGCTCCATGACTTTTCACCTCTCTCTGAAAATACAGAAATTATAGCTGACAAATTCGGGAATGGCAAAAATATTTTTCGCCACTCGAAAGATTCCAGCTTCGTAAGGGGGGGGAGTGCGCAACACATACCAACTGAGCATGGCGATCTAAATGATCACCTTACTCTAGAAAATTCCAGTCATCCGGCGCTCTCCGTTCTGGATCTGCATAAAAAGCACATACTCATAATTTTAAAAAGTTAATACTTGATAATAAAATATTGACCTTGTGTGAAATATTATATAATATGTAAATACAACAATGAGATCACTTCAAAAAATGAGAGAGACATGGGAGCCATCCAGAATGTAACGGGATGCAACAAGCTGTACTCAGTTTCTTCGCCACACCAGACTTGTCTGGCCTACACCACGATCCACCTGTAAAAACGCTGCCTTGTCCGCTTGAAATGCAGCGCCTGACAGCATGAACTTACGCATATGAAAATACCCCCAAGTCCGTTCAGAAAGACTGCTGAGTCTTTCTGAACGGTTCTTGAGGGTGTGCACACAGCGAGCGCATCAACAGAGAGCGTTTGCTACAGCATTTTTTGCAAAAACTGTTTCGCGCGATCACTTTCTGGATGGTTGAAAAACTCATCTGGCGTCCGGTCTTCCAACAAACGCCCTTCATCGAGGAACAGAATGCGGTCGGCCACTTCGCGGGCGAATCCCATCTCATGCGTGACGATCGCCATCGTGATCCCGGTGGTTGCGAGCGACTTCATGACATCGAGCACCTCTTTGACCATCTCCGGGTCGAGTGCCGAAGTCGGCTCGTCAAACAGTAACGCTTCCGGCTCCATCGCCAGCGACCGCGCAATCGCCACGCGCTGCTTTTGTCCACCAGAGAGCTTGGTCGGATAAACATCCGCTTTGCCTTCCAGACCGACGCGCTTGAGCAATTCCAGACCTTTTGCCCGCGCAGTCTCCTTCGACATGCCTTTGACCTTGATCGGCGCATACGTCATATTTTCCAAAACGGTCATGTGTGGGAAGAGGTGAAAATGCTGAAACACCATGCCGACATTTTGGCGGATTTTTGAAATGTCTGCCTTGCCAGCCGTGATGTCGGTGCCATCGATATAAATCTGACCAGAGGTTGGCATCTCCAGCAGGTTCATGCAACGCAGGAACGTCGATTTTCCCGAGCCGGAAGGACCGATGATCGCGACGACCTCCCCTTTTTGGATCTCGGTGGAGATGTCCTTTAACACGTCCAATTTGCCAAACGATTTGTAAAGCTTCTCCACTTTAATCACTGCGCCGCAACCTCCTCTCCAACAGGCGCGCGCCAAAGGTGAGCGCCATAACCATCACATAGTAGATGATCCCCGCCACGATCAGCGGTTCGAAATAGATATACTTTTCCGCCCCGACGATGGTCGCGCGGCGCAACACGTCGGCCGCTCCGATCGTCGAGACGAGCGCCGACTCTTTGAGCAGCGCAATGCTCTCATTGACCAGCGCAGGCAGGATGTTCTTCAGCGCTTGTGGCATGATGATGTCGAGCATCATCCGCCGATACGGAACGCCCAGCGCCATCGCCGCCTCCCGTTGCCCCTTGTCCACCGCCAAGATGCCTGCGCGGATCGTCTCCGAAATGTACGCAGCCGAGTTCAGCGAGAAGGCGAGCACGCCCGCTTCCAGCGCCGAGATCTGATATCCGGTCAACTGCGGCGTGGCAAAGTACACGATCGTCAGCTGCAAGATCAGCGGTGTCCCCCGAAAAATCGAGGTATAGCCGACGGCAAACCAGCGCAACGGTTTGATCGTTGAGATTTTGAATAAAGATAAGACCGTCCCCCAGAGAAAACCGAGCACCGCTGAGAGAAGAGTGAATTGCAGCGTGACCTTTATCCCTTCCAACATATAAGGGATAGAGGGCACGATGCGTTCAAAATTGAGATCCATGCCCTGTCACCGCCCGAAGGTTATTTCGCTTCAAACCAATTCTTGACCATCGATTCGATCTGACCGCTGTCTTTCATCGCTTTCAGCGCTTTGTTAAAATCGGCAGTCTTGTCGGAGTTCTTCGGGAAGGCGATCGCCGACCCGGCTTCTTCAGTTTTCGGGATCATGTTGAATTCAAGGTCTTTGTTCGCTTCGATAAACCCTTTTGCCACCGTGTCTTCGATGATCGCAGCATCAACGCGACCCGCCTTAATCTCTTGGATGATCTCACCCGTTTTATTCAACGGCACGATGTTCAAGCCCGGCATGTCTTTGGCTGCGCTCTCTTGGATCGAACCGAGTTGAACGGCAACTTTTTTGCCAGACAACGATTCGGGAGTGGCCAGCTTGCTGCCCTTCTTCGCAACGATCGTGTTTTTAGCTTCGAAATAGATGTCGGAGAAATCGACGCTCTGTTTCCGCTCTTCGGTAGGCGTCATGCCCGCCATTACAAAATCGACGGTGCCCGCCTGCAAAGCCGGGATCAATCCGTTGAAATCCATATCTTTAACTTCTAGCGTGTAGCCGAGTTGATCGGCGATGCTTTTCGCGATATCGACGTCAAAGCCGACCACTTCGCCACCTTTAGAGGTATCGTGATATTCGTAGGGCGGATAGTCGGCCGATGTGCCCATCACGATTTTCTTTTTGCCCGCTTCGCTTCCGGTGTTCCCGCTTGGGTTATCCGTTCCGCAAGCGACGACGCCGAGTGCGAGCACGGTCGTCAATGCGATGGTGCAGAGTGATTTGAATTTTTTCATCCTGAGTACCTCCCAGAGTTGTGTTGTATTTTAATATGCGATAGAGACGTCCAAATCATGATCAATGATATGTATCATACACCCAAGCTGAATAAATATGCAACCATCTTGATATATATAACACTTTTCTGATAGTTTGCGAGGGAGTATGATAGGACTAACCATAGGGATGAAAGAAGGGTATTGCGATGGAAGGCACTTGGACTCGCTATTTTGAAGGGCATTTGCAAGAGGTGCTTGCGGAACTGCAAACATACGTGGAGATGGAGACCCCGTCCCATGAGAAAGCGCGCATCGACCTGCTCGGCGCTGTGATTGCTGAGCGTTTCGCAGCGCTTGGCTGTACGGTGGAAAAAATTGCGCAGCCCGCGCAAGGCGACCAGTTGCGCATCAGCTATGGAACGGGCGACGAGCAGATCCTCGTGCTCGGTCATTTTGATACGGTCAAAGATGTCGGCACGCTCGCGACAGAGCCATGGCGCATCGAAGACGGCAAAGCGTACGGGCCTGGGACGTATGATATGAAATCGGGCATCGTGTTTTCCTATTTCGCACTCAAGGCGATGATCGAACATGGCATCGAGCCACAGAAAAAGCTGGTGTTCTTTTGGAACACCGACGAGGAGATCGGCAGCCCCTCCGGGTCGGCACCAATCGTCGAGGAAGCGAAGAAAAGTGCGTTGGCGCTGGTGATCGAGCCTTGCTACGGCGATGGGTATCTGAAAACTTCGCGCAAAGGAGGCGGCGTGTTCACCGTCCGTGCCAAAGGCCGGGCTGCTCATGCTGGCAATGAGCACCAGAGCGGCATCAATGCCGTTTGGGAACTGGCCCATCAAATTTTGACCATCCAAGGCTGGACCGACTATGAAGCAGGCACCACACTTTCGGTCGGTAAAATCATCGGGGGCACCACGTTCAATGTGGTGCCGGAACACGCGGAGATGGTCGTCGATGTCCGCGTGCAGACAGCAGCCGAATCGGAGCGAGTGACCAAGCTGTTTGCCGAGTTGAAACCGGTGCTGCCCGGCGCTGAGCTTCATGTCAGCGGCGAGATTGACAAGTTCCCGATGGAACGCACCAGCGGCACGGAGCGCTTGTACCTGCATG
The DNA here is from genome assembly GCF_002243515.1 of Tumebacillus algifaecis. Lineage (NCBI taxonomy): Bacteria > Bacillati > Bacillota > Bacilli > Caryophanales > Alicyclobacillaceae > Tumebacillus > Tumebacillus algifaecis. Next base: position 3,538,367 of record NZ_CP022657.1, read on the forward strand.
CTCAAGAGCAAGCGAAGTTGGAAGGCTTTGCGCTCAAGGAGATCGGCGTGGGCGGTGTCAGCGATGGCAACGTGGCCGCGCTGGCCGGCATTCCGATCCTCGATGGTCTCGGCCCGGTCGGCGATGGCGCGCACGCGCCACACGAACATATCACCGTCGCTGAGATTCCGCGCCGCATCGCCCTGTTGCTACGCCTGTTTAGCACTTTGTAACACATCGAGCGCACGAAAAAGAGCAGCCGCTAAGGCTGCTCTTTTTTGACTACGTTGACTACGGTTGACGCACGGGCAGCGAACGGACATATCCATCGCTGAGCTTCAGCAGTTCCAACGCTCTTGTGAACTGCTCCGCATACTCTTCTACCTTTTCTGCTTCCTCCTGCGTAGCGAGCGTGACAGCTGTGCCATCATGATAGCTCAGGCCCGGTCGGAACAGAATTTCGTTGTTGATAAACGATCCTGTCGGCAGATAAAACCGCTCTGGCAACACATTTTTGCTATAGTTGAGCAAATCCTGCCCGAAGTAGATCTGATCGTCCATCTTCACCCCGAGCAAGTTCACAATCGTCGGCAACAGGTCGATCTGTCCGCCCACCGTTGGCAGAACCTGCGCCTTTTTGCCCGGCACTTTCATCAGCAACGGCACGTTAAACGACTCCAGCGCCGAATAGTCTGTGCCGAGCCAATCGGACATGTACGCAGCTTCCGTCTCATTGAGCGCGTTGGCTCCAAGCGCAACGTGGTCTCCATAAAACACGAGCAACGTGTCTTTGTACAGCCCGTTCGCTTTGAGCAGTTCGACCAGATGGCCGACCTGGCTATCCACGTAGGCGGTCGATTCGATGTACCCGCCAAGCGGTGTGCCTTTCAGCTCTTCTGGAATCTCAAACACGTTCAGTTCCTCCGGTAGCTTAAACGGATGATGGCTGGACATCGCGATCAAGTTGGCGTAAATATGCTTGCCGCTCTGCTTGATTTTCTTCAGCTCCGGCACCGTCTTTTCATACAAAATTCGGTCGGACGCGCCAAACGATATTGTCTCCTCTTCCCCGAAAAACGACTTGTCGAACGTCTTCTCGAAACCCAGCGCCTGATACATCTGATTCCGATTCCAAAATTCCAGTTCGTTCGTGTGGAACGTGGCGCTTTCGTAGTTGTATGGTTTCAAAAGTTTGGCCAAACTAGGAATGTCCCGGTTGCCAAACTTCTGCGACATCGCATAATCACCGAGCGGATAGATCGAAGTATTCAGCATAAATTCCGCATCGGACGTATTGCCTTTGCCGACCTGCTGATAAAAGTTCGGGAAATACAGGCTTTCTTTCAACAGCTTGTTTAGATTCGGAGTCACTTCTTTGCCGTCGATCTTCAGACCGATCAAGAAGTTTTGAAAAGACTCCAATTGCACGACGATCACATCTTTGTGCTTGGCCAGACCGAAGTCCTGCGGTTTTGCAACTGGTGTGGTTCCTTTTAACTCCTGTATGCGGGCCTGTGTGATGTCTTCCAACTCCGGTTCTTGGCTGTGGACAGCTCCGCCGACAGCTAACGCGAACTGGTAGTTAAACATCCCCATCTGTTCCGCTTTTTTCATTTCATTGATAATGTCCTTCTGCTCGACCTGCCAGACCGAAACAAGTATCGCGCCCGCACAGACAGCAGAGACGACTGCGTAGTTTGCTTTTCTGATCTTCAAGTTCTGCGGTTTAAACTTTTTGTACACGACCAACAGGACAAGATCAACAAAGAACAGCAGATACCACGGATTGAAGATCTCCACGATGCTCTCGGTCAGCTCACCGATTTGACCAGCCTGTGCCAGCGCCTGATAGGTCAACAGCGACCCGTAAAAATCATGGTAGACCGCAATGCTTAAAAGCGCCAGCGAAAAGACTGCGCTCGTCAAAAAATAAAACGGTAGCCTGCGTTTCCCCGCCAACAGTTCGATCAGGAAATGCAACAGCAAAATAAAGGGCAGTTCTCGCAACAGGAGAACTTTTACATCATTTTCACCAAACACCAAATTCTGAAAAAACACGACTTTGGCCATCAAGACCACTGTGAACAGAAGAATAGGATTCATCATGAGCATCCCCCCAAAAACAAAATTGGAAAAGAGCAACCTATACGGGTTGCCCTTTCGCAATCTCCTCTTGTCGTTTGATGTTCACGCGCGCTTGTGATGTTCCGAGGTAGATCGCAAAAAACGCTAACAAAAATCCGATGCCATGCACCCAGGTGATCGTCTCACCGAGCAGCACGACAGAAAATAGCAGACTCATCATCGGCATGCCGTTCAAAAACATCGCAGTGCGCCCCGCACCGATCAGCCGGATGCCCGAGTTCCACCAAATCGCCCCGAGTGCCGTCGCCACCCAGCCGGAGAACAGCAACACTCCCCACACCAACCATTCGGATGGCAGGTCTGCCATCTGTCCGTTGACCGCATTTTGAGTACCGGTGGTCAACAGCAACAGCACGGTCGCAAGCACATGGCTGTAGCCAGTCACAACGAGCACGGGCGCTGTCTGGGTCGCTTTTTTAATGAACATGCCGGAGATCACATAGACCACCATCGCCACGAGGACGAGCAGTTCACCCGTTCCCAAGGAAAGGGAAGCGGTCTGCTCCCATGAGTCACCGAAAATGACCAGCGCTACGCCGAGGAAGCCGAGCACGACTCCGCCAATTTTACGCACAGTCAGTGGCTCACGAAAAATCGCATAGGCGAGCAACGAAGTTGCCAGCGGATTCAGACCCAAGATCAACGAAGAGGTTGACGCATCGGTCGTTCGAATTCCTGCACTGAGCGCGATCTGATGCAAATAGATCCCGGTCAGCGCAGCACCTGCGATGTACAGCCATTCTTTAACTGACAATTTTACAAAACCGTACATTTTCCATACTACCACACCTAGCAACAATGCGGCCGCCCCAATTCGATAGGTGGCCAATTCGAGCGGAGGAAAATAGCCGGATAGGTACTTGACCATCACGACGTTCAGGCCCCAAATGATGACAACAAACAACAATAGTGACTTGGCCTTTTTTTCCTCATTCACCGACTTCCCACTCCCAACCATTTGCTTCGTGTACCGAAATAGTCCAACATCAGACCATATTATACACGTCATACAGGCAAACGCAACAGCTTTTTCATAGGAAGAACGGCATGAAAAACCCCCACCTGTACAAGCAAGGTGAGGGTAATGAGGATGAAGAAATCTACGATTGCGGTTGATGCGGGCCGACCGTTACTTGGGTCATCTTGTCCGGGTCGAGCACCTCATTGGCGAGGCGCAACGCTTCCTCGACGGTGACAGCGTCTAACTCTGCGATGTCCTGCTCATATGCGCGGTACGTGCCGAACAGCAGTTCATCGTCGATCAGCTTGTGTACTTTGTTGCCAAGTTGGTCACTGCTCATCAGCAGGCTCGATTTGAGCATCGCTTTGGAGCGGAACAACTCATCTTGCGTGATGCCTTGACGCAGTTTGCCAAGCTCCGAGCGAATCTCCGCGATCACGCGGTCAGTCTCAGCCGGCTGGCAACCGGCATAGATCATATAGCTGCCGACATGCGGCCAGCCCGAATAACTGCCATCCACTTGGTAGACCAGACCGAGCTCATTGCGCAGGCGCTGGAACAATCTCGACCACGAGTCGCCACCCAAGATCGTCATCGCCACATCAAAGGCGGGCAGGTCACGGCGCGTCACTTCCGGCGCCCGAAACCCGAGGAACACCTGCTCCTGTTCGCAGTCCTCCTCCTCATGGCGCACGCTGATCTGCGACAGCGGCACATCGGGCAGTTCCACGCGGGTGCGAGTCAACTCGCCAAAATGTTTGGCGATCACTTCGACCACTTGTTCATGCTCGACATTTCCGACCACGCCGACGATCATGTTGTCCGGCGTGTAGTGCTCTTTGGCAAACTGGAGCACCATGCTGCGGGTCAAGCCATCGATCGAATCGGGCGTCCCGATCGTGGGATGAGCAAACTCACCAAGCAGCGCATGGTAGGCAAGGTCTTCTCCCCAAGAGGACGGGTCGTCCTGAATCATCTTATATTCTTCTTGAATCACATCTTTTTCCTTGTCAAACTCCTCCGCTGGCACGTGAAACGAGGCGATGACCCCCGCAAACACGTCGAGCCCCTTCAGCACCGTCTCCGCCGGGCCGTCCAACTCATACGTGGTCGATTCAAAACCAGTCGAAGCGTTGGTCGAGCAGCCGAGTCTGGCGATTTCGTTGCCGAACGCCACCTGATCGAGAGTTGGCGTTCCTTTGAACACCATATGCTCAAGGACGTGAGCAATCCCGTGGAGTTTTAAGGGTTCAAGGCCTGAGCCGATCCCAAAGCGCAGATGCGCCACCGCACCGCGCAGGTACGGGGTGCGCTCCGTCAAGATTTTCAGCCCGTTCGGTAATACCGTCTTCCGAATCAATCTCACACCACGCTCCTAACTGAGCACTCTCTCAAATTCTGCTTCTTTAAATCCGACCGTCGCTTTCCCGCCATGCACGAAGATCGGCCGTTTGACCAGCATGCCGTCCGATGACAGCAGGTCGAGCATTTCCTCTTCGCTCATCGTTTTCAGCTTGTCCTTCAAGCCTAATTCGCGGTACTTCTGACCGCTTGTATTAAACAGTTTCTTAATGTCCAAACCGCTCTTGTTCAGCACGTCGCGCAATTCCTCTTTGGTCGGCGGCTGCAAGGCGATGTTGCGGTCTTCAAACTCTGCACCCTGCGCTTCCAACCATTTTTTCGCATTGCGGCAGGTGCTGCATTTCGGATATTGAAGAAAAAGGGACTCTGCCATTTTTCGTCTCCTCCTTATGTATAGGACTGACAATGCCCCCAATGTATCACGTTTGTCCCGATTTGTCTAAATGAACGTAAGGCACACGACAGATTTTTAGTGTCAATCAGGGTATGCTGAAAGCATGAACCATTCTATGGAAAAGAGGATGATATACCATGTACCAAGAACCGACACATGACGAGTTGCGCCAATGGTTGACCGAAACGAAAATTATCGCCGTCGTCGGCCTGTCCGACAAGCCAGAACGCACCTCGTACCTGATTGCAGATACGATGCAACAGCGCGGTTATCGGATCATTCCGGTCAATCCAATGGTCGAAGAGGTATTGGGCGAGACTTCTTATCCCACACTGGAAGATGTACCGGAAGGAATCGATCTGGTCAACGTCTTCCGCCGCAGCGAAGAACTGTACAGCGTGGTGGAAGCGGCGATCAAAGCAGGGGCCAAGCGGATCTGGGCGCAGTCGGGCGTCTATGATGAAAAAGCGGCCGAACTCGCGAAAGCAAACGGTGTCGAAATCGTGATGGACCAATGCATCGCGGTGGCCCATACACAACTGGTAGGAGGGAAGTTCTAATGGCCAAACTCGATTTTTACTTCGATTACAGCTGTCCGTGGTGCTATCTCGCAACGAAAACGGTACGCGAACTGGCGCAAGAAGGTGTCGCGATTCGCTACCATGTCTGGAAAATGCCAAAAGACGCCACCCCGCCGCCAAAGCCAGAAGGATATATGGAAGCTGCGACCGCCAAGCTGCGCGAACTGCGCGTCCAGTTGAACATGCCTTTGTCGAGCCCGATCCAAAGTGATACCGTGCCCGCTCTGATCGCAACCAAAGTTGCGGACGATCTGGGACGTGGAGAAGCGTTTGTCGAAGCTGCTTTCCTCGCGCACTGGGCCAACAAACAGGACATTTCCGATCGCAACGTCTTGGTGAAAATCGCGGAGAGCATCGGTCTTGACGCGACCAACTTCCAAACCGCATTGGAGGATGGCGCAGGACAGGCCGCTTTTGAAGCAGACTTGCAACAAGCACAAGCGCTGAACATCGACACAATCCCGTCCTATTTAAATGAAGAAGCGCGACTGCTAATCCACCATTTTGAAGATATGCCGACTCTGGAGCAACTGCGCCATATTGCACAAACTAAATAAGTTTACATGTGGAGACGTTCGCAACCGATACGTCTCCTTGTTGTAAAAAGTTATAAATATTTAAATTCGTTTGAATGCTTGACATTATTCTGGCAAGTTGTAAACTTGAATTATGAACAATATTGGATAACTAAAATTTTCCAATTACATATTCGGCATACAGAAAGAAAGGGATCACAAACTATATGGATACTTTGCGTTATGTTCAGCAGTTTGGCCGCTCGAAAAAAGACAACTTAAAGCCTAGCCTATTAAGCAAGTATCATGTGGGTACTATTATTGAAGTCTTTCCATTTCGCATCATGGATTTCGGCTGCTTCGCCTCCACATCGGACGGTCTGAGCGGTTTGATTCACAACAGCGAAATGTCATCGGTGATGCAAAACAATTTGCAAGAAATGATCGACAAGCAAGTGCCGATCACCGCTCGCATCAATAAATTTGATCGTCGCACTGGGGAAATTGCCTTCTCTTTGGAGAACAAAGCGAAATCATCTTTACATATCGAATCCGCTTTGCAGCACGAAACCCCTGTGAGCGAAACGGAAGTTCCCACCGTCAGCGCCGAACCGGAGATCGAACTTACAGCCGAAGCCCTGCCGGAAGTAGCAGACGAATTGCAACCTTACCAATTTAAAATTAATCAGCCCGTCCATCCTGAACCCGTACAAAAGTCGATCGCATCCGACCTGTCTGCGCGTTTGGATCAGGAGACGTCCGACATTCAAAAATTTCTCGAAGGCGTGTTGAAACAGGATTTGTCTCCTGTGGCTCGTAAAATGTTGCGCGACCTGTTACAAGAGACTTCCACCTTCCGCTTTACCTATGCGATGCAGACAGCGGTCGATGCATTCGAGCCAGATGTCGGTGTGCAACTGATGACCTCGATTGAACGCATCCTGCGCACGAAAGCGTAACCATACCATAAAAAAGAGACCCGCGTATGAACATTTCCCATCGGCTACTTGATCGGAAAATGTTCAGCATCAGGTCTCTTTTTCATGAACAGGAAGGTCAGCGAATTTCTTTCATCATCTTCAAACGCGAACCGAGCAGATCGTCGATCATCTTCAGCTTCGGATCATGTGTAAAATCGTGCCCGTCGCCAAAATAGTGACGGTACAATTCTTGCGCGCGCTTGTAGTCTTTTTTCACATAGAGCGAGAAGATCTCTTCGAGCTTCACTTCATTGGACATCGCATACTGCAAGTTCAACTCATGCGCATCGCGAATCTCGCGGCGGAACTCGCCCATCTGCATGTCCAGTTCATGCGCCGTATCGGCTGCACGGCGCAAGGCGGCGCGCATGTCGTCGGGCAATTTCTGATCATATTTGTAGCGCAGTTCATGCTCGTTGGTCGCCCAAAAGTTCATCGCCAGCGTCCGCAGTTGAATCTCGCAGAACGCATCCTTTTTTACAGCGCCGTGATAGGTTGGGTAGCGGACGATCACATGGATCGAGCGATACCCGGAGTCTTTGGGAATCGCGATGTAGTCTTTGACCTCTTCGATCACAAAGTCCTCGCGCGAGGTGAGAATCTCCAACACTTCGCGGATATCTTCGACATAGCGGGAGACCAGCCGAAGTCCGGCAATGTCCTTGACCGCCTGCTCTACCTCTTCAATCCAGTTGCCGACACCGATCTGCACGCCTTTGAGTTCCGCTTTTTGCAGCATCGATTCGGTCGATTTGACACGGCCGACTACATATTCGATCGGGGAGTAGCTTTTTTCTTGCAGACATCCGTATTTTATGCCTTTCAGCTTGACTTTCAATTCATCTATCGTTTGCTGGTACGGTGCTTTCATCCGCGCCAGTTTCTCTAAATCGCCTTTGCTCGGCGTGTAATTCTTGATCATTGTTTCCTCCAACTGTATTCAAAATCTTGACTTACTAGAGATTCCATCCTTTCTACCAAATTCCTCCCTGTATTGGTGCATTTGTCACGAAATGTTTGGTATTGTGAAAGCAGGAATTATGCTAGACTTTAATTACCTTTTTAGGGAGGTAAAAAACGAGCATGCACCACTATGTAAGAGAACATGGAACCGGTATTCCGGTCGTTTTTATACACGGTTTCGCCGGCAACTCGCGCACCTGGCTGCCACAAGTGCGGATGTTTCAAAAAAAGTTTCGCGTCTTGCTCTACGATTTGCGCGGACACGGCAAGACCGGCGGTTCGAAAGTAGCTTCCTATGATGCGGAGTTATATGCGGACGACCTCGCCGCCATGCTGAAAGCAAAAGGGATCACCTCCGCTCACATCTGTTCCCTGTCGATGGGCGCCTTGGTGGCACAAGCGTTTGCGAGCAAATATCCGGAGATGGTGCGGACGTTGACGCTCGCTGGCGGCTTCTATCGCCTGCCGTGGTATTTCCGCGCAGTGGTCTCACCGCTCAACCGTACCTTGACGCGCATTCTGCCGCCGAGCATGATCGTGCGCATCGGCTCAAAAGTCCTGATGCCACGCCGCCGCGAGCAGGTCGGACGCCAAGCGTTCATCAAAGCCAGCCAAGATTTGTGCCCACGCGAATTTGAGAAGATCATCTCCTTTTTGACCAGTGCGAACGGGAGCGGGCTTTGTCGCAAGCTAAAAGTGCCGACACACCTGATCTCCGGAGATGCCGACTATTGGTTTGTCGGACAAGTCAAAAAGATGAAAGATTGGATTCATGGTGCCAAGCTTCACCTGTTGAAAGGTTGCGCACACGTCGTGACGATCGAACGGTTTGCCGAGTTTAACGCGCTGTACTTAGAAATCTTGGAGCGCTTCGAGCAACAACAGCTTAAACTGGCCAATTCGTAATGAAAAGCCATCCTGTAGTTTGTCTACAGGATGGCTTTTTCCATCATGGTCAAGCGCGTTGTTCGATACGATTAGACCGGGATGATCTGCAAGTCTTTCGGATAGGAAGTCAGGATTTCCACACCGTCCGCGGTGACGATCACATCGTCTTCGATCCGCACGCCGCCCACTTCCGGCACGTAGACACCCGGCTCGATCGTGAACACCATGCCCGGCACCATTTCCTGTTCATTGTTCCCATGCATCGATGGGAACTCATGCACCTCGATCCCGAGTCCGTGCCCTACGCGGTGCGTGAAATATTCACCGTAGCCTGCCGCTTCGATCACGTCGCGCGCGGCGCGGTCCACCTCTTTCGCCGGGCGACCCGGCTTGGTCGCAGCGATGCCCGCGAGATTGGCCGCCAGCACCGTCTCATAGATCTCGCGCTGCTGCGCCGTCGCTTCCCCGACGATGACGGTGCGGGTGATGTCGGAGCAATAGCCCTCATAGACAGCCCCGAGGTCGAACAGCACAAAATCCCCTTTTTGGATGGTGCGACTGCCCGGCGAGCCATGCGGCAACGCGCTCTTTTCACCGGCGAGCACGATGGTCGAGAACGAGGTACCCGATGCGCCAAGTCCGATCATCGTGGACTCGACAACCGCAACCAACTCCTGCTCCGTCTTGCCGATGGCGATCGCATTGATGCCTGCTTCCACTGCGCGGTCCGCGATCTCGGCCGCTTTTTTCATGATGGCCGCTTCTTCCTGATCCTTGCTCAGACGCATGCCGAGCAACAGGTCTTCCGCCGCCACCGCTTTGTCCTCGCCAAACACCGTCTGCAGTTGCTCATAGCGAGCCACCGTCATGTGCAATTTCTCCACCGCCAGCGTCCCATACGGTCCGTCGCCGATCACATCACGCAGCTTTTGCATCGGGTCATCGGTGTCGGACACGGTGACGATGTTCGCAAATCCGGTCTTCTCCGCTTCTTCCTTCTCCAGCGTCGGCACAAACAGCGCGCGCTCCCCTGAAGCTGTCACGCAAAGTGCCATGAACCGCTCATGCGGATGGCAGTCAAAGCCAGTCAAATAATAAACGTTCGGCGGCGAAGTCACCAACAGCACGCCCACGCTTTGCTCCGTCATCCACTCCTGAATTCGCTCTAATCGCACTTCATAAATCGACATTCGAAAAACCCCCATTTCAAGAATTGCTTTTGCTATGAGTGTAACATACTCCCTGCCAAATCGTGGCATACTAGCGGAAACTTTTTTGCTGATAAGGAGGAGGACGAATGCGGAGGAGATCGTATTGGACAGCTCTGCTCGGCGCACTGCTGTTCGTCGCCCTGCTGTTCCCTGTACGCGGATTGGCAGTGACCCCTGAAGGCGAGGTGCCGCTGCTAACATTTGCAGCATTCTCAGATGTGCATGTGGTGGATGCGCGGAACATCGACCACTACAGGAGCACCCACAAGTTCCGACATGCCTTGCGCGACCTCGTCCCGTCCAAGCCTGACTTTCTCGTCATCAACGGCGACCTGAGCAATGGCCGGGAACAGGATCTGTTGCTGGTACGATCGCTCGTCAAGGAGAACGGCAATTTCAAACTGTTCCCTAGCATGGGCAACCACGAATATTATTACCAATGGCAAAATCCAAAGTGGAACGACGAGCGGGCCAAAAAGCAGTTTCAACAGATCTTTGGCCTCGAACAACTCTACTACGACCATTTTGAAAAAGGGGCACATTTCATCCATCTCTCGCCCGAGCAGTACATGGCCAAACAAAAGGAGATCGGCGAAGCAGCTTGGCTGTCCGACCAGCAGATCGCTTGGTTTAAAAAAACGCTACTCAGCTCGAAAGCGCCGACCTTCGTCTTCCTCCATCAACCGCTCGACAACACGGTCGGCAAAACGGATGTCGGCATCTCCGCCGTGCAGACCGCACAACTGCTCGCCATCGCTAAACTTCATCCGCAAGTGGTCTGGTTCTCCGGTCACTCCCACGTTTCCATCACCGCAAACAGCGAATATGTGCAACAGGATGGCATCACCTTCGTCGGTCTCGGCTCCATCTTTCAGCCGGTTGAAGTCTCAAGCACGGCGTTCGAAGGCAGCATAAAAGAGGGGGGCTACCACTTGCGCGTCGATCCGTTGAAAAGCGAATCGCGCTTTGTCGAACTCTACCGCGACCGCATCGTCATCCGCGACCGCGATCACCAGAAAAACGCATGGGGAAACAAACATGTGATTCAAATCGACAGCAAAAGCCTCCTCACTCGTTGAGAAGGCTTCCTCGCAATCTAAACAACTGCTCAACTGCTCAACTGCTCAACTGCTCAACTGCTCAACTGCTCAACTGCTCAACTGCTCAACTGCTCAACTGAACATCCACACGCCGTCTTCGGTCGTCTCTCGCGCGATCCTGCCCTCTGCCGTCATCCAGTCGAGATGGCCGAGCGTCTCCGACATCACCAGCGGCAAGTAGTTCATCGCTTTCGGGAACAGCGCTTCGCACACCTCAAGCCCTGTGCGCTTGCCCGCTTTCACCTGTTCGACCACCATGCGCGCCCGCTTTTCCTGCGACCGAAAGCGCTTTTCGATCAACTCGCGGTAGTTTCGAATCTCCTCAAAATGCCCAGGATACCCGACTTGCCACTCGAGGTCATAAATTTTGCGCAACGCTTGGCGGTAGATCATCAGCGTTTTCGGACGCTCCTCCCCTTCACGAGCGGCAGGCTCGATAAATGCGTTGGAAGCGATGTTTTGCAAAAGATGATCGCCGAGCAGCATCACACCGTTTGTGTCGTCGAACAAAGAGAGGTGATCCTGCGAATGGCCCGGCGTGTAAATCACCCGCCATTGCTCATGACCGGGCAAACGGTCGCCTTCCTGCAACACCACATCGACGCCCGCTCGTCCCATGTCATCCTGATAACTGGACACCTGCTGGACGATCGACTGGCGCCGCGTCTCCTCTACCATTCCCATGCCCAGATACACGTGATCAAAAAACGCCACGCGCTTCGCCAAGCTCGTTGCTGTCGGCATGATCAAATCGTGAGTCAGCGGATGGGCGTACACGGTCGCACCACTTCGGGCAACCAGCCGTTCCAACAGCCCGGCATGGTCGGCATGATAATGGGTCAACACGATCTGCTGCAAATCCTCAACGCGAACGCCAACTTCGGCCAACTTCCGCTCCAGCACGCGTTCCCCTTCCCGACTGCTCGTCCCCGTATCGACCAGTGTCAACCGATCACCGTCACGCAACAAATACACGTTCACGTCCCCGATCTGAAAAGGAGTCGGAAGTGCTATTTTATGAACCTTCATCAATTTCTCGCTCCCTTTGCACTCATGGGTCAGTTTAGTTCTCTTAAAATCGTAAGATATTTCAGCTCAAAAATAAAGCCCTATACTGAAAAAGGCCCCGGAAACTACTCCGGGAGCCCTTTATCCTTTCGTACCAGCCCCATGATCCCCGCGATGATCAGCAAGATCCCCGGCAAGATGTAGAAAAATGAGATGCAGACAAAACCGCCGATCGCTGCCACAAGCATGAGGATGCTGGCGAGCACCGTTTTCTTGCGCACCAGCACCGCTCCGATGATTCCTAAAACGGAGAAGAGCAGCGCAATCCATGACAATCCTGCCACCAAACCGCCTTCTTCCACAGCCAATGACTGCGCCACTTCGCCAAAAAAGACTCCGGCAAGCGCAAACAAAATCCCCAAGATACCTCCGGCAAGACCCAATCCAAACTCGGCTGTGCGTTTCATGAATCGATTCCCCTCTCCATGAGATGCGACGCAAGCAGACGCTCACCCCATGGATATGAAGAGACTGCGGTCAGCATGACAGCTTACCGTTTGCCTGAACTGGTGTTTGTACCGATGTCGGACAACTGAAAGAGTGTCATGATCGATTTCCAGACCAATCCTCTGCGTGAAGCAAAACCGAACATCAGCGTGATAAACAGCACGATCAGGATGATGATAAAGATTAGATTTTTCATCCAGGTACACCTCCGCACCTATTAGCATGCCCCGAGTGTGTGACATTTCGCACGGTCGATTTGCCGAATATCGGGTACCATAAGACTTGTAAACAATCCCATGAAGTAACGGAGGATGATCCTTATGTCAGAAAACACATCGCTGTATGCCAAACTGGGTGGCCAAGAGGCGATTGCAGCCGTTGTTGATAACTTCTACGACCGCTTGCTCCAAGATGACACCGTCAATGAATTTTTCAAACATACCGACATGGAAAAACAGCGCCGTCACCAAGCGATGTTTATCTCCTTTGCACTGGGCGGCCCCAACCAATACACTGGTAAAAGCATGGCCCATGCACACGCAGGCATGAATCTGCAAATGTCACACTTCATGGCGGTGGCCAACCATCTGTCCGCAGCTCTGCGCGATTTTCACGTTTCCGAAGAGGACATTCAAACGGTGATCAACCACTTGCTGACCCTAAAAGATGATATCTTGGGCAAGTAAGTTCCGAAATAGGACACAGTAAAACCTAGACCCATTTTTCTCGCGGTCTGGGTTTTATTTTTGGGAGGTGGATGGTATGAGTGTAGACGTGGAAGAGTTGGACAGCATGGGAGTCAAAGAAATCCAAGCGCTCGCCAAACAACTGCGAATTCATCCGTCCTACAAAGTCGGCGGGCTGCGCGTTCGCAAGAATAAAGCCGAACTGCTGCGCGACATCAGGCGTCAAGTCGTCAGCAATGGCAGCACGGACGCGCAGTAACCTTCCCTTACAACAGGAAAGACGGCGCGATTGCGCCGTCTTCCTTCCCATCCTAGCCAACGATCAGAGCTGTACCCGATACACGCCCGGTTCTGTTTCCTCCAAGCGCCGCGTCTGCAACAGCGCGCGCTGCTGTTCCTCGCTAAGCCCCGCTTGGGACAGCTCTTCTTGTGTCAACACATCTCCCTTTGCTCCGTGCAGTCTGACCAACGTCCGCAAGACGTGCGGCGTGATGATCTCGATCAATTCCGCGCGTGAAAATCGCATCGTTCCCGTCCTCCTTTTGCCAATAGTTTTATCATACGTACAAACCTGTGCGGCGTAAACATAAATCACCACACCTGCACTCGGAAAAAGGAGGACATCAGCGTATGGCCAGTCTGCCCGCCTTGCTCTATGAAACCGTTTCTTCCTTTCACAACCGCGACGCTCTGATCTGGAAAGACGAAGGAAGCTGGCATCGCATGACGTACGGCGTGTTCTGGCAGCGCATCCAATCGCTGGCGTACGGCCTGCAACAGCTCGGTATAAAGCCGCAATGCAAAGTCGCCTTGCTCTCCGAAAACCGTCCCGCATGGACGATCGCCGACTTTGCCATCCTCTCCTGCGGCGCCATCACCGTGCCGATCTACCCGACGCTCACCGCCGCGCAGATCGGCTACATCCTCGACAACGGCGATGTGGAGATCGTCTTGGTGGAAAACGCCGAACTCGCCGCCAAAGTCCGCGCTTTTGCGACCGACAAACTGCGTTACATCATCCTCATCGACGAGACTGCGATCGAGAACAATTCGAACATCCTTTCCTACAGCGATGTGATGGAAACAGGCTATGAAATGCTACAAAGCCAAGGTCCGCTCAGCACCTGGGAGCAGGTCGATGGCGAGGCGATCGCCACGATCTGCTACACCTCCGGCACGACCGGCCCTCCGAAAGGTGTGATGCTGACTCATCAAAATTTGCTGTCCAACATCGTCCAGACCAGCCGATACATCCCGATTGAACCGAGCGATGTCACGCTGTCCCACCTGCCGCTCTCCCACATCTTCGAACGCACCTGCGGCCAATTTTTGATCTTGCTGACTGGAGCCGCGATCAGTTACGCAGAAGAGATCGGCACCGTGGCGCAAAACATCGTGGAAGTCCAACCGACCTTGCTCCTCTCCGTGCCCCGTTTTTATGAAAAAGTGTACACAAACGTGATGAAAACGGTACAGGAGTCCTCCCCCTTCAAACGCTGGCTGTTCGGCATCGCCCTCCGCTCAGGCATCAAACATGCAGAACGACCTACCTTCCTCACCTCCCTGCTCCATCCGCTGTACGACCGACTCGTCTACACCAAAATCCGCGACAAAATGGGCGGCAAGCTGCGTCTGCTCGTCTCAGGCGGTGCTGCCCTCTCCCCTTATCTTGCTGAATTTCTCCACGCGATCGGTGTGCCCGTCTCCGAAGGCTATGGATTGACCGAAACGTCCCCCGTCATTTCAACCAACCCTGTCTCCGACATCCGCATCGGTACCGTCGGGCGACCCATTCCCGGTCTGGACCTCAAACTGGCGGCAGATGGTGAAATTTTGGTCAAAGGTGCGGGCATCATGTCCGGCTACTACAAGGACCCAAATGCCACAGCAGCAGCTTTTGACGAAGACGGCTGGTTTTGCACAGGCGACATTGGCCACCTGCAAGACGGTTATCTGAAGATCGTCGAGCGCAAGAAAAACATCCTCGTCCTCACCACAGGCAAAAATGTCGCACCGTTCCCGGTCGAATCGGCGATGTCGCGCAGTCCCTACATCGCGCAGGCCGTCCTGTTTGGCGATCGCCGCAAATATGTGACAACATTGCTCGTCCCCGACTTTGTCGCCTTGCAGGCGTGGGCTGCTCAACACGATCTGCCGTCGGGCATGCCCAAGCTCTTGTCGTCACAGGCGGTGATCGACCTGTACCAAAACGAGATCGAGCGCACCCTGCGAGAGTTCGCCCCTTTTGAGATCCCGAAGAAATTCGTCCTGCTCCCCCGCGATCTGACACTGGAAGAAGGAGAACTCACACCGTCCTTAAAAGTCCGCATCCATGTGCTCCAACAAAAGTATCAAGCCGAGATCGATTCGATGTATGAAGAATCGGAAAAAATAGCTGACAACCTCGCCACCATGTAGTAAGATAGCCTGAAATCGTGAGACACAATCGGTAGGTTTCAGGAGGTATACCGTTCATGCTCGGCTATCTGCGCTCCCTTGTTAAGCTCCCACCTGCTGTCCAGTTCTACTTGTTGTCCGAAATGCTTTTTGGGGTCGGCATCGGCATGGCGGTCATTTTGAATTTTCACTATTTAGAATTAGGCTTTGACACGTCCGATATCGGTCTTGCCGTCTCGGTTTACACACTGACCGTCGCCCTGCTTTCGTACCCGGCCGGGATGATCACCGACCGTTTCGGTTCGAAATTAACGATGATTTTCGGTTCCCTGTTCGTCGTGCTCGGCTATGTGCTGCTCGCCTTTATCGAAACGCCTCTGCAACTGATCCTCGCTCAGATCGTCTCCGGGTTTGGCTTCTCGTTCGTCATCGCCTGCGAATTCCCGTACATCATGAATCTATGTGAGAAACAGGAGGACGAGACGACCGCCTACAACCTGCTCGTCTCCGCTTTCACCTTGGCGTTGGCGTTAGGCAACATCTTGGGCACCAAGCTTCCGGCCATCATGCCAGCAGGCAACACCACCTATCAGAGCACGATCTATCTGATCGCTGGCTCCTTTCTCATCATGCTGATCATGCGCTGTTTTTTACCAGCCAAAAGCAAGCGGGTCGCGATCGCCGAATCGAGCCGTCCGAAAAAGACGAGCTGGAAAGTCATTCCGAGCAAACAGGTGATGATCTACGTCCTGTTCGCCACCACCAACGGTTTGATTTTCTCGATGCTAGGTCCGTTTGAAAATGTCATCCTCCGCGAGCGATTTGCGTTGACCGACGATACGATCGGCTACATGCTGGCGTTCAACTCGTTCCTGCTCTTCCTCGCGTCCTTGTTCACGCCGTACATCATGAAGAAGTCTTGGCGTCTGATCGCCTTGTACAGCGCTTATGCGCTCTATCTGGTGTCGATGCTAATGATGGGCTTTAATGTGATCGTCTACGCCTTCTACCTGTTCCTGCTCGGCAAAGGATTCAGCGCCACGCTGTTCAACTCGTTTATCGATTCCTCGATGATGAAAGCGACGCATGACGATGAGCGCGGACTGCATTCCGGCTTGCGCAACCTGTTTCGCTCGGGGGCAGGCGCGATCGCTTCCGCGTTTGCCGGCTACTTGCTCTTGGGCGGTGACTACAACTCGATCTACTTCATCACCTTCCTGATCATCGTCGCACAAGCCTTGCTCTATGTATTCGTGGTACGTCATCAACTTCGTCAGGATTTGAACGAAAAATTTTGATAACGTGTCTCGCACGGGACAGTTGTTAGATCAGAAAACACACGAAAAGCACCCTCATCGGGTGCTTTTCGCATTTGATCAAGCGGTTCCAGCCGCTATTATTGTTCGTTGATCAGCGCTTCCAACTCATCAAGACGCTCAACAAACACTTTGAACGCATCGTGGATCGGTTGCGGCGAGGACATATCGACACCTGCACCTTTCAACAGATCGATCGGGTCTTCGGACGAACCTTTTTTGAGGAAGTCGAGGTAGCGTTCGATCGCCGGAGCGCCTTCCGTTTCGATCTGACGCGCCAGTGCAGCCGCTGCTGCAAACCCGGTCGCATACTTGTACACGTAGAACGCATCGTAGAAGTGCGGGATGCGACCCCACTCGTGTTTCAGTTCATCGTCGATCACCAATTCTGTGCCGTAGTACTTGATGTTCAGCTTGAGGTACTCTTCGGACAGCAGGTCGGCGTTAAGCGGATGACCTGCCTCGACCAGCTCGTGCACGATCTTCTCGAACTCGCCAAACATCGTCTGACGGAACATCGTCGAACGATATTGATCAAGCGAATGGGTGAGCAAGTACATGCGCTTCTTCTTGTCCGTTTCCTCACGCAGCATTTTCGAGAGCAGGAGGTTTTCGTTCAAGGTGGATGCCACTTCTGCAACAAAGATGGTGTAGTTGCCGTAGGTGAACGGCTGCTCCTTCATCGTGTAGTAGGAGTGCAGGGAATGACCAAGTTCATGCACGGTGGTGAATACATCATCAAGCGTTTCGGTGTAGTTCAGGAACAGGTACGGGCTGGACGTGTAAGTCCCCCACGAATAAGCACCGGTGCGCTTGCCTTCGTTCGGGTATACATCGACCCAGCGCTCATCGAACGCACGCTGTACGGTCGCGACATACTCTTCGCCAAGCGGCTGAAGCGCGTCGAGCGACATCTGTTTCGCCTGCTCCCACGGAATCTTCATCTCGATCGATTCCACCATCGGAACGAAGAAGTCGTAGTAGTGCAGTTCCTCGAGACCGAGCACCTTTTTGCGCAAGGTCAAGTAGCGTTGCAGGTGTTTCGCGTTGTCATGGTTCGCTGCGATCAGGTTGTTGTACACTTCAACCGGAATGTTCTCACCAGACAGTGCCGCTTCCAGCGTCGAGTTATACTTTCTCGCCTTGGCGAAGAAAACATTTTTCTTGACGTTATTGTTGTAGGTAGCACCAAGCGTGTTGCGGAATTTGCCATAGGTGCCGAATAGCGCTTTCATGGCGCGCTCGCGCAGCACACGGTCTTTCGATTCCAGCAGGTTGCGATAACGGCCTTCGTTGACCTCGTACTCTTTGCCTTCCGAGTCTTGTACGGACGGCATTTTCAGGTCAGCATTTGCAAACATCGAGAAGATCGTAGCCGGCGCGTCCGCAATCTCGCTGACTTTAGCCAGCAACTCTTCCACTTCAGGGGACAGCACATGCTCTTTTTCGCGGAGCAGGCGTTCAAAGACCAATTTGTAAAGGCGCAGTTCTTCCTTTTCTTCCATGTAGCGCTCCAGCGTGCCGTCCGGCAAGCCAAGCAGCTCCGGATTGACAAAAGACATTTCGCTTTGTACTTCCGCGCCCAGCATCGAAGCACGGTCCGAAAGCCCTTGGTAGAAGGAATCACCTGTGTTTTGATGGTAGCGCATGTGCGCGTATACAAAAACGTTATCAAACGTCAAAGCGATCTTCTCACTCAGGCGCATCCACTCGAGCAAGATGTCCGCTCCTTCATGTAAACGACCGCGGTATGTAGCAATGCTTGGCAAAAGTTCCTGTACTTTTTTATAGTCCGCTTCCCATGCCTCCGCAGTCGGATACATGGCTTCCAGATCCCATTTTTCATGTTCCGCAACTTGGTCGCGGGTCAACAATTTCTCAGTAGACAAGAAGATTTCCCCCTTCGGTTATTCGATCAGTCTGTTCCTTCCACAACAAAACCGGAGCCTGAATTTGTCCGCTTCTTTTCCAAGAGGGCAATCTCGTCGATCTCGATCAGTCCAATTGCCTGCCGCTGGAGCAAATCTTCTGCCGATGCGAACGCTTTTTCCTCATCTTCGGCGATCACGATCACCTGAGAGGGAGGGAATCCTTTCCCTTGGCTTCAACAAGGTACAAGAACATGTAGACTCCCCCTTATATCTTCAATTATACCCAAATCTCTTAGTTTTTCCATCTGATAAGAAGTCGAACGCTTCAGGCGGTGTCAAAAAGCATCAGGTTGTTGTCGATCGCACCGTTTGTCACCGCCGACGTCGCAGCGCTATCGCCTCCGTGCTGTTCTTTGTTCTGATCGGCAGGTAGTTGATGCGCCAAGTACCTGACGGGTCGAAATAGGTCGAAACGGGCCACATCAGGCAGCAAAGCCCTTCACTCGAGGGTCTTTTCTTGTTCTCTGCTGGCCAGCGCCGCGTTGATCCGCTCAAGCAACAACATCGCTGTGTGCGACTCATTTGACCTAAACACATCCTCCACGCCGGATGCGGAACCGATCCGCAACGTGAAATGCGTCTGTTTCCGTCCCGTCAGCCAGATCAGCACCAGGCTGACCAAGGCCACGCCAAAGCCCGCTTGACGCACAACATCGGAGAGGACAAAGGTGAAAATGCTCGTTTGCAGGGCGATGTACGATCCGAAACAGACCAGCAAGAAATAGAAAAGCACGTTCTTTCGGGTCACGCTCTTCTTCACTTCAACGGTCGTAATCTGGTCGCTGACAAACGTCTTCTGCCCGATGCGCAACACCTTGTCCGAAATCATCACCTCTGTGCCGCTCACTTGCTCATGAAAATAGATCTGCTCCATGGCCTGTCCCCCTCTCCTGATAGATATTGGGCCAGCCCACAAAAAATGACCCTCACCAAAGGGTCATTTCTCTGTTTCGATTCTGCTTACATCCAGGAAATCTTGCGCTCGGTGCCATTCAAAATTCGCTCGATGTTGGAGCGATGGCGCCAGAGCAGAAAGACGACGAGCGCAAAGGTGACGATCGAGAGGACCTTATCACCAAAAAAGATCGCATAGGTATGTGCGATGATCGCGGCGATGATCGAGGCCAGCGATACATATTTGGAAAGATACATCGTGATAAAAAAGGTGGAAGCTGCCGCAATGAAGCAGAACGGGCTGTACAGCAGCAATACACCGGCCGAAGTCGCTACCGCCTTGCCGCCGCGGAAGCCTGCGAAAATCGGATAGCAATGCCCGAGCACCGCCGGGAGACCGGCCAGCATCGGATTGATGTCAACGCCCATCGTATAGGGGAGCGCTGCCGCAATACTCCCCTTCAGCACGTCGATCACCGTCACGATCAGCCCGGCTGTAAACCCGAGCGAGCGAAACGTGTTCGTGCCCCCCAAATTGCCGCTGCCAAGTGTGCGGATGTCCACGCCGTAGCCGAGCTTGCCGACGATCAGCGCGGTTGGGATCGACCCGAGGAGATAACTTATGATCAATAACCATATCAAAGTCAAGATTCTTTGTGCCCCTTTCATCTCTTGCAGGCCTGTCCACGCAAGGAAACTCTTTCCGTTTATTGTAGCACAAAACCGACTGGGAACTCACCCAGTCGGTTGAACTGCCAAAAGTTCTATCGCGTTCTAATCCGCACCGCCATCTGGTACACGCCCGCCCAGTATGAATGGTCGAGCGGTGCCACCATGATCCCGCGGTCCGCATCGGCATGGATAAATTGTCCATTTCCAACATAGATCCCCGCATGTGACGAAGCAATGCCGCCACAGGCGAAAAAGATCAGATCACCCGGTTGCAGACTCGATTGTGCAATCTGTACGCCCGCGCTGAGTTGCCCATGCGTAGTGCGCGGAAGCTCCACCCCTACCTGCTGATAGATGAATTGAATAAAGCCGGAACAATCAAATCCTGACGGGGTGGTGCCTCCGTACTGGTACGGCACCCCTCGATACTGCATCGCTACCGACACCGCTTGGCTGCCCAGCGGTGCGGTCGCCCCCGAGTCACGCAGCAAGGTTGGTGCCGGATTGCTCACCGCTCGTTGCCCTTGTGGATGCTGTTGCTGGTCGGGAGCGGCTGATGTCTGCTCTGCTTCAAGTTGCGGCCTCGAAACTGGAGCGATCGGCAGATTCATGCCGCTGCGGCTGGCTACCAACAAGTGTAGCGGCTGCCCTTGCTCGGAGTCCGCTCGCGTTGGAAGCCGAACGATTTCAAGTTCATCGAGAATCAAGCGACTGGCGACCCCTGCGGTCCAATCCGCTTCCGAGTCGAGCAAGAGCGGCTGAACGATCCGTCTACCTTGCTTCTGCTCGCGATTCTGCATCGCGGTGAACGCTGCAGAATCTGGCTGGATCGCTCGACTGAGCGCGAGCGGACCTGGCAAGCCAAACCGATGCGACAGCGCCACATCCGCCCGTTGCAAACCGACCGATACCGCCACAGCTTGCTGCTCAAACAACATGGACGAGAACAGACCGACCATCAGACTTTTTTTCCACTTCTTCATTCTCGACCTCCCCAGGTGCCAAATGTTGAACTACCAGAAGCATTCGTAACAAGATATTCAGCTGTTGTGAGGGGACAAGCCTATTAATTTTCGGAACCCAACAAAAAACGACTCGACCTGCAAACAGGTCGAGTCGTTTTTGATCAAACATGAGGTGTTTCCATCGCTCGCAAAGTCTTCCTGAACGCACGAGAGACTATGCCGTCATAGCCCTGCGCGGCAAAAAAGCGCTGGGCGTCCTGAAGGTGAGGATGGCTCACGAGCATCACCTTCGTCGCGCGTTGCTCACGGGCGAGGTTCTCCACTTGGTCCATCAAGCGCCGACCAATGCCGTTTCTGCGCCGCTTCGGATCGACGATCAAATTCTCGACCACCGCATAGGGCAGTGTGCCAAACATCGGGTCGGGGCAAAAATTTACAAACACGCTGCCATCCACTCGGCCTTCCGTTTCGTGCACCAAAAGAAAATGATGCGGGTCTTCAAAGATCGCTTCAATGCGCGAAGCGATCACATGCACCGATTGATCTGGACAAAGCTGTTCGTAGAGACGCTGGACGGCCGCTCTGTCTTCGGCAGTTGCTTCTCTGATCAAAGCCGGGCTCCCTTAGACGATCTCAACAACTTCAAATTCGATCTGACCGCTCGGCGTGTTGACGGTGATCTTATCGCCAACGGTGCGCCCAATCACCGCCGACCCGATCGGGGATTCGTTCGAAATTTTGCCGTCAAACGGATCTGACTCGGTGGAGCCGACGATCGTATACGTTTCGAAATCACCGTTTGGCAGTTCTTTCAGCTTAACGGTCGAACCGATGGCCACCATCGATTTGTCATCGCCGCCCGGCTCGATGATCCGCACATTGCGCATCATTTTCTCAAGCTGTACGATACGAGATTCTACAAAAGCCTGCTCATCTTTTGCCGCATCATATTCTGCGTTTTCACTCAAGTCGCCATAAGAAACTGCAATTTTAATCCGTTCAGCAACTTCTTTGCGCTTGGAGCTTTTCAAAAAGTCCAGTTCTTCTTCCAATTTCATGAGCCCTTCACGGGTCAGAAATACTTCTTTGTCGCTCATTTCGTTCCTCCTCAGGAAAAGATTACTCCCCATAGAGTGTTACAGGAGACGATTCCTAATACATTATAGCTTGCTCGTTACATCAAGACAAACATTGTTTCATTCACCATATTTTTGCGGCATCCCATCACGTTATCATGTAAGATTCTCATCTGTTATGTGACAAGAATTTTGGTCTTATGTTTGCAATGCTGTTTGCAGGCATGTTTGCCTGTAAAGATCCCGCACAAACGTACAATGTCACTTGTAGGATTTTGAAAACTACTTCTATTCAAAAAAAGATATGATACAACACTAGCACAAAAACTAACAAATATGGTATATTTTTTTCGATTGGAATAATATATAAGGAGTGAATATTTTTGGTATCTCTAGTGCTCGGCATTATCGGTTCCATTATCGGCATGATATCAGCCATCTTGGCAATGTTCATTGGTGGTATCGGTCAAGCATTTGAAGCGGACGGCGCAGGTACAGTGACAGGCTTGGGCTGGGCAGCTCTCTTCCTGTCGATCTTGGGTCTCGTTGGCTCGATTCTCGTAAAAAACAAGCCAAAAGCAGGCGGGGTCCTCATGTTGATCGCAGGTATCGGTGGTATTATCAGCATCTCCTTCTTCTACATCCTCGCTGGAGCTTTGCTGATCATTCCGGGCCTCATCAGCTTGTTCTCGAAGCAAAAATCAACTTCTATAAATGCATAACTCCTCCCCCCTCTCGATCAAGTAGATTGAGGGGGGCTTTTTATTTTTCCCTATCATCGAGTGGGCGTGGAACTAGTGGTGATATAGGAACATTCGCTCACGCTCTCCTCGCCTCCAGATGCGCGCGTCACAATGTCTACTTGCCAGCCTACTCCCAGGTAGCAGCCGTCTGGTTATCCGCTGTGCCGCTACAAAATAAACGCGCGTAAACTGTTATATCCCTTTCGAATCGGAGGCATCAGCGCATGAAAAAGCAGAAAGAGACGACGCAAGAGCAATCGACCGAAGCCGGTTTGTTAGAGAAATTGGGCATCGAATTGGATGTTCTCGGCCTGCTCTTTATGGCGGCCAACATCTTTGCGACGGTCGCAAATATTCGGGCTACCGCGCTCAACACGAGAGCGATTAATCTGAACACAGAAGCGGCGCTCAAGAGCGGCTCGCAATCACATGTGATCAGCGCGAGGAAAAAGGGGAAACCGAAGCAGCGGCCCAAGAAGCTCTAACCTGCCCTGTCAAGAACTCGTTCATCTGCCAACGCGCCCAAATTGAGCGGGAGGGTGACCTGTGCGTTTGTCCCTGCATATGGTAGGAGTAACACGACAAACGGGAGGTTCTGTCCCCATGTTCACGCTTCGGAAAACGTACGTACCGTATGAATCGCCTTTTGACCCCTGCTGCCCGCTGACACCTAAAACGTATCAAACACCGCCCCAACTCTACATGCCGGTGCAGCCGCCCAATCTCCCGCAATTCGATCCGTTCACCGCACTTTCAAAAGGGACGCTGTGGCCTGCCTACTACGACCCCTATTTCGGGCGGGTGGAAGGAAAGCAGGTGGAGCACCGATGAACAAACAGATGCCAGAAGAATACTATAAGCTGCTGCTCGACCTTCAGACTGTCGATTTTGTGCTTGTCGAATTAAATCTGTATCTCGATACTCATCCAACCGATCGGAAATCGATTGAGCAATATAACTATTACGCGCATAAAAAAGAGTTGCTGAAAAAACAGTTCAATGAAAAATTCGGCCCCTTGCAAGGTTTTGGCAATTCCTATTCCAGAGACAGTTTCGAGTGGGGAGAGGCTCCGTGGCCTTGGCAAGTGTAGGGAGGAGATGCACACGTGTGGATTTATGAAAAGAAACTCCAATATCCGGTCCGCGTATCAAAATGCGATCCGCGCATGGCAAAGTTGCTGTTGGAACAATATGGCGGCGCCGACGGTGAGCTCGCCGCAGCCCTCCGCTACTTGAACCAACGCTACACGGTGCCTGATAAAGTGATCGGCGTACTCAACGACATCGGCACCGAAGAATTTGCCCATCTCGAAATGATCGCGACGATGGTCTACAAATTGACCAAAGACGCGACCCTCGACCAACTCAAAGCGGCCGGTCTGGATGACCATTACGCCGCACATGACCGCGCTTTGTTCTACTCCAACGCATCGGGCGTGCCGTTCTCCGTCCAGTATATTCAGGCCAAAGGCGATCCGATCGCCGACCTCTACGAAGACATCGCCGCCGAAGAAAAAGCGCGCGCCACCTACCAATGGCTGATCGACCTCACCGATGACCCCGACCTCAAAGACTCACTCGCCTTCCTGCGCGAACGTGAGATCATCCACTCCTTGCGCTTCCGTGAAGCAGTGGAAATCCTCAAAGAAGAGCGCGACCGCCAAAAAGTCTTCTGATCCAAACAAAAAGCCCCTGCAGTTTACGCAAGGGCTTTCTTCCGATTTAAGAATAGCAATACCGCCGCAGCGGCGATAAACAGAATGTCTTTCAACACATCGACAAATCCGACAGGTTTCGCTTCCGCAGGTCCGAAGCAGCCACAACCATAGGGCAACACTTCGCCGTAGTTGTACAACAGCCCCGCTGCAAACACAAGCGACAGCACGATCACGCCCCAGGATGCAGCGCGCACTGTGACGGGGATCAACAAGCAGATCGCGATCAGAAGTTCTGCGATCGGCAGCAAGATCGCCAGCGGCTTGATCAAGACGTCCGGCACAAGCTTGTACGAGCGCAAAATCTCGCCAAACGTGAAAATGTCGATAAACTTAGCCACCGCCGACCAGAGAAAGATCGCGGCGAGGGCCAGTTGCAAGACCAGTTTCAACCACGCCGGAAATCTACTGTTTGAGGAACTCTTCGAAGGTGCTTTCCGGTTGTTCGCCGACAATTCGCCCAACCTCCTTGCCTTCTTTGAAGTGGATCAAAGTCGGGGTGCCCGCCACGGTGTATTTTTCCCAGACATCGCTCTTGCCATAAATGTTGACCGGGAACAGCGGTTCATTCATTTTCTCAGCCAGCGGCATCAGCATCGGTGAGACCACTTTGCAATGCACGCAGTCCGGCTGATAGAAGTAGGCGAAAAAGTCTTCGTTGTTCGCAATTTTCTTTTCCATCTCGCCCGAAGCGATCTCGTTTTTGTACAAGGCCGCCTGTTCTTGACGAGATTCATCATACATGTTGGACAAGGCAAAGGCACCGATCAACACGATGATCCCCGCCAAGACCGCGCCGAAGATGATCGGCAGTCGTTTTTTCTTTTTGCGATCGCGCTCACGACGGAGTGCTTTTATATCGCGTTTTTCCTGGTTGCGATTCTTTTTACTCATCGAAATATGACCTCCTCGATTTAAAAAAGGACACACTAATACTTCGATGAACAGGGCCATTCGTCCTGCTACGATTATGTGACGAATTTCACAAAATCATGCAAGTTCGCTTTGCATGCGCTGTTGTTGCCGAACCTGACAGTCCTTTCATCTGCCGCCTCGATCAGCGTGCTAAACCTGTCCAAATGTCGGCGCTCGGCAAAAAACGACCCGACTTGGAAACGCTAAACGCAATCAGGTCTTCTTTCGTACGCTCAATTCACGATTCTTTCGTTTTTACAAAGGTCGACAAGCAGAAATAGGACGTGTATAATCGGTACCAACAGCAAATATCGAACATTGTTATGTACCATACTATAAATCGTTCGCATTTCAGGAGGATCGAAATATGGCACAAGCATTTAAAGGCAAGCCGGTGGCAGATGTCATCCGCGAACAGGTTGGACAGGATGTGGAAGCATGGAAAACGAAAGGGCACGCGCCAAAGATGGCGGTGTTGCTCGTTGAAGGCGATCCCGCTTCTTTTCACTATGCCCAAGCGAAAGGCAAAGCGGCCGAGAAGCTAGGCATCGACTATGAACTGCACACCTTCCCGCCCGATGTGACCGAAGCGGAGCTGCTCGCCACCATCGGGCAGTTGAACGATGACCGCACGGTGCACGGCATCATGTTGGAACTGCCCCTACCCAAGCACATCGACACGAAAAAGGCGACGGCAGCCATTGCGCCGTTCAAAGATGTAGATGGACTTACGCCGCACAATCTGCTAGCCACCGTGAACGGCTCAGCAGGGCTCTATCCGGCCACCCCGCAGGCGTGTATCGCTCTGCTCAAGCACTACGGTCACACGCTCGCTGGCAAACATGTTGTCCTCGTCGGGCGCGGCGAGACGGTCGGACTGCCCTTGATTCACCTGCTCCTGCGCGAGAACGCTACGGTCACCGTCTGCCATTCCCGCACGCCTGACATCGGCGCACACATCAGACAAGCAGATATCGCCTTTGTTGCGGTCGGTCGCAAGAATTTGGTCACGCCCGACATGGTGCATCCCAATCTTTTGCTCATCGACGCCGGAATCAATGAGACGGAAGATGGCGGGATCGTCGGTGATGTCGCCCCCGAGGTGATCGATCATGTGGCAGGTATGTCGCCGACTCCAGGCGGCGTGGGTTCGGTTACCACCGCGCTGCTCTTCTCCAACCTGATGCAGGCGATGGCACTGCAATCGCACAACTCACAGGAGGTGGAACTAAATGGCCACGTTTGATCAATCGCTTCACTCCTTCCTCACCCAAGCGGCTTCCAACTCCCCCACACCGGGCGGCGGGTCGGTGGCGGCACTGGTCGCGGCGCTTGGCGCATCGATGACCTCGATGGTCGGCAACCTGACCCAAGGCGATAAATTTGCCGACGTGCAAGCTGAGATGACCGCAGCTGCCGAACAAATGGCAGCGGCGATCCGTTCGTTTGAGCAGTTGCTCGAAGCGGACATGTCCTCTTTTGACCGCTACATGGCAGCGCTTAAACTGCCGAAAGACTCGGCTGAGCAAAAAGTGGCCCGTTCGCAAGCGCTGCAAGAGGCGTCGATCAAGGCTACCGAAGTGCCGCTGGACCTCGCCCGTCTCTGCCTCGACTCGTTACACCTGTCGGAAACGATTGCCGATACGGCAAACAAAAACGTGATCTCCGACCTCGGCATCGCAGCGCTGCTTCTCGAAGCGGCCGCCCAGTCGGCGCTGCTCACCGTCGATATGAACTTGCCCGGCCTCAAAGACTTGGCCCGCAAAGCAGACTTTGAATCGGAACGCAACCGCATCGCAAACGCGATCACCCCGCTCAAGGACAAGATCGTCGCCACCGTCCGTAAGCGCTTGGCATAGGAAAAGCCACCTCACTTCCCTGAGGTGGCTTTCCTTTTTCAAGCAGGGACATCCCGCCTGAACATCATTCTCTTACACCACGGGCAGCCCGGCTCCCGACGCACCGAACAGCGTGATGGTGAAGACGAACATGAGATACAAGGCCATGCCAATCACATAAACGATAAAATAGGTCAAGAAGGGGCCAAAAAACGCTTTGGCAATCGAGATGTTGTAGATCTTACGCAACGCGATGACACGGACGATGATCATGTAGATGTACAGACCCAAAGAAATCAGTTGGGTGATCGCGCCCCAGATGAAAAAGCCGAACAACAGCCTGGCAAGGTCTGCTCCCGTCCGATCATCCATGCCGCCCATCTCGTTGATTTCCAAGATCTCGATCATCGAATTCAAATCGAAGAACAGGGGAAGGAACGGAGTGGTGATCACCATCGACACCATATAGATCCACATCGTATACGGCTGAATCAGCTCGACCAGACGACCTTTCTCCCGACGTTCCGCCGGATCGGTCGGGTACTCTTTGGACGCGACGATGCGAATACCCAGAATCACCAGCCACTTAAAGAAAAAGCGGGACAAGATCGTGCTAATCAATACAGTAAGACCAGAGATGACAGCAAATATGCCCCAAAACAGCAGCAGAGCGGTCGTCGCAGTCGCCTCCATCAACGGTTCTCCCGTCGAATCTGTCAACTCCATAACGTCCATAAATTCAGCAGAAAACCAGATGCCGATCAGGAAGACCATCAACAGGTTGATCCCGACCAAAAACCAAGTCGCACCCCAGGACTGACCGAATTTGGGCTTGGCAAGCAGTCGATCGACAGTCTCTTGCGGACGGAATAGAATCATGAACAAGTTCTTAAACAATCAAAAATCCACCTTTCTTGATGACGAATCAGTTCATACCAAGATTTAGTATATCATGAATTTTCACTAACAAAGAAGTAAAAAATTGCCTCATCAACCAGTTCATTGATGAGGCGTCATTTCTTTACATTCGTTGTGCTGTTTTGATAAACAAAAGCTCCGTGCCATCAAGTCCGCAGATCGCACATTCCACCAATCGCGCTTCCCCTTTGTATGGATTGGCCATCCGATCGCTGGGATCGATGTGTTCGACGATCTCGCCCGTCTGCGGATTCAGCTTCACTGACACCGGATGTTGATCACAGATGTGAAACCTCATCTTGTTGCGACAATTTGGACATGCGTATGGTTCCAACCGCTTGCACCTCCCATTGCTGATTCGGTACAAGTAGTATTTTGCAGTTCCTGCCACGCTATGCGGTTGCTAGCAACAAGAAGGAGGGCCCAGAACAGCCCTCCTTTCCATTCCTAAGCACGGACGAGATGATCGACTTCAACCAACGCTTCATCATCCAAGCGGGTGGCGAGACCAAGAAACATCTTGCGCGCCTCCTGATCTTGGAGTTTGGCATACATCGATTTTGCCAAACCTAGCGAGGCGAACAGTTGGTTGAGTTTCATGCGTGGAAGCTCTTGCAGCGCCTGCCAGATCGAATCGAGCGTGTTCTGCCGATTTTCCATGCTGTAACACCTCTTTTCCGCACAGGATGCTAGTTAGCTTGCCCTTAGTTGAACCAATTACCCGCCACTGGATAGCGGTAGTATTCGCCTTCGATCGTGCGGATGATGGCGATGATCGTCACGACCAGACCGAAGATCCCGACGAGCGGCACCAACAGGAAGCCGATCAGCACGATGCACAAGATCCATGAGATAAAGGCAGCTACGACCAGTGCAGCATGTAAGACGAGCGCTTGTTTGGCATGATGTTTGACAAATGGATCGTCCGTCTTGAGCAGAAGCACGACCACTGGCACGAGGATCGGTAAGAAGAAGTACGAGACATGTGATAAGACCGCTAAAACTTTGCTTTCAGTAGACACGATTAACAACGCCCCTTTCTCATCTGCTTATGCATACGAGAGAGGGGCTAAAAAGTTTCACACTTTTGTCTTATTTCTTCTCTGTGTGCTGCTGATCAACCGGCTCCAGTCGAGCGGTGAAGTGACGCAGAATTTGCGGTTCATACGTGAAGCGCACACCGTTGATCTGTTCTTTGCGCTCCATGATTCGACTAAACGTGTCAACGATGAAGTCCATGTGATTGTTAGTATAGGTGCGGCGCGGGATGGTCAGCCGCAAAAACTCGACTGGCGAAACCAGTTCTTCGCGCGTTTCCGGATCGCGCCCGAGCAGGAAAGAGCCGACTTCCACACCACGGATCCCGCCTTCCAGATACAGTTCATTGGCCAACGCCTGTGCGGGGAACTGCAAATTCGGAATGTGCGGCAAGAATGCTTTCGCATCGACGAACACCGCGTGCCCCCCAGTCGGATACTGGATCGGCACGCCGAGTTCCCGCAGTTTGTCGCCGAGGTATTCGACCTGACCGATGCGGTGGGCCAGATAGTCCTCTTCCACACCTTCGCGCAACCCTTGAGCCAACGCTTCCATATCGCGGCCGGACAGTCCGCCATAGGTCGGGAACCCTTCGAACGGGACAACCATCGACTGGCATTGTTTGAACAAATCTTCATCGTCTTTGATCGCAATCATGCCGCCCATATTGACCAGACCGTCTTTTTTCGCCGACATGGTCAAACCATCTGCGTAGGAGAACATCTCGCGAACGATCTCCTGCACCGATTTGTTCGCATAGCCCGCTTCGCGCTGTTTGATGAAATACGCATTTTCCGCAAAACGTGCCGCGTCGAAGAACAGAGCGATGTTATGCTTGCGAGCGATGTCATGCACGCCGCGGATGTTTTCCATCGACACCGGTTGACCGCCTGCCGAATTGCAGGTCACGGTGATCAGAATGAAAGCGACGTTTTCTGCCGATTTCTCGGTGATGAATTGTTCCAGCTTCTCCAAATCGAAGTTGCCTTTGAACGGATGGTAGGTCGAAGAGTCATATGCGTCTTCGATGACAAAGTTCAAGGCACGTCCTTTGGCCAGTTCAATATGCGCTTTTGTGGTATCAAAGTGCATGTTGCCCAGCACATACTGGCCGGAGTGCTTGATGATCAGCGGGAACAGCACCTGCTCAGCGCCGCGCCCTTGATGAGTCGGGATCAAATACTGATAGCCCAACACGTCCTGAACCGATTTTTCCAAGCGATAAAAGCTGCGCGAGCCAGCATATGACTCATCGCCCACCATCATTGCGCCCCATTGCGCGTCGCTCATCGCCCCGGTGCCGGAGTCGGTGAGCAAATCGATATATACGTCCTCCGATCGTAGCAAAAACGGGTTGTAACCCGCCTCCTTCAGTCTCACCTTTCGCTCCTCTTGAGGGATTAAACGAATCGGTTCCACCATTTTAATACGATACGGCTCTGCAATACGCATTCTGTCATCCCCTTTTCCCCATTTTCATAGGATTAGTTTTGCAAAAATCATGCCAACTATTTTGCCTTGATTTCGGGGGGATGACCGCAAAGAACGTCTCATTATTATACAATCATGTCTCACTTTGAGATAAGATATCATGATTCATGTTATACTTTTCTAATTTTCGATACAAGGTAGCGCGCGACACGCCGAGTGCGGCTGCCGCTTCGCCCTTGGTGACAAACGTGCGCATCGCTTGACGGAGCAGTCTCTCTTCCACTTCCTCAAGGGTTGGAAAATCGTTGCCGCCTCTGTCGTATAACGATTCATGGCGGCCGGAGCGATCACCGAAACGCTTGGGCAGGTCGTTTAGTTCGATCACCCCGTCCTCATCGAGGATCGCCGCCTGTTCGAGCACGTTTTCTAGTTCACGAATGTTCCCCGGCCACGGGTAACGTCGAATGGCCTGCATGCCGCCATGACCGATTTTTAAGGTGGGCAGGCCAAGCTTTTTCGTGATCTTGCTCAAAGCGTGCAGCGCGAACACTGGGATGTCTTCGATCCGTTCGCGCAGTGGGGGCAGTTGAATGCTGACCACTTCCATCCGATAATACAGGTCTTCGCGGAAGGTGCCCACCGCAACGCTTTCGAGCAGGTTATGATGTGTCGCGAACAGAAAGCGCACATCGACCTGTTTTGTCTTCGTCCCGCCCACGCGCCGAATCTCTTGAAACTGAATGGCGCGCAGCAGTTTGGCCTGCAGGTGCATACTCATGTCACCCACCTCATCGAGGAACAGCGTCCCGCCGTCTGCCACTTCGAATAAGCCAGGACGTCCCCCTTTGCTCGATCCGGTGAAGGCGCCTTCCTCGTAGCCGAACAATTCACTCTCGAGCAAATTTTCCGGAATCGCCGCACAGTTGATCGGCACGAAAAGCTTCGCTTTGCGCGGACTTTGGTCATGGATGTAGCGGGCGAGCACCTCTTTCCCCGTGCCGCTCTCGCCTTGAATCAACACTGGCGAAGATACGCGGGCCGCCTTGGTCGCGAGGGAAAGCGCTTTGTGCATCGCTTCGCTCTCACCTGCGATCATGCCGCCACGCCCTTCAGGATCGACCAGACGAGCCAGTTGTTCGATCGTTTCGTTCGCTTGGGACAGTTGATGGGCCAGTCGGCGCAGCTCGGTCTCGTCTCGGAACACGGAGACCACGCCGACCAGTTTCCCGTCCTCCCACACCGGCACGATGTTCGAAACGACCTGATACTCCCCGACTTTGGTGCGAACACCGATTGAAGGCTGCCCGGTCAACAGCACATCCAAAATGTGCGTGCTCGGGATCGCGTCTTTCACCTGTTTCCCCAGCAACTGCTCACGCTTCAATCCGGTGATCCGCTCATTGGCCGGATTTACATACACAATCTTACCCCGATCATCGATCGCCGCGACCCCGTCATAGACATGATCCAGCACCGCCGCCGCCGTCATCATCAACTCGTTCATTCCCATGTTCCGTCCCTCCTCATCACTCCTGTTATTGTAACAGAAATCGAGTACCATCTCGCAAAAGGAAGTGGTATCATGAACTGCGAGAGGTGAAGTCATCATGTCTAACAATGCGACCGTACACATCCAGCCGCGCGGGGAAAAAGCCATGCAGGTGGCGAGCGCGCGGGTGGCGTTTTTAAATGGGGAGCTGCAATTGTTCGAAGTTAATACGCTGGACGGAATGACGTGGGAAGGGCCGCTGGAGGCCGATGAGCTCGGGAGGATGCTGGAAAGCTCGTACCTGGTACTGCTCGAAGACGGACGTAAATACCGCGTCGCCGCACAGGAATTTACCGATCGCTGGTACACAAAGAGGCTACCGTCATGATCCGCATCGTCTTTTTTGATGTGGATGGTACTCTGATGACAGACAGGCAGATTCCCGATTCGGCGCGGCAGGCGGTGTCCCTTTTGAAAGAACAAGGCATCATTCCGGCCCTCGCCACCGGACGTCCCGAATATGAAATGAGAGCGGTGTGCGAATCCCTTGGCATCGACTGGGCCGTCACATGCAATGGCGCCCATATCGGCTATCAAGGCAACACCATCATCGGCACGCCTTTTTCCAAAGCGCAGATCGGTGAATGGGTGGAACGCGCCGTCCATTCTGAAAATCACACCTTGCTGCTCTATGGAGGGCAGCAGATCTACTCGACCAAACGTATCGCCGACTGCCCCTACTTCACAGAGGCTGACCACGAGATCGGTTTTCTAGAACCGCTTCCGGTAACGACGGCTGACGAACTGCCCGACATCTACCAGTGCATCTTGTTCGCCCCCGAAGAAGACGAAGCTCCTTACATCGCGGATGGTGCAGACAAGCTCTATCTGCACCGCTGGCGCAGTTCGGCGCTCGATCTCAACCCGTGTGGGGTCAACAAATCGACAGGCGTGACCCAACTGCTCGACCACTTGGGCTTGACCCGTGAGCAAGCGGCCGCATTTGGCGACGGCTTGAATGACCTGGAGATGATCCGAGATATTGGGCATGGCATTGCGATGGGCAATTCCTGTCCAGAACTGCTGGCCTGTGCACGCTATGTCACCCGCCATGTGCAGGAAGACGGCATCCTGCACGGTGTAAAACGCTGGATTCTGCCAACCATCGTTCACAGCTAAGCGAGCGCTACCAACGCCTTGCGAAGCTACTTTTATCTGAAACAGCAAAGAGCGCTTGGATCTCGATCAGATCCACAGCGCTCTTTTCTTTGCTTAGCCTAACCAACAGGAGCCTGCTCCGATGCGAATATGGGGCAATCTTGCTCGCGCCCTCTTGGTGATTTTATCGATCCCACATCTAGGGAGTGAACGGAATGCCGATCGAGAACGTGGTCCCGACACCTTCGGTCGAGCGCACGGTCAACATTCCACCATGCCCTTCGATAATGCGGTGCGAGATCGGCAAGCCAAGGCCGGTGCCATGTTCTTTCGTCGTGTAAAACGGCTCAAAAATGTGGGACAGGTCTTCAGCCAGAATGCCTGGCCCTTCGTCGATCACTTCAAACTGCACATCGCTGTTCTCCACCTTGACGCGCAAAACCAGTTTGCCCCCCGGCGGGGTGACGTCAAAGGCGTTTTTACATAGATTCAAAAACACTTGCTTCATTTGTTGCACATCGAGGTTGAGCGATGGCAAATCGCTCGGCGCTTCCACTTCCAGCATCACGCCGCGCAGGTTCGCTTCCGACTCGACCAGCCGCAATACGTCGGCCATAAAAGTCTCCGTAATGACCAACTGACGCTGTGGTGCCTGTGGGCGGGAGACCATCAGGAAATCGGAAAGGATCGTGTTCGCCCGATCAAGTTCTGGAATCAACAGCTTCACAGTCAAGTCATGAAAGTTATCCGGCTGCACAGCCCGCGACGCGAACAGTTGCAAGAAGCCGAAGACGGTCGTCAACGGATTGCGAATCTCATGGGCGATGCCCGCGGCAAACTGGCCGATCAGAGCAAACTTCTCATTGCGCATCATCGCCTCGCGCATGGCCAGCAGTTCGGTCTGGTCGTCGATGATCAAAATATAGCCGACCGGAACGCCCTGTGAATTTTTGATCGGATTGCCATCGATGCGGATCGTCAGGGTCCGCCCGTTGATCATAATCGAATATTCGCGGTCGCGGATCGGCAACCCCCGCTTCATCGATGAATAGAGCTTGGAGTTGCTCATGTCTTTTTCCGTAAAGC
Organism: Tumebacillus algifaecis; assembly: GCF_002243515.1. Taxonomy (NCBI): domain Bacteria; kingdom Bacillati; phylum Bacillota; class Bacilli; order Caryophanales; family Alicyclobacillaceae; genus Tumebacillus; species Tumebacillus algifaecis. Next base: position 3,573,229 of record NZ_CP022657.1, read on the forward strand.
GGGTGTACAGTTCGAGCAGCGACGAACCTAACACCTGCTCAGCAGCAAGGCCGAAAACATCTTCCGCCTTTTTATTATACGACGTGAGCGAGAAGTCCTGATTGAGGATCAGCAACCCGCTGTTCATCGAGTTCAACACGAAGGAGAACTGTTTATGCAGATTGTACAGCCGCTCTTTTTCGCTGATCGGGGAATAGACGATCGTCACCGAACCGTTAACCTGGCCTGATTCATCGAACAGTGGAATCATCTCTTTATCCACCTGATACATTCCTTCATCACTTACGTTGTTCGTATCTGCTGCTCGCCATCTGACCCGTTCCCCCGACATGACTTTGCGAAACATGTTCTCCGGCTCTGTGGAGCGGTTGTCCAACGCCCGCAATTCGTCTCGCGTTTTCCCTACCACCTCTTCCAACCGCATTCTGGAATGATCAAGCGCCTGCGTATTCGCAAACTGCAACCTCCCGTGCTCATCGTACACCACGATTGAAAACGGGAGGCGATTCAGAACCTGATTGCGACGTTCGTCGTGAAGGGTATTCCTGCTATCGTCTTGCCAACGTTGGAAGCCAAGCACCACTTGATTCGAATACGTATTAATCTTTGACGTAATATAGAGGATCTTCCCAAATGCTTCACGTTCATAAAATTTTAGTTGATGCGTATGAAAAACATGATTGAGGATCGATTCGCTGAACATGTTGCCCATATCCAGCAGGATCTCCAATGGCAGATCGCGGCTGGCCACCAAATAGCCGTACTTTGACCCGTGGTCAAAAAAGGGCTCCCACGCTAGTTCATTTCGCTCGCCCGTTGTTACAAATTCATCTACATAACCGACCAACTCCCGAATGTGTTGAGCGTACATCTGATACTCATCTTCTTGTAAATACGCACCAAGATCCTTCCAAAAAATTTTTAAGATCGATTCAACCACTATATTCCCCTCCAAATTGGAAGAATTTACTCTATTAAATTTGACATGTTGCATTTCAAATCCTTCCTGTAAAGGTTGAGCAATAAAAAATCCCGCGTCCATTTAGGACCGGGATTCCTAGATTGATTCACCATTTCCTGCCGCCGGTTTGCGTTTGCGCGAGCGGCGTCTGCGCTTACGCTTTTTGACTTCGTCTGTGGAAGTCACCGTGTCAACAGCCGGATGGTCGGGCGTTGTCTCTGGCAATGATGCGTTTGGCGCCGGACTTGGTTCAGGCTCGGACGGAGCTTGCCGCATCGCTTTGGCGGGAGCGGGTCGGCGGCGTTTGGCAGGCTTCGCACTCGCCGCGGGTCTGTCGGCACCCTCCGGAGCGCTCTCCATTTTCTTCGGCTCCAGCCACGCGCTGACCACAAAGTCCTCCCAGCGCAGATAGAAGCGTAGATCACAGATGATCCGCGCTAAGCGCAGGTTGTTCCGCACATGCTCGCGGTGGCGCAGGATCAGCGCCTCCGTCTTGTTCTTGCTCTTCTCGATCTCCAAAAACTGCTCGATGTCCGGGTATTTCTCGATCACGCGCAACACGTTGGGGCGGCGCAGACCGGAGATCCCCTTGATGTTGTCGGTGCGGTCACCAAGCAGCGATTTTAAGGCGGGAATCTGCTCAGGCCCTACGTCGAGCAATCCCTTCACATTTTTCTCGGTCACCCAAGAGCCGGTGAAAATGCCTGAGTTGATCAGGTAGAGCTGCGTTTTGGCTGTCACCAGTTGCGCCAAGTCCATGTCGCCGGAGAGCAAAATGACCTTTTTACAGCGCGACAGTTCTTCCGCCCTTGCAGCCAGCGTGCCGATCAGATCGTCGCCTTCGTAGTTGGATGCGAACAGAAATGGAATTTTCTCTTCGCGAAACTGCGCGTAGATGCGCTGCTTCAGCGGATGTACTTCCTTTGGACGTTCGCGGCGATTCGCCTTATAGATGGCGGACAGTTGATGGCGAAAGTTGGTCGCATCGTTGTCGAAGATCACACACATGTGGGTCGGTCGAAAACGCCGAACCAGCTTTTTGATCACCTTCGTAAACTGCGAGGCCGTCTTGTCCACAATCTCTTCGGTCGCTTCCTCGTAGTCCCCGCGCTTCTTCGCCTTGGCGATATAGCGATAGAGAACCGAGTACATGATATGATTGCCGTCAATCAGCAAAAGTTGCAAATCGATTAGCCTCCAGTCTTACAGTTCATCTTCTAAGTCTTCCAGCATCATCAGCAGATCGGAGCGCAACACATGACCTGCCTCTTCAACTGTGAGCTTCCGCATCGGGGTCACCGCTGCACCTTGCACCACTTGGATCAACGCGCTCTCCGCTTGCAACAACACTTGAAACTTTACATCAGCGCTCAGGTGGCGGTATTCAACAAAAAGCAGTCCCGCAGCGGTCTGCTCAGCGTTTTGCGGCGAGTAGGTGCGCTCAAAATTGCCCATCCGCTCCGGCAATGGCGTATGTTGCATCACAGCCATCAACTCTTCACGATTCATCTTTCGTATCTCCTCTCTGGTTCGTCCGTCCAGTTCTCTCCCCCTCATTATGCGCCATTTATGTAAAAAAAGACAGCGTTTCATGACGCTGCCTTTCCCGATTGTTCGCCGGGGCTATTTTTCTCGATTGGTATGCTCTTCGGCAATCCCCGGCGACTGCTCTTCCTGATGGGACAGATACTGCTCGACATTTTTCCAGATGTTAAGGTCGTTGATGATGCTGGCGATCCGATAGATCTCCGCATACAGATCGCAGACGGTGTCCCAGTCATCTTCCTGAGAGACTTGCAGTTGGTTGACGTTGATCACCGCTTCTAGTTCGTGCACGCGATCAGGGATGCGAGCTTTGACCTTCTCCCACGTTTCGATCATCCGTTCCTGGTCGGCTCGGCTGTACAAGTTCCAGTCCCGCTCCAATTGCGGTAAAGCGATGCCGAGGCGCTCATCAAATACAAACTCCCATCCTTTGCTCATCCTCATGCCTTCTCTCTTTTAAAAATGAGCCTTCGCCAGATCGTCAAACACATTGCGCGCCAAGATGTTCAAGTCACAAGCGATGCTCGCATAATCCATCATCTCGTTGTTGAGCTGATGCATCTCCTCTTCATCCTTAGCGGTGTACATCATCTCCAGCGCGTCCATCATCTTCACTTCAAGTTCCACGACGCGGTCGGTGAGCGCTGAGCAGATCAGCACCCATTTCGCGCCGACGCGTTTGCGATCCGCTTCGGACAATCGGCTCCAATCCAAGTCGGTGCGCAACGCATAGATGCCCAGGCGTGTATCATACGTAAAAGCCTCAGAAAATGGGCTTTGATTAAATTCGTTCATCAAAATCCCCTCCTACTCCCTTGTATTTTAGAACTTCGGTTCGCTAGGGTCAACGGTATCTATTACCGCGCTGGTAGAATTCCTGTACAATGAAGCAAAAAGGGGGTTCTGCGATGAAAACGATCTATACGAACGGCACCATCTATACCATGGATGAACGCACGCCGCAGGCATCGGCGTTGGTGATCGAAAACGGACGCATCCTCGCCGTCGGTGAAACGGAGGAGATCCGCCTGCAGTTTGGACGGGCCGGAGTGGAAGAGATCGACTTGAGCGGCGCGACCGTTCTGCCCGGGCTGATCGACAATCATCTTCACCTTTCCAACCACGGGATCAAGCTTTCCATGCTCGATTTCACCTCAGCCAAAGAGTCGGCCGAGATGTTGAAAATGTTGCGTGAATGGGTCGTGCGCGTCCCGCAAGGCGAATGGGTGCTCGGCGTCGGCTGGAACGAGAACCAATTTTCCGACCGTCACATTCCAACGATTGAGGAATTGAATGAAGCCGCACCGAACCATCCGATTTTGCTCGCCCGAGTCTGTCACCACGCGTACCTCGCCAACTCGCTCGCCTTCGAGCGCACAGGCATCACAGCCAGCACGCCCGACCCTGCGGACGGTGCATATGGGCGCGATGCCAGCGGGGCGTTAAACGGCATGATCTATGAAAATGCGGCACAACCGCTGCAAGATCAGATTCCGAAACGAAGCCGTGCCGAACTGAAAGAAGCGCTGCGCCGTGGCATCAAACACGCGCTGGCCAGCGGATTGACCAGCGTACATACGGAAGACTTGCGCTATTTGGAAACGTTTGATAACACTTGGCAATTATTCCGCGAACTGGTCGTCGAAGAGGATCTGCGACTGCGCAGCAACCTGCTTGTCTACTATTCGTTTCTCGACGAGTTAAAAGCGACCGGGCTCACGACCGGTGACGGCGATGAGTGGGTGAACATCGGAGCGCTGAAACTGTTTGCTGACGGTGCGATGGGCGGACGCACCGCACTGATGACCAAGCCGTATGCTGACGCGCCTGGCACCTATGGCACGGCGATCCTGTCTCAAGCGGAAATGAACGCCATCGCGGCGGCGGGCGTCGCATACGGCATGCCGATCGCCGTGCATGCGATCGGTGACGGGGCGGCCGACATGGTGCTGGAAGCGATGGAAAAACATCCGATCGCAGGCCACCGCCACCGCCTGATTCATGCGCAAGTGCTGCGGTCCGACCAGCTCGAGCGCATGCAAAAGCTCGGCGATGCATTGGCGCTCGACGTGCAGCCACGCTTTGTCACGTCCGACTACCCGTGGGTGCTGGAGCGCATCGCTCCGGAACACCACAACACTTCCTACGCTTGGAAAACGCTGCTCGACGCGGGTCTGCTCTGCGGCGGCGGCTCTGACGCTCCGATCGAGCCGATCGAACCCCTGCTCGGCCTGCACGCTGCCATCACCCGCAGCGGCTACCAGCCCGAGCAAAAGTTGACTCCGCACGAAGCGGTGCGCCTCTTCACCGTCGGCGGTACCTATGCGACCCGTGAGGAAGAGGTCAAAGGTACGATCACGCCGGGCAAATTTGCCGACTTGACCATTCTCGACCGCGACATCATGGTCGAGCACCCCGACGTGATTTTGCAAACGAACGTCATCCGCACCGTCATCGGCGGCAAGACCGTATTTGAACGCTAGCACGCTTTCGTTTGGCAGACAAAAAGAGTCTGGGAGGCGCCTCCCAGACTCTTTTTTTGCTGTACATCAGCAACTTTTTATACGATGCAGATAGTAATCGATACTGATTTTTATCGATCCCAGGGCTTCTTCGGGTTGAACGCTTCGGCGTGCTTCTTGCTTTCCGCACGGCGGGCACGGCGGGCTTCCGCTCGGATCGAGGCGCTCTCATAGAGGCTTTGTTCCTCCGGTGTCTCCGGAATGACATTCGGCACCGGAGTCGGACGATTGTCCGCATCGAGCGCCACAAACGTCAGGAACGAAGTCGCGCACAGCACGCGCTGACCCGTCAGCAAGTCTTCCGCCACCACCTTGACGAACACCTCCATCGAGGTCTTGTGCGTCCAGGTCACATAGGATTCCAAGCAGATGGAGTCACCTACTTTGATCGGGTTCAAAAAATCGACCGAATCGGTCGAAGCGGTCACGACACGCTTGCGGCAGTGACGCATCGCCGAAATAGCGGCGATGTCATCGATGTAGGCCATGACCTTGCCCCCGAACATCGTATGGTGTGTATTCGTGTCAGGCGGCAGTACGATACTTGCTTTGACTGCGCGAGATTCGCGCATTTTTTTGGCGGACAATTGCTCTGTCATCTCGATCTCCTCTTTTCCGTCTCAACTCCTTTTCATTATATCCAATCTGCGCGGTTCTGCACGTTTTGGAAACATTCAATCACTTGCCGGCGATCGAACGCGATTCCGATCGCTTTGTAAACGTCATGATCAACCCTGATTCACCTCAAACAGTTCCAGCCACTCACCGTCCGGGCCTGCGAAAAAGAAATAACGATTGCCGTTGGGCAAGGTGGTGATCTCTTGGTCGATCAACGTCACATCGAGCTGTCGGAGCCGTTCGATCTCCGTTTCGAGATGATCGACATTCAGGGCGAGATGATGTACCTTGCCCTCTTGTGGCAGGTCATCATTGTAGCCTTGAATCAGTTCCAGTTCGGTCTGTTCCGCGCCTGGAAAGCCGAGAAACGCCAGTTGAATCACACCGTTCGTATGCGTGAGGCGGCCATGTAATTCCATGCCCAACACCTCGGTGTAAAATTTGATCGATGTTTCAATGTCGCGCACCATAAGACCTACATGTTCAATTTTTCGAATTGCCACTTGAAAACCTCCCGTTTTCCATTAATAACCGATTTCTATTATACACCGATTCTTCTGCGAGATTCAAAGACAAAGCCTCTGTCAATCTGCTCCGCCACTCCCCGTTATTTCGTGTTCAGTTCGCTTTCCCAGTGCGTCGATAGCGACGCCACACAGCCAGTCCGAGCGCAACTGCGAACAAGGAGAGCGCAGGTAGCAAGGTGTGACCCTCCAGTTCGACAAGACCGAACATCCCGTTTTGCGACCAAACGGAAGTCGTCCCTTCGCACATACCCGTGCTGAGTTTTCCTGCCCTATCGTTTGCGAAAACGAGATAATTGGCCCGCTCGTTGATGATGATCCCGCACGAACTATGGTTGTGCGGGAACTCGACCTCAACCAGTCGGTCGGCCACGCCTTTATAAGAAGTTCGGATCGAAAAGGTGACTACATTCTCATAGCGCCGCAGTCCATCGAGCGATACGATCTCCCGCTGGTCGTAGTGCACAACTTGTCCAAGGAACACTTCTTGGTTTCGCTGCACTTGCTGCTCCAGTGTAAACGAAGAACATCCACAGGCAGCGCCAACAGATGGCATCGCCACTAGCAACAACAATGTCACCATCATGCTGCATATCAAACGCAAATGCTTCATCCGCAGTCCCACCTTTCCAAACCACTTCCGACTCGTTACAATGAGTGCAAGAAAAAGAGTGCAAGAAAATAACAAGGAGCGATCTCATGAAACAGTTGATCACCATGGGCGGCGGCGGCTTTTCGATGGAGCCAGACAACCTGCTGCTCGACCGCTATGTCTTGCAACAAACGGGCAAAGCAAAACCCAAAGTCTGCTTCGTGCCCACCGCCAGCGGCGACTCGCTCGACTATACAGAACGCTTTTACAAAGCGATGGGCGAACTGAACTGCGAACCGTCCCATCTCCATGTCTTTCGGCCACCGTCGTCCGACCTCGAAGCGTATGTACTGGACAAAGACATCCTCTATGTCGGCGGAGGCAACACTCGCAACTTGCTCGTGTTGTGGCGTGAATGGGGACTCGACCAAATTTTCAAAAAAGCCTGGGAAGAAGGGGTCCTGCTCACCGGACTAAGCGCGGGCATGATCTGCTGGTTTGAACAGGGCATCACCGACTCGAATTTTGGCCAATTGAGCCCGCTGTCTGGCCTCGGTTTCCTACCCGGCAGTGCGTCCCCGCACTATGATGGCGAAGCGCAACGCCGTCCATCCTTTCAGCGCATGATTCTGGAAGGTGCTCTGCAAGACGGGCTCGCAGCCGATGACGGCGCTGCCTTCCACTTCATCGGCACTGACCTACACCGCACCGTCTCTTCGCGCCCGAACGCAAAAGGCTATCGCGTGCAGAAGATCGGCAGCGAAATTCGGGAAGAGATGCTCGATACCTATTATTTGGGCAACGACTTGTAAGAAAAGACACACCCCTGCTTCCGGTCGAAGCGGGGGTGTGTTCGTCTACACCAGAAACTCGCGCTTGAGCAGCGCCAAGATCACCGCATCGTGATAGCGGTCGTTATAGTGCATATATTCCTGTAACAGCCCTTCCTTTTTGAATCCGACTTTCTCCAACACGCGGAATGATGCGAGATTTTCAGGAATGACGATCGCTTCGATCCGGTTCAGGCCCATCTCCTCGTACCCGCATTTGAGCACTGCCCGCAACACTTCGGTCGCCACACCCTGTCCCCAATAGGCACGGTTGATCTCATAACCGACCTCTGCGCGGAACGATTTCACAGACCAATTATGGAATCCGATCGTGCCGATCAAACGATCATCTTCACGGCGCGCGATCGCCCAGCGGATGGCACTGTTTTCCTGCCGGCCCTCCTCCATGCCTTTCATCATCTTGACCGCCTGTGCTTGCTCGGTCAGCGCAGCCATTCCGAAATAGCGCATCGTCTCTTCATCGGAAAAATTGGCAAAAAAATCTTCCACATCGCGGTCTTGCAAGTCCCGTAGCCGGAAGCGTTCCGTCTCCAGAAGCGGAACCTCTTTTAAAATCGTTTCTACCGTCATCCAACTTCCCTCATCTTTCCCAGAATCGCATCCTGTCCCTGTCTTGCCCTATCTTCGGTTCATTCGGATCAGTCCAACGACCAAAACGGTCAAAAACAGTGCCCCGATGACAATCCATACCGTTTTGACAAACCAGGTCATCTCTTTCTTTTCTTTTTTGGGCTCTTGTTTAGACTCTTTTTTTGGCTCTTGTTTCAACTCGGCGGCTGACGGGTCCGGTGTCACTTGTTGCTCAATCTGCGGTCGATCAAAGGTCGTCCCGCTGCCTAACTCTTGCAAATCGCTAGAAGCCGAGTCCAACAACCTGGTGCGGCTACAAAAGGATGCCTCCAAGGCACCGCTATTCATTTTCGACGCGTAGACCAGATATTCTTTTCCTGTTTTAAAATCGAAACCGCAACTCACTTCCCCGCCGATCGAAGTCAAAACGGTCAACGTTCGATCGGAGACCCCTTTCCAAGCGGTATTGACTTCGAATTCCACATTGATAAACTCCCGTGTTTTCGTGACCTTCGTCACCTTTCCGGAAAACACAGCGCCTGCCTTTTCCAACGCCTCCTGTGGCGGCCCTGGCTGAACACAAGAGCAGGCAAAGCTCAGTGTCGGCACCGCGGTGAACAAAAGTTGAAACATCAGTAAAAATGAAAAGACCATCATGACAGGTTTTCTCACGACTTCCCCTCCTTGTGTAAAGTGAGACGTAAGTTAGCCTTTGTCCGTTTCAAAACTTTTAAAACTGCTTGTACAAGTTTGTCGAAAATTACTGATCTCCCACGCCTGACACACTCCACAAAACAAGCGGAACGAATTACAACGTGGAGCCTCATGCAAAAACAAAAAAAACCTCACCAGAAGTGAGGTTTTCTGCAAATCACAACGCGGCAGGATAGGCGAGCATGCCACCGCTCATATTTTTTACATTGCGAAATCCTTCCAATGTCAACACTTGACAGACTGCCATGCTCCGTCTGCCCGATCGACAGACAAAGATGATCTCTTCGCCACGGTCCCATTCTGAGTAACGGTCGATCACTTCAAACAACGGAATATGCACCGCTTCTGGAATTTTACCCTGTTCGATCTCTAGATCACTTCGAACATCGATGATGCGCAATGCTTCCCGGTTCTTCAACCGCTCCACCACTTCGACAGGGTGGATTTCCTGCACTCTGGAAATCACACTTTCCATGTCGCCACCTCCTCTCGTTACATATAATACTTTAGTCTATACTGCTAGTTCCTTTTTGAAAGTAACGAAACTCACATTCTTCTCGTTACATACAGAATATGCAGGTAACATAGCGAGAGCAACTTGAACGGTTCGTTGCGAATTTTTGAAGCACTAGACCTCCCGAGCTCATCGCTGGGAGGTCTGCTTGCTTATACCTGAAATTTTTTGATTTTCTCTTGTAACTCCTGTGCCATCTCGCTGAGCGATTCGGACGAACGAGAGATTTCCTCGATCACAGCCAACTGCTCCTCAGACGAGGCCGCAACCATCTTCGCATTGCTCGCCGAGTCATTGGCGATGCGTGTAACCTCTTCCACCGACTGCGCTACCTCTTGCGAACTTGCGCTCATCTCCTGCGAAGAAGCGGTCATCTCCTGCACTTGTTCCGCAACCTGCCTTGCCGATTCCAAAATGTGATGGAACGCCGACCCCGCAACGTGCACCACTTCGGTACCCGATTGCACTTCGCGCATCACTTTGTCCATCGAATCGATCGAGCGTGTCGTCTCTGCTTGAATCGCTTGAATCAAATTCTCGATCTGACCTGCCGATTGGCCCGACTGCTCGGCCAACTTGCGAACTTCATCGGCAACCACGGCAAACCCTTTGCCATGTTCCCCTGCCCGTGCCGCTTCGATCGCAGCGTTCAAGGCGAGCAAGTTGGTCTGCGCCGCGATCCCGGTGATGACCTCGACGATCGCACCGATCTCCTGCGAACGCTGCTCCAACACTTTCATGCCCGATGCGTATTCGTTCACCGTCTCCACAATCATCGCCATCTGCTGAACCGCCTGTTGAATCGACTCGTTCCCTTGTTCCGCCTCCATCGCAGATTGCAACGAGGCTTCCGCAACGGCTACCGACGTTTCGGCGATGCTTTGAATGCCCATCGTCATACCTTCGATCGCCATTTCACTTTCCTGCGTGCGCTGCAATTGTGACTCCGCGCCTGCCGCTACCGTTTGAATCGTTTCGGTCACTTGCTCCGTTGAGATCGCAGCTTGTTCCGTGCTCGCCGACAACTCCTCCGAAGAGGCGGCCACTTGAACAGCCGTATCGCTCACGCTTCCGATCAACTCATGCAAGTTATCGACCATGCTGTTGACCGATCGCGACAAGTCACCAAGTTCATCTTTGCGATTCACAGTCAATTTTTCTACCCGCAAGTCACCGCTGGCGACTTGGTACGCCACCTGAGTTAGTTTATACAAAGGACGCGCATTATAATGTGCAACCAGATAGGAAGCGATAATCGCCACCAGCAGGCCGCTGATGCCGAAGATGATCACCTGGTCCATAAATCGGATCACAATTTCATCATAGACAGAATTAGGTACACCCACATAGTAAATCCCGATGATCGAGCCGCTTTTGTCTTTGATCGGCTCATATGCAGTCTGGCTCAGCGTATTTACCACTGTCGCCTCGCCTAAGTAGATTTGCCCATTTTTCAGCGTGGTTTCTGCGACAATGTCAGATACGGTCGTACCAACAGCACGCGCACCATCATCTTTCTTGACATTGGTCGTCACGCGCTTGTCGCCGAGAAACACGGTGACCGTGTCGCCAGTCAGGTCGCCCACCATGTCCACAAGTTCCGTATTGTCGTTGATCAACGTGCTACCTTTGTATAACTTGTCCCCTTGAACAGACCAGTCGCCCGGATACTTGCTCTCAATCAGCGCTTTGCTGATCTCCAAATCGGACGTTAGCTTATGCACAGCAGCTTCTTTGATCTTGCTGTTCAATGTATACGTTGCAAAAGTTCCCATCGCAGCCGTACCCAAAATGATCACCAAGGAAAACAAGAGTACGATCTTAGCTTTTAGTTTCATCAACTTCACCTCTGCGCCAGTTCATTTTTATTATAAATTTATGTCAAAACCTATTATGACACAACTTTTAAATGGAGCGTACCGAAAAGTTTTTGACAATGACTAAAAACCCCCTGTTTCGCAACAGGGGGTTTGCACACTTGCAGAGCTGTAGCCAGATTCAATCGAGATTTCCCAGGGAAATAACAGCTTGCTCGAAAACGGTGTTTTTTATGAAAGAACAGGCAACCTGCCAATTTCCCGCTCCTCACCTTTGTTCGAGAATAACACTCCCATTTCAGTCTTTCATAGGGTGTCATGGGCTTTACTTTCAAAAAATGATCTCGTGCTGTGCTAATTGCTAGATCATGTAGTGATGAAACGATTCCATCTGCTTAGAGGCTTCCTGGTGCTCTCCTTCCCTGCTTCGTCATACTCTTGCCTCACTAAGCAGATCTACACAAGGTCGGCGTAAACTCCACAACTTTCTGTTTCTATCCATCTTGCTCAAGCTCTTCGTGCTCAGAAGATGCTCTTTGACGGTGTACTTGGCTTTCATAACGACACCATAATGACAGTTTCAAAAATATTCCTATAAAATTATAAATCGTGATATTATTATTTTACAAAACAAGAAAGAGGTGAAGTTGATGAAAAAAATGCCTGTCGCACTTATGCTGGCCGCAACTGTTTTCGCAGGTGTAGCAACTTACACAGTTCCTGCACAAGCAGCAACAAACTCCGTGGTAAAACCCGAATTAGACGAGGGAATGGTCAAATTGGAAGTGTACTTCTCCAGCTACCCACCGAATAACTACAGTGATGAAAACACTGGCTTCAATGGCTGGCTCGTGGGTGTTACTCCGCTCCCAAATGGTCAATACAAGGGCACTTACTACGGATATATGTACTAAAACAGAAACAAAAAAGCTGATGTCTGTAAGTAGACATCAGCTTTTTCTATTTGGAATTTGGCAGAGAGAGCAAGATTCGAATTTGCGAGCGGGTACAGCCTACCGTTGTTCAAGTCCGCCCCGCTGCATGAGAACCAAAAAGAGTCTACACGCTCTCCCCATTTGTAGATTGTTCCTCCAAAAAGTGCGTATAACTGTGGATCTTGTGCATTCCGCTATCAGGCGATACTTGCTGACAGTAGTACGGCGAATCGATATCATGGTATCGTTCAAGTCCCAGAGCCGAATCCGGAGATTGACTCCAATACCTGGCCTACATGATCTTGGGCTTCCTATGTTAAATGGTGGCACGAAAACTATTGCTAAGCTACAGTTGAAAGGGAATGGAGCACCACTCTCTATCATATTTCGGATTAGGAGGATATGATGATGCTGTATAGATTTAATATAGTTCTGCTATTTGTGCTTGCAACATTGATGTTTGGGTGTAGTGATCCATCTCCACTCAAATCTGACCTCGAAGTATCTATCAACCAAACATTTGACATGAAATTCGACTATCTCGATCATGTCCAAGTTTTTAAAGTGAGTGCGGACGGAAGTTCAACGCAGCCTCTTGTTGATCTAAAGGGAGACAATATCCGTGGGATCGTCTTAACTCTTTCGAAAGCGAAACTTTCTGCGGATAATTCACTCCCCGAAACGTTCCCGTACAAGATCGTTCTGTCAACCTCACCTGAAGGATTGGAATACAATAAAAAGCAAACCACGGCCGATCTTTTAATCTATTTAGAGGGCGCGACAACGCATATTTCTTACAACAAGAAGCATTACATTTTGACAGAGGATCTTTCGTCCTATGGGGTTGAATAAGATCGTTACTTCTCATCCTTGAATGCGGTGCAGAAGAAACATTCTTTAATACTTTGGTCAATACGGGTCGCCCAATTCACCGTTCATATTCCCTCTTGTCCCAAACTTTGCAAATACTCCTTCGCACTCTTTTCCGCCTCAGCCTCAAACTCATGCCCACACCACACCCAAACTCCTTGCCTCGTCTTGCTCTTATACAGGTATTCCCATATATCCCATTCACGCCGATCACGGCACCCATTCTTCCCCAGATTGCCCCGTCCGAAAAGCCCTCAACACCGACTATACTCTCTTCGAGTATAGTCATGGCTTCATAAAAACCTTGCCCGTAAAACAAACAGAAATAGACCCGCCTATGAGTTTTGAGGCTCAGGGGATCTATTTTGTCATGAAATATCATATGAGCCGACACCCTTGATGGGGATCAGTTGTGCAACGAACAATTAACTATAGACCAGTTCTTGTTCGCTTAGACCAAGCGCCTGCGCTGTTGACGCGTGAATTTCCTGGAAGAGCTCCGGGTTTTCCGCGAGTGACACGCCATAGGACGGAATCATTTCTTTGATCTTCTCTTCCCACTCCATCATATGTTGCGGGAAGCATTTTTCCAATACCTCAAGCATAACGTGAACAGCAGTAGAAGCACCTGGAGAAGCTCCGAGCAAGGCAGCGACCGAGCCGTCAGCCGCGCTGATGACTTCCGTACCGAATTGAAGGGTTCCTTTTCCGGCCTTCGTATCTTTAATAACCTGCACACGCTGGCCTGCTACCACGATATCCCAATCCTTTTTTTGGGCATTCGGAATAAACTCGCGCAATTCTTCCATACGCTTGTCATTTGATAACATCACTTGCTGGATCAGGTATTTTGTCAATGCCATCTCCTTTACGCCTGCTGCCATCATCGTGATGAGGTTATTCGGTTTTACAGAACCGATCAAGTCAAAATTAGAACCTGTTTTCAAGAACTTTGGTGAAAAGCCGGCGAACGGTCCAAACAGCAATGTTTTTTTGTTGTTGATATATCTTGTATCAAGATGCGGAACAGACATCGGAGGAGCGCCAACCTTAGCCTTCCCGTATACTTTAGCATGATGGTCCGCTATGACTTCCGGATTGTTACATACCATAAAGAGACCGCTTACAGGGAATCCTCCAATATGTTTCGACTCAGGAATACCGGTTTTTTGCAGCAAAGGCAGACTTCCGCCACCACCGCCGATAAAAACGAATTTTGCAGTATGATATTCGATTTTACCTCTTTCGATGTCATGCACTTTCAATTCCCACGAGCCGTCGGCGGTACGTTTCAAACCTTCAACGCTAGTCTTGTAATTGACCTCAACGCCTTTACTCTTTAGGTGGTCAAACATCATGCGTGTTAACGCACCAAAGTTGACATCCGTTCCGGAGTCGATCTTTGTGGCCGCGATCGGTTCATTCGATGTACGACCTTCCATGATCAGCGGGATCCATTCCTTCAGTTTTTCAGGGTCATCCGAGTATTCCATTCCTTGAAAGAGAGGATTGGTCGACAGTGCTTCAAAGCGTTTTTTCAAAAACGTTACATTCCCTTCCCCTTGTACGAAGCTCATATGGGGAATGGGCATGATAAAGTCCTGTGGATTCCGAATCAGATTGCTAGTGTTCACAAGATAGGTCCAAAACTGTCTGGACAGCTGAAATTGTTCATTGATTTTTATCGCTTTGCTAACATCGATTGATCCATCCGATTTTTCGGATGTATAATTAAGCTCGCACAGAGCAGCATGGCCTGTACCCGCATTATTCCATTCGTTCGAGCTTTCTTCTCCTGCATTTGCGAGTTTCTCAAACACTTTAATTTCCCAGTCTGGTGCTAACTCTTTCAGTAAAGATCCCAAAGTCGCGCTCATGACTCCGGCACCAATTAAGATAACGTCTGTTTTTTTCCGTATGTTACTCATGATGGCCTTCTTCCTTCCCCCTATTTTTGCAAAAAAAAGTAGGCACTCCAGCTTAGATCTCACAAAATGCATGGCGCGAAATCTAAGAACACACCTTTTCTATCTCAAGTATACCATAATAAAGTCTATTTTGATTAATGATAGACAAGCTTCTTGCATGGATTGGTTTGCCACTTGTCGATTAAATAGGCTCAGCCCCTCTTGAAAGGGGGGAGGAATTTTGGCACATGAATTGATTTCGCCCTGGCTCCAATTCAGGGGATTCTTCGTAGCAGCTTTGACTATGGTCGTGACGCCTTCGAGTTGATAGCTCAGCGATCCATTTCAACTAGACTATGAGCCGACACTCTTGCAGGGTATCAGTTGTACCAACCGACCGTAAGTGAGACACAGGATGCTTGGGTTCGCGGCGAGGGCAAGAAGCTTGACGGCAGTGTACGCCTATACGATCAAGGGCCAAGTAAGCCGAAGATCAAGGTGCACCAAGACAAAAAAGGTAACATCCACGGCTATCCCGTGTCCTAACTAGGAGGATCTATCATGCATCCGATCATCCCGCAAATTCAATCGCTTTACGAACGGAACGTAGAGGAGCGTTTTGGCGCCCTCTACACTTCTCAATACAGAGCAGACTCTACATACTGGATACCGGAGTTGCGGACTCGCTTTGCGAATTGCCTGATTGAAAACGAGACCGACCTGAACTATGCAAAATGCTTTTCCTACAAAATCAATCTTGTGGACACGAACATTGGATGGAATCAGCAGCACGAATACCTGAAAAACCATCCGTTCCATTACTGGCTGGAAATTCAACTGTCAATCCTCGAACCCTACGCAATGGTGAAATTCGAGCGGGATCGGCTGGTAGATGAGAAACTGGCTGTGGAGTTTCGGGACAGCCCTTTCTTGCCTGAACATGCAAACTACGAAGCAACAGTCCTAGCATTTTTGGCGGAACATGGGATTCAAAGGTTGTATGATGATGCCCTGTGCCTGCCTGTGCCGGGTGTAGAGCTGGAATTGCAGGAAGACACCCCGAGTGTATACAACAGTTTGTTCGAAGATTTATCCAGTTTCTTTCCGTATTGAAAAAGCGAGCCGCCTTTCTGGAGGGTCGCTTTTTTTTTTTAAGGGCAAGTAATATCTCAGGCAATCTCATGGAGCCGACAACTAATCTGCCAGATTTGATTTTACCATGAAGTATTGCATGTCTAAGTTCAGCTACGATTATTTGTCCCTATCGACAATCCGCATCTGCCTAGAGCACAGTGTTTATTGGCTACATATGGTGTAACAAATATAAATGCCTATAGAGGGGTGCATACTTATGTACTACGTTTGGGTACCTATGTCGACACATTCGCGAGAAGCACATGATTGGGACTCTTTTGTTGATGCGCAAGCTACTCGGGTGTTGAATTTGACGGGAACCTGGCGATGCGACGATGGAGGCCGTTACTACATTCGGCAAATTGGCAACCAAGTCTGGTGGACCGGATTAAGCGACAACGGTGGGGGGCAAACCTTTACGAACGTATTTCATGGAACCCTGAGATATGATCCGATTAGCCGGGCGACCGATATCTATGGCTCTTGGGCTGATGTACCGCGTGGAAGAATCTTGCAAAGTGGCACCTTGAGGCTGAACTTAATGTCATCAGACGGGTTCGTCAAAGTATCCGAAACCGGCGGATTTGGCGGGCGAATTTGGTCACGACTATAGTTTTTTAAGGCACTCGATAACGGGTGCCTTTTTCTCATCTAAGGCGAAACAAACTATCATCTGTCGTTCTTGCACGCTCACCGCTTCCACCACCTGCTCGATCAACACCTGCTTATTCACTTCCTTTTACTTCTTGTGTTGCACCATTGCGAAAAGTGACACGTTTTTTGGACATAAGAAAACCTCCTGTGTTTTGGCATCAGGAGGTTATGACATTCGAATACCCACAACGAACTAGCATTTTCGTCAAACCGAACTCAACATTTTCCTGTCTAGTTCGATGTAGTAAAACTCTCTACGCAACCCACGAACAAGCACTACGCCTGCTTCTGCAACTCACTCTCATCATACACCGCAACCCAGCCATCTTTGCTCTCAAAGATACGGATCGCCTTCACCTTGCGCAGGTCGGTCAGCGTGAACCAGTGGCGGGTGTTGGTCGGCACCGAGATCAAATCGCCCGGGTACAGAATAACATCATAGTACGTATCATCTTTCGGCCCTTTCAGGGTGAAAATCGCCTCGCCATCGACGATAAAGCGCACTTCGTCCTCGGTGTGGTGATGCTCGTCTTTGAACTTGGTGAGCAGGTCTTCCAGGTTCGGGGTCTGATCGGACAGCACGACGATATCGGAGGACTTGTAGCCATGCTTCTCGGACAGTGCGTCGATCTCAGGACGAAACGTGTTGAGGATCGCTTCTTGCAATTCCGGCGTGACTTTGTAGTCTTCTTGCAGTTCCAGCGGGAGTTTGGAAATATCCCAGTATTCGTAGACGATACCTTGCGTATTCAGATACTCGGTTACTTGCTCAACGCCTTCGATGCGTTCATCGGTTGCCACAAAGCGAATGGACGGCATGTTGATTCCTCCTCTGAGGTTTAATATCTTGACTCGATTTTATCACACATTTCAAACAACTGTCGGGACTTTACCTGCGGAGCCCTGAAATTGCAGATACTTGAACAGGTACTCGAACATAAACTCAAAGGCCTGCACATGGCGCTTCACAGACGCCACGCTGTCCCCCCACGCATAGATACCGTGCTTACGGATCAAAACGCCCGGAACGCGCGGGTCGAGACGCTTGCCGACCTCTTCAGCCAATCGCGGAATGTCAGCAAAGTTCTCGACGATCGGCACTTCAATCGTCGCTCCTTCTTCCCAGATGTTCAAGCCTTTGATCAACTCCATGTCGGAGATGACCACCGACTGCTGATCGGCAAAAATCTCGGAGATCAGGTTGTTATAGATCGTGTGTACATGCAACACAGAACCGGCTTCTGCACCGATGCGTTTGTACACTTCTGCATGAATCAACGTCTCTGCGGACGGCTTCAACTGGGTCGGCTCTAGTGCTTTCGAATCGCCATCGACGAACAAAATGTCATGGATCGTCAGGTTCTCTTTGTCACGACCACTTGCGGTGACGCCAAAGGTCAACGGCTCCTGACTGAATTTGACCGACAAGTTCCCACTCGTCGCTGGGAACCAGCCTTTTGATGCAAAGTTTTGGGAAACAGCGACCAGTTGCTCCGCAATGCGGTAGCGCTCTTCCTGCAAGTATGTTTGGCTCATGACAGAACCTCCCCCTTTTGTTCGTTAATGAGTTGTTTCAGCACTGTAATGCAGTCATGGAATGTTACAAATTCAGCGTGTTGAAGTCCGAGTTCCTGACATTTCCGTAGCAAAAGTGATCTGGCCAGCACGAAATCGGCTTGTTTGGCCGCCTGCAAGTCGGTGATCGAGTCACCGATGACCACTTTGAACGTCTCTTCATCTGGGAACTTGCGCAGGACGGACGGTTTACACATCCCACAGCCGCTGGTGCAATGTTCGTCACAAGCGTGCGGCCAGAGAATCTCGATCTGCTCGCCAGTAAAACTGCTACCGTTGCTGTAGATCGGGTTATCAATCGCAAACGGAGCCAGAAGCGGGAGGACGAAAAAGTCGATCCCACCACTGGTCACCCAAAAATCAATTCCTTGCTCTTTACAAAACGTCAGGAACTCCGCAAACCCTTCGCGAATCACCGCGACCTCTTGGGCATAGGCTGCGATTTCGTCCTGCTTTGCAGATGAAATGCCAGCGAAGAGCTGACCGACTCCACTTTGGATCGTAATCTCTTGACCGAGAATCTGATCCTTGATCGTCTCCCAGCCAGGAGCGCCAAACTTCTCCATGATCGTGATGATCATGTCGCGCTCCGTAATCGTGCCGTCAAAGTCACAAAAGATCGCGATGCGTTTACTCATAGTTGCCCGACTCCTTCTCTATTTGTTCCACAGCTCCAAAGCTGTTTTCAATTCTTTGGATTGTTCAGCCGCTTCGCTCAGCGTCTTTCCTGCCACCACCGCATCAATTGCCGCCACGAACGCCCGTCCGCCCGCACTTGAGCCGCCCGGATGCCCATGGATACCACCGCCAGCATTGATGATCTGGTCATTGCCGAGATCTCCATACAATACTGGCACAAGACCTGGATGAATGCCCGCGGACGGCACCGGGAACGTACGGTTGAGACCGCTCTGTTCGGCACGCAACGCCTCGGCGATCTTCAACGTTTCGCCGCGTTCCATCGCGACCGAGCCATACGCCGACGGATAGAGCGAGAAATCGGCCCCCGCCACGCGCATCAGTTTCCCCAGCAACACCGGAGCTGCGATCCCATACTGTTCGGACGGATACATCGCACCGGCCATCGCCGGATGGGCCATGATCGGCACCGTGATCTTCGGGTCGGCAGCGAGGCGCTGCAACACATCGTAGCCGTAGGTCAAAACGTTTAGCAAAAGCGCGTTCGCCCCTGCGTCCACTGCCCGACGCGCTTTCTCGAAAATTTCGGTGACAGGTCCGGTTAAGTTCGCCGCATAAAGCGTACTCTTGCCAGTCTGCTCTTTGGCACGCTCCGCTGCCAGACGGCAGGCTTCGATGCGCTTTTCGAACGGCGCGTACGTTTCATCAAAGAAGATTTCGTCATCCTTGACCAAATCAACGCCACCGAGCGCCTGCTGGTAGAACGCGTCTGCCAGTGCCTCGATGTCGTACCCGATCACCGATTTGAAAATGCTCATCAACAGCGGGCGATTTTCGATGCCCAACTGCTTGCGGATTTGGTCGATGCCATATTTCGGGCCAGGGAATTGACTTTGGAACGCGATAGGCAATTCGATGTCCACCAGTCGGATCTTTCCGTCCATCGACAGTTTGCCGAACACCGAAGTCAACAGCGCTGGCACATCCGGCGTGAAATTGAGCGTCGGATAGGCGATGGTCAACAGCGCTTGGCTGAGGCCGTGTGCATCCATGCCGATCTCTTCTGCCTTTACCACGTGTCCGAGATGTTTTTGCATCGCATCCTTGCGAGCTGCCGGAAGGTCTGTCCACGAGCCAACAGTCAGACCGATCGCGATGCCTTCCGCTTTTTTCTGCCAATCTGTACCCGGTTTGCCGTGGGCCAAATAGGTGACATGAACAAATTCTTGTCGGGTCACGAGACGATCACCTCTATGCGAATAGTCTAGAACATAGTAAAAGCCTCTTTCTTGGTCAAGAAAGAGGCGACAAAATTTCATGGTCAGCCTCTTATCTCTCAGGATATTTCCTGAAGGAATTAGCACCGTGTGATCACAAGTACGTGAAAACCGGTTGCCGGGCATCGTAGGGCCAGTCCCTCCGCCTGCTCTGGATAAGAGTTGTCTTATATGTGAGAAAACTTCTGTAGACGATATTACAACCTCTGCGAGAGAGTGTCAATGACTTTGCCGAAAATCGATTAGAGAGAAATCTTGGCCATTCGCTCAACCGCTTCCTGCAAACGCTGTTCGCTGGTCAAAAGACCGACTCGAACATACCCCTCTCCACTCGGTCCAAAGCCGACGCCCGGCGCGACCATCACGTGCGCCTGTTCTAAGAGCGTGTCCGAGAACTCGACCGACGTGAAGCCTTTTGGCACTGGCACCCACGTAAAGAAAGAGCCTTGTGGCGTCAGCACGTCCCAACCCGCTTTTTTCAAACCGCTCACAAAGACATTGCGGCGCTGTTCGTAGGTAGCGGCCAGTTGGTGCACGCAGTCTTGAGATGAGGTGAGCGCAGTGACCGAAGCACGCTGGATAAAAGCTGGCAACGAGACGTAGTAATGGTCTTGGATCAGGTTGATCAAACGGACCACCTCTTTGTTCCCCAGCGCAAAGCCGACGCGCCAGCCTGCCATGTTGTACGTTTTCGAGAGGGTGTAGAATTCGACCCCGACCTCTTTCGCGCCTGGCGTTTGCAGGAAGGATACCGGTTTTACTCCATCGAAACCGATTGCACCGTATGCGAAGTCGGACGCGACGATCACGTTGTTCTGTTCCGCAAAGCGGACTGTGTCTTCGTAAAAGGCGCGCGGTGCGGTTGCCGAAGTCGGGTTGTTCGGATAGTTGAGGAACATCAACTTGGCTTTGGCGAGCTTGTCTGCCGGAATCTGGCTGTAGTCGGGTAAGAAAGCGTTGTCGCGCAACAACGGCATCATCGTCATCTCCGCGCCAGAAAGCGCGACGCCAGACCAGTAATCAGGATAGCCCGGATCGGGGACAAGGCAAACATCGCCGGGGTTGAGCAGACATTGGGAAATTTCGACGAGGCCCGTTTTCCCGCCAAAGAGGATCGCCACTTCGGTCGCTGGGTCGAGATCGACGTCAAATTCGTTTTTGTACCAAGATGCGATCGCCTGCTTCAATTCGAACAGCCCGGAGAACGGCGGGTATTTGTGCGTGACAGGATCGAGCACCTCATGGCGCAGCGATTCGACAATATGCGGCGGGGTTGGCAAGTCCGGATTGCCTTGGCCGAGGTTGATCACATCATGCCCTTGGGCGATGTACGAGTTTACTTTTGCCACCATCGTAGAGAAAAATTGGGTGGGTAGTCCTTGCAATCGATCAGCCGATTTTATATTCATGGGTAACATCCCCTTTCTGAAAAGTCAAACATACATTCACGCTTCATACTATACAGCGAATTGAAATCGAAAAACAAGTCTAAATGGACACAGGATGACATGCCGTACCATTTCCGATCGATCTCCATCGAGGTTCGAAGACAGCCAAAATCTGCTCAGCAGTCATATCGTTTGCAGCGTGCAGTTGATCTGCTTCCAACATCAAAAAGGGCTGTTGAGAGATTCTCAACAGCCTCCTGTATCCTGTAAATTATGAAGGCATCGGCGTCGGTGTTGGTTTCGCGTAGCCTTCTTTGTATTTTTTGTCGATCGTTTCGCGGATGTCTTGCGCTGAC
Source organism: Tumebacillus algifaecis (assembly GCF_002243515.1). Classification (NCBI taxonomy): domain Bacteria; kingdom Bacillati; phylum Bacillota; class Bacilli; order Caryophanales; family Alicyclobacillaceae; genus Tumebacillus; species Tumebacillus algifaecis. The sequence goes on from NZ_CP022657.1 coordinate 3,595,192, forward strand.
TTGCCTTGTGCTTTCATATCAGCCGCTTCGAGGGCAATGTTCATGCAGGTGTCGCAACGGGTGCCGTGGTCGTCCCAAACGACCGCGCCGTCTTCGCGGACGTCTTTCACAAAGCACTCGGCGTTGCTTTTATGTCCGGCGTGATCACCACAACCGCAGTAGCAGGGAATGAATTTCAGGACATCGAGATTCTGCACAGCTGCCGCGTAAGATTGCTTGATCTTGGTGTTTTTGCTCGATAGGAACTTCGGATAGGACATGGCGTTTTCCGTCACTTCCTGCATATCACCGATCTTGGTCAATTTGACGCTTTCGCCAACTTTCAGCGTTTTATAGGCTTCCGCTTGTGCCCCGGCAGGATGTCCACCATTGCTGGTGCCACCGTTAGAAGCATGGTCGCCATGTCCGGAATGTTCGTCGGTCGTCGTCGCCTTGTCAGACGTGCCACAGCCTGTAGCGATCGTCATCACAATCGCGCTGGCAAACACGATCTTGGTCAGCTTTTTCATGTATGTTGCTTCCTCCTGCTATCGTTGGGATTGTTTATCGCACTTTGATTAATCTCATACCGTTTAATATGACGAGCAGAGCCGCACCAGTATCTGCAAACACGGCCATCCACAGGTTGGATAGACCTGCTACGGTCAACAAAAGGAACGCAAGTTTCACGAGCAGGGAGAACCAGATGTTTTGCTTGATCAGGCGCAGCGCTTTGCGGCTGAGACGGACGGTGAACGGCAATTTGCTGATGTCATCAGACATCAAGACGATATCGGCCGTCTCCAATGCGATGTCCGTTCCTGCCCCACCCATCGCGATCCCGATGTCGGAGGCGGCTAGGGCGGGGGAATCGTTGATGCCGTCACCGACCATCGCGACGAGGTGGTGACGCTGTTTGAGTTCGGTGATGCGAGCCAGCTTTTGCTCGGGGAGCAAGTCGCCGTGGTACTCATCGATCCCGACTTGCTTGGCGATCGATTTGGCGATGCGGGCGTGGTCACCTGTTAACATCACTGTATGGGCGGTACCTGCCTGTTTCAGCTTGGCGATCGTGTCTGCGCTGTCTGGTCGAACGGTGTCGGCCACAGCGATCAAACCGATGATCTGCTGTTCATCAGCGACCAGCATCACCGTATGGCCCTGTTCGTGCTGAACGGAGAGAACCGTTTTCAATCTGTCAGTTCCGTCGTAGCCGAGCTCTTCAAACCACGATGGTTTGCCAATCCGATACAGCGCGCCGTCGAGATGACCTTGTGCACCTTTGCCTGCAACAGCCTGGAACTGTTGCACAGGCAGCGCTCGGATGCCTTTTTGCTCACCAAGCAGCAGGACAGCACGGGCCAACGGATGCTCGGAGCGCGCTTCGATGGAAGCGGCGACGGTGAGCAGTTGCTCTTGATCAACGCCGTCAAACGGTTCTACGAGAACGACGACAGGCTTGCCTTGCGTCAGTGTGCCCGTTTTATCAAATGCGACCGCTCTGATTTGGCCCATCAGTTCGAGGTACGCGCCGCCTTTGATCAACACGCCGCGCTTGGCTGCGTTGCCGATGGCAGCGACGATGGCGACCGGGGTGGAGATGACGAGCGCGCAGGGGCAGGCGATGACGAGCAACGCCAATGCGCGGTAGATCCAATCGCTGAACGGGTCGCCCGTAAACAACGGCGGCAGCACGGCGATCAGGATCGCCAGCACCACGACGATCGGTGTGTAATATGTGGCAAAGCGGTCAACAAACTGCTGCGACGGCGCTTTCTGTTCTTGAGCTTCCTCCACCAAGTATATCATGCGGCTGAGCGTGGAATCTTGAACTTTTTTGGTCACAATCACTTCCAAACCGCCCGTTTCATTGAGTGTACCTGCGAATACTTCATCCCCCATCTGCTTCAGCACAGGGATCGATTCGCCAGTGACAGGCGCTTGGTTGACGGTGGAGGAGCCAGCTTCGACCCGTCCATCCATCGGGATGCGCTCACCGGGCCGGACGAGGATCAGGTCTCCGATCTGCAAATGATCGACCGATACGGTTTGCTCCTGTCCATTGCGACGAACCAACGCTTCTTTGGGAGCGAAACCGATCAGAGAACGGATCGAGCGTCGAGTGCGTTCCATCGTGCTGGCCTGTAGCCAGTTGCCGACTGAGAAGAGAAAGACGACGGTGGCACCTTCCGACCATTCGCCAATTGCAGCAGCCCCGATCGCCGCGACAGTCATCAGGAAGTTCATATCGAGCGTGAACGATTTTAAGGCAAAATAGCCAGCTCGGGCGGCATAGAAGCCACCTGTGAGGATCGCGATCAGATAGCAGACGATAGCTGCCGATTCGGACCCGCCCGCAAATTCGGTGATCAGTCCAACCCCGAGGAACAGGCCCGAGACGGTGGTCAGAACAGTGCGTTTGTGTTTTTCCCAGAAGCCAGGTTCAGCCGCTTCGCCTCCCGTTGCGACAGGAACGTCTGGATCTTGGAGCGTGGTCTCGAGGACGGTGGCCCGATAGCCAACATCGCTGACCGTCTTTTGAATCGTCTCCAGCGACGCGTTGTGCACGACCGTCATTTTCGTGGTGTTAAAGCTGACCGCCACTTCGCGCACCCCGCTTAGTTTGCCCATCACGCGCTGCACGGTGCGCGCACATTCACCACAGTCCATCCCATCGACGCGAAACACGGAGCGTGCTTCACCTAGCTGCAGATCGGTAGCACTCGACTCCTCTGGTTGGACATCCGAAAGCATCACCAGCTCTTCAAAATGGTCAGATGGCGGGCAACATACACCTGCATCTGTGGAACAGCAAGAGGCCGAATGGTCATGATCGTGTTCGTGGTCATGTGCGTAATTATGGTCGTGTGTGTGATCGTGGCCGTCTGCATGTCCATGGTTATGTGCATGATCATGGTCGTCTACATGTTCAAGTTTATGTGCATGTTCATGATCGTCTGCATGTTCAAGTTTATGTGCATGTTCATGGTCGTCTGCATGTTCATGGCTATTTTCACCATCATGGTCGTGTACTTGTTCAAATGTAGAGTCTACATCATGCGCATGTTTTACGTCTTTTTCATGATCGCGTACCTGTTCCCGGTCGTGTGTCCGATCATGTTCATCGTGGTTGATTGGCGCTTGTTTTTTCTCCCGATTGAATCCTTGATTGTTACCCATCTGTATTTCTCCTCCTCTCCAACATGGAAATGCCGTGTGGTTCTAACGATGCGAGACGTGCTCGAGCCCGGTATTGAAAAGCGTCAGGATGTGATGATCATCGATGCTGTAATAGGCGACGCGACCTTCTTTGCGGCGCTTGATGATGCGAAGATTGCGCAACGTGCGCAGTTGATGTGAGATCGCCGACTGGGTCATGCCGAGCACGGCTGCCAGATCGCAGACACACATCTCCGACTGCACTAGTGCATGTATGATCCGCACTCGCGTCGTGTCTCCCAACGCTTGAAAGATCGTCGCCAGATCGCTCACCTGCTCCTCCGGCAACTCCGCCGCTTTCACCATGTTCACCGTCTCTCCGTGGATCACGTTGCAGCAAGTATCGGTCTTTGTTTCCACGTAAGATCCCTCCTTTGTCCAATCAGTGTATGATTATATATGAGCAATTGTTCATGTATTTGTTTCTAACATACCGCAACCTGTCCGCCACTGTCAATGTGATTGCCTATTTTTTCTATCTGGCGTTAGAAATCAGCAAGTGCGGAACGCTTGTACGCGCCGCTTTTCGTAGGATGATCATAAAAGAGCTAAAGGAGGTTCTTGCAAATGGCAATTGGTTATAATCAAGCACGCGGTTACATGGGCCAATCGGTCATCGCGCATTGTCGCAGCGGCAGACATGTTGGTATTGTTCGCAGAGTCACCCGCGACGGCATCTACATGGAGCGTATTCCAGGCGGCGGGCTGGCGGCAGCAGACAGCAACCTGCAAAAATTCGAAACGGCAGACCGTCCAGGTCAAGTGGACGGCCAAGAAGTATTTTTCCCACTTTTCTTCCTCCCCTTTCTTACGCTGCTGGCTCTGGCTCCGTTGTATGCCGGTTATGGATATGGCCGTTACGGATACGGCTATGGTTACCGCGGCTTCTACTAATCTTCCACATGCACCAGAAATTCAAAAAGACCAACGTCGCATCGCGCGTTGGTCTTTTTCATAACAGGAAAAAAAGACTGCCTCAGGCAGCCTTTTCCACTTTCTGATCGGCCAAACCGATCAAGACGAACAGTCCGACCAGTGCCAGCAACAGCCAAAGCCACTGCAGCATGGCCAATCCAAACAACGTGTACGGATGCACCTGCAACAGAGACAACAGCAACATTCCAGCACCGAACAGCAAAAGTGACCACGCACCGCTTCGACGCAGGGCAAAAATCCCCAACGCCACAGCCGCTTGGTACAAATTTAGCGGATGATAGCTTTGCTCCCCGTGCGTCACCGCCCATGGCAGATTGGTCGGCGCACCTGCTACGGCATAACACAGCGAGTACACCGCAAACCCGAGCACAAACGCCCGCGCCACAACATCCCCTGCCACCCGCAACTCGAACTGATGCTTCCGCTGTTGCCAAAATCCATATCCCAGAGCGATAGCCGTCCCCCACCACTGACCAAACGGCACTTGGCCACCGACCAGTGTCAGGATCGGATGGGAAAATGACTCGACAGGTGCGTACACAAACGACAGCAGACGAGGCGTCAACACCCACACCGCGGCCATCACAAGCAGCACATCGGTCAGTTTTTCACCATCGCCACCACGCCTGATGAACATTCGCTTCGTCACGAACAAAAAAACGATAAACGCCAACAACAGGCCGACCCACCCTGAATCATCGAATGCGATCGGCCCCAGATGCAACCCGCTTGGCAAAATGGACATCTGTTTCCTATTGCCCCGAGTTTGCAACCAGACGTTGCAACATGCCGTCCATCACCACTTTGTTGATCTGTCCTTTGTGGATCTCAGAGACGATGCCATTTTGGTCGATTCCATACGTCATCGGAATCGAGAACGTGCGGTACGCCTTAGCTGTCTTCTCATCGGCGTCCATCAGGCTGGGAAATGAAACACCCATCTCCTTCATAAAGGCTTTTGCCTTGTCCAGATTGTCCTGCGAGGTCAAATTGATGCCATAAAATTGCACACGATCCCCGTACTGCTTATGCACCGTTTCCAGATCGGGCATTTCATCGCGGCACGGCCCGCACCAAGACGCCCAAAAATTCAGGACGACCGGTTTGCCCTTCAGATCGGACAACTTAACCGTTTGCCCGTCGAACGTCTGCAACTCAAACGCAGGTGCCCGGTAGCCGACAACTGGCATCTCTGCCACATCGCCCGCTTTGTTCTCCGTTTCCTTGGATTCTTCTCCGGTCGAACCCTGCTGATTGCTCAGGTACGCGGCCACCGCGAGCAGAGCGATCACTGCCCCGCCGAGCACCAGTTTCATTGTGCGATTCATCTTCGTCATGCCTCCTTTAGAAGCCGGTGAAGCCGCCGAACAGCGGAATCAGCCATGTGGTGATTTTGGTCAGCGAGTCGGTCAGAAGCAGTACGCCCATCAAAATCATGCCGATACCGCCCACTTTCGAAATCGTCTGCGCGTACTTCATCATCCAGCGCACCGAGCCCAGCGTATAGGCCATGATCAAAAACGGAAGCGCAAAACCGATCGAGTAAAACAGCATCAAGCTCATCCCGCTCGCCGGATTGGAAGCTGCGATCGCCAGCACCGACGCCAAAATCGGGCCGATGCAAGGTGTCCAGCCCGCCGCGAAGGAAATGCCGACGATCACCGCACCAAAGTAGCCAGCAGGGCGCCATTTCAGCCGCAACTGCTTCGTCGAGAGCAACGCGTCAATTTTGATGATGCCAGATAGAAACAAGCCCATCACGATGATCAAAATCCCACCGATCTGGCGGATCAAATCTCCATAGTTAGAAAAAAGCGCGCCGATCGTGCTAGCCGACATGCCGAGCACGATAAAGATCAGCGAAAAGCCAAGTACAAAGAAAAAGGAATAGGTCAACGCTTTGCGCCGAACTGCCGCTTGGTTGCGGTGCTCGTACATCTCCTGATAGGAAACGCCTGTAATGTACGACAAGTAAGACGGATAAAGCGGCAGACAGCACGGGGAGACAAAAGACAACAACCCCGCAAAGAAGGCCACAATAAACGTCGGATTCGCTGCATCTAACACGATACTCCCTCCTTCTGGTTCAATTTCTATCATACAACACCACCTACTGCCAGCGCACGTCAGCTACCTTACAAAATCGACACTCTTGTGTCAGAACCGCATGCTCTTTTTCTACTTGTGGCAAGGTAAGACTGAGGTGATGACACCATGGCATTTCTGCCACAGCTCGGTCGCTCCATCTATGTGTTGCTCGGCGGTATTTTGTTCACCCATCTCGGTTCGTACATGCTACTGCCATTTTTCGCGATCATCCTCTCGACCGAAAAGGGACTTTCCTTAGGCAGCACCGGGCTGGTGCTTGGAGGCGGGTCGATCGCTTTTCTGGTCGGTAGTCTGCTTGGCGGCTTTCTGTCCGACCAATTCGGCCAACGGTTTACGATGGTCGGCGGACTGCTCATCCGCGGCATCGGTCTGCTCGGCTTCATCTGGGGCGGGACGTTTGCGACGCTGTTGCTCACCAACCTGATCGCTGGAATCGGCGGCGGTCTGTACGCGCCCGGTGCCAAAGCGGGCATCGCCACCTTGGCCTCAGCGGGCCTGAAGACGACCGCTTTTTCCTACCGCGGCATCGCGGCAAACATCGGCGTGACGCTGGGGCCGTTGCTCGGAACTTATCTACATACGCGAAGTTCTACCGTGTTGTTTGGCGGAGCGGCCCTGGTCTATTTTGTGCTCGCCCTCTTGCATCTGGTGTTGCTCAAACGCGATTGTGTCGGGGAAGATTGTCCGAAAGTGGACCGACATGGCATTCGACAGATCGTGACCGACCGACCATTCCTGTCCTTCTCCTTCGTGACGATCTTCGTCTGGGCGCTGTTCACCCAATACTCTCTATCGTTGCCTTTGCGGGCTGGGCAGATCGAAAGCGCACGCAACATCGGATTGATTTTTACCGCATCGGCCATGCTGGTGATCCTGTTGCAAGGATCGGTGACGCGATTTTTCACCAAGTATCTGCATCCATTGAGCGCGATGGCGATGGGGATGGTGCTGATCGGCACGGGGCTTGGGTCGGTCGCCTTTTCCACTTCCTTTTGGCATTTGGTGGCGAGCGCTGTGGTGATCACGTTCGGTCAGATGTTTGTGATGCCGACCTCCGATACGATCGTCGCCGATCTGGCCAAACCGGAGCAGATCGGCAGTTATTTCGGAGTGGCAGCATTCGTCTTTGGTGCGGGGGAAGCGATCGGCAACATCGCTGGCGGCCAGTTGATGCAGCGAGCAGTCGCGATCGACTATCTGGCGCTGCCTTGGTTGCTCTATGGGGCGCTCGGACTGCTGCTCAGCGCTGTTTATGTGCTGCTTCGCCGCTGGCAGGCGCTCGCCAAACCGCTGACCCTTGAAAACGAAGCGCGGGTAGAGCACTCCAGTCGCCCCCTTCGCTCGAAGCAAAAAACATAACGCGAATGGCACAGTCCGAATATTTCGACTGTGCCATTTATTTCAATCGTGGTATGCTGAAATAAAAAAGGAGTGCACCATGAATCCGACTCGTCTGCTTGTATTGTTCTTAGCGATCAATGTGATCAACTATGTGGACCGCCAAGTGCTGTCTGGTGTTTTTCCATTGTTAAAAGAACACTTCCTGCTGTCCGACACAGCGCTTGGCTTGCTTGGCTCGGCCTTTATGATCACTTATTCTCTTACTTCCGTCCCCTTTGGCGCCTGGTCGGACCGTTGGAAACCGCACAAAGTTGCGGCGATCGGCGTGGCCATCTGGAGCATCGCGACCGTCTCGACGGCACTGGCTTGGTCGTTTGCCACGCTGTTCGTGTTCCGTGCGCTGGTCGGCATCGGCGAAGCGGCCTATGTCTCGACAGCAGGCACGATCCTCTCCAACGCCTACCCAGAGCGCAAGCGTTCGGCCACACTCGGCATTTTCAACCTCGGGATGCCGATCGGCGGCGCGCTGGGCGTTGTGCTCGGCGGCTGGCTTGGCGTCAACTTCGGCTGGCAGTGGGCCTTTTTCATCGTCGGGGTGCCTGGCCTGATCCTCGCGTACATGGCTTGGCGTCTGCCTTTGCAACAACAGCCGACAGCAAAAGATCGCCAGAAGTTCCGGCTCAGCGAACTGTTACAGCTTTTGAAAAACAAGCCTTACCTTTACACCTGTCTCGGCTATGCCGGCATCTCCTTCGCTTTTGGGGCAATCGTCCTTTTCGTACCGACCTTCTTTGAGCGTTCGTTCGGCTATTCCTTGGAAAAAGCGACGTTGCTCTCCGGGGGTCTACAGGTCGGAGCCGGGTTGCTCGGAGCACCGATCGGCGGTCTAGTCGCCGACTTCTGGCAAAAACGCAACAGACGCGGACGCGCTTATACGCTGGTGCTGTCGATGTTGCTCTCCGCTATCTTTTTGTGGATCGGGCTTTTTATGGAAAGCTTTGTCGCCTTCTTCCTCTCCGCGTTCTTCATGCTGTGGCATGTCGGCGTGGCGAGCGCCTTGGTCTTTGACGTGACAGAAAAGGCGGTTTGGAATACGGCAGCCGCGCTGGCGATGTTCCTGATGCATTTTCTCGGCGACATTCCAAGTCCGGTCATCGTCGGGTTCATTTCCGACAAAACGTCGCTGTTCACCGCTTTCTCGCTGTTGCCGCTCTCCATGATTTTGGCCTCGTTCTTCTTCTTAAAAGCGGCATCCCATTTGTCCAATCGCCCGTCCCTTTCGAAGTAAACCAACTCCTCGCGAGTTGGTTTTTTTATGCAAAAAGATCACCTGCCAACAGGTGATCTTTCTTCTGCTCTTATCTCGATTCCCAGACCACGAAGGCCAGCAAAATCATGATCATCGTGATCCAATACGATAATTTCACCCATTCCTGCTTTTCAGCAGACAGACGCTGGAGGGTCACTTCATGAATCGGCTTGGTGATTTTCGGCTCATTTTTCAGATACATGCGTTCCCAGTTCGGCAAATGGCGATACAACACGCCCGCCACCATCAAAAAGAACGCGATCTGCTCGGAGAAGATTTGCGGTGTGAACAGGAAGCACAACAGCGCTCCCACGATCACGATCGTGGTCGCTACGATGATATAGCGTGTGATCAAGACCAAGACCACATAGCTCCCGAAGGCGACCAACAGCGGAATCGGTTGTAAGAAAAGCAAGGCGCCACCGGCTGTTGCCAGCGCTTTCCCGCCGCGAAACTTGGTGAACATCGAAGAAACATGTCCAAGCACCGTGCCCGTTGCTGTCCAAAAGGCGAGCGTTGGGTCGCCCGTCACCCAATCGGCCAACATGGTTGGCAGGAATCCTTTCAGCAAGTCGAGCACCAGCACGACCGCCGCCGCTCGTTTACCGAACAAGGTCAGCGTGTTCGTCGCGCCAGGATTGCCACTGCCCTGTTCAAAGATGTTCCCTCCTCTGCGACGCCCAAGCAGATACGCAAACGGTATCGAACCCACAACATACCCAAAGAGAAGAGCAATCAAAGTAGAAAAGATCATCATGACTATCACCTCAAATACAAACTAGGTATAATTTTACAAATAATGAATGTTGAACAAGCAGGAGAAGAGTCTGCCACATTCACAGCCTCATCTCCTGCAACATGTGATCAGTATGACTTGCATCATCGCGAAAAGGTGGTCCTTGCCGCACCCTCAGCGCATTCCCAACTCCTGCATCACTTTGACCACCCGATCCGGGTAGTCGCTGCAGATGCCATCGACGCCCCATTTGAGGAGGCGATGGATGTCCGCTTCCTCGTTGATCGTCCAAACGTGCACCTTCACGCCGTGTCGATGGGCGATTTCAATCATTTTCGGCGTCACAACGCGTACACCATAGCCTTGCTCCGGCACTTGAAACGCATCGACAGGCGGCTTGTAAAACTTGTGCAACCCGGTTCGCCAGTAGCAGATAAATTCCACCATGTCCCGCGTGTTCGCTCCGGTCGCGATGCGCGACGAAGCCAGGCGACGAAAGCGTTTCATCGTGCTGGTGTGAAACGACGCGATCAGCACTCGATCTTTGGCCTGGCAAGCATTGATCGTTTCGACCAGCGCCGCTTCCATCGGCGGCGTGGTCTGCTTGATGTCCATGTTGACACGCATCGTCGGAAACTCTTTTAACACCTCTTCAAGCGTCGGGATCGTCACACCTTTTCCCCGGAACGGGAAGGTCTGCCCCCCGTCTGGCGTAAACTTGTACCCGAAATCGATTTCCCGCAGCTCGGCGAGCGTTTTGTATTTGATAAACCCGGTGCCGTTCGTCAACCGATCCACCGTGTCGTCATGACTGACGACCACATAACCGTCTTTTGTCATGTGCACGTCCGTCTCAAACGCATCGGCTCCCATCTCCACGGCGAGGCGAAATGCCTCCATCGTGTTCGACGGCGCATAGGCGGATGCCCCTTGATGGGCGAGCACCATCGGCCGCGGTAGGTTCAAATAAGGCTTGACCCCCATACCTCTCCCCCATTTTCGATTACTGCGTTACTGCTTATGCTCGTTGAAACCTAAGGCTTGAAAAATCTGCTGTCGCCTGTGTTCGAACGCTTCGGCCGACAGCACCGGCTCCAGATCGGTGTCGGTGATCGGCTTTTGCAAGGTCAACCACGATTTGCATCCGAGATACTCAGGTGCAACGTGGACCTGTTTGGGTGTGGTCAGTTTGTAGGCGCGCACGGTCAGGATATGCAAAGGCTTGTCGTTTCTCCACTGCAAACGTTCAGAGGCATAATTATGTGTCAGGATATGAAACGGGTCAAGCTTTTTCAAATCGTCCTCCGAATGCAGCGTGATGTCATCGACAACATGTGCCGCATGCGTGATCCAGACCGCTTTGGGCGGCAGTTCGATCCCTTCCATCGTTTGCTCCACTCGCTCCTGATACTCCGGCTTGATCAGTTGCGCTCTCTGATGCTCATAGGTTGGATAGAGGTAGAAAGAAGTTTCCTCCAAGCGGAACTCCCGCGTTTCTTCAGTAATCCCGCCTTTGCGCAGCAGGACGAGCTGCTCCCCGTTGGCGATCGCGTCGATGCAGACCGCCCACTCCTTCAGCGCCACCTCTTTGATCGGCAAATGCGGGCTGTGCAGTTCCAGCGAAAACGAACGAAATCCGATGCCCACTTCCACATCACTCCTCTCGATCCACACGTTTTTCATCAACTACGAGTCGGTTGTCCTTTCTCTTTTGGCGACGACTGCTGACGATGCGCCAGACGAGCGGCGTGACAAAGGAAACGACGACCACCACAAGCACCCAGAACCGATACGGATAGAGCATTCGTTCCAAATGATTCAGTTGATTGCTGAACAATTGCCCGATCAGCAAAAACGTCACCGTCCAAAACAAAGCGCCTAAATAGGCGAACGGCGCGAAAATGCGAAACTTCATCTGGCCGACCCCGGCACTTAAAGCGGTCAGGTGACGAACCCCAGGCACAAAGTAACCAAAAAACAGGGCAAGTCCCCCGAAACGTTCCATGTAGTGTTCCACACGAAGCAGTCGCTCTTCCGTCAAGTGCAAAAAGCGACCAAACCTTGCGACCACCGATTTCCCCAACAGCCGCCCGATCAAAAACGACAGCGTGATACCAAGCGAACTGCCCAAGAAAGCGGCCAGCAACGCTCCGGCAAAATGCATACGCCCCTGTGCGATCTGGTAGCCTGTAAAGGTCAACAGCGTCTCATCAGGCAGCGGAAGACCAACAATCCCAAGCATGAGCAGTCCAAACAGACCCACATATCCATACTGATCGAGTATGGCAAGCATCCCGTGATCGATAACTCATCCCCCCATCCCTAGAAAAAAGAACTGCTTCTCACAGATTATTCTGTGCTATAGTAGACTAAACATTTCGCAACCCGAAGGAGATGGGAAGGACCGATGAAACTCATAGAAGGTCTCCCTCGCTGGTCTACGCCGATCTGGGCGTTACAACTGACCATTTTTTTCTCAAATTTAGGCTTCTTTATGATCGTACCATTGCTTGGCACACATTTCACTGATAATTTAGGTCTGACCGCTACTGTCGCTGGCACGATGCTCGGTGCGAGGATCTTGGCGCAGCAAAGTTCGATGCTGTTCGGCGGGTTCCTCGCCGACCGATTTGGTTACCGCGAAATGATGCTTCTCGGCTCGCTGATCCGCGCTTTGGGCTTTGTCCTGTTTGGGGTGCTCGAGTCGGTGCCGGGCATCCTGCTCGCCTCGTTCTTTTCCGGTGCAGGCGGTGCGCTGATCTTCCCGGCCAATCAGGCCGCCTTTGTTGCACTCACCAAACCGGAGAACCGCAAAGAGCTGTTCGACTGGCGCAACATCATCGGCAATGCCGGCATGACGCTTGGCCCGGTCGCCGGGGTGATGCTGATCGGCCTCTCGTTTCAGATGGTCAGCTTCGTGGCGGCTGCGATGTTTCTGATCCTCGGCCTGCTCGCTTATCTACTGGTTCCGAAGCTTCAGACCGAATCGCAAGCCGAACAAAGCCTGTTCAAAAGCGTGCGCACGATCATCCAAAACCGTACGTTTTTGTGGCTGCTGTTTTGGATGATGGGGCTGAATATGCTGTTTCAACAACTTTATATGACCGTTCCGTATATCGCCAAAGCGCACGGTGAAGCAAGCCTGGTCTTCTGGCTGTTCACGCTCGTCTCGCTGCAAGTGATCTTCCTGCAACTGCCCGTCTCGCGCTGGTTGAAAAACCGCAACTGGACACAGCTGCGGATCATCGCCTTTGGCGTGTTGATCAATGGATTGGGTTTTGCCCCGCTGATGTTCGATGTCAACCTGTGGACATTGCTCGTCGTCACCACCGGAATCGCGTTCGGCCAATTGATCGTCAACCCTACGTTTCAAGTGTTCACAACCGAAATTGCCGAAAAAGCGTTGGTCGCTTCCTATTTCGGCTTCTCCGGCCTCTCCTTGGCCGTTGGCGGCTCATTTGGCAATACGTTTGGAGGTTTCTTACTGGACGCCGCAGCCAAAACGAATCTACCCTGGCTGCCGTGGCTGGTACTGACCGCGATCGGCGTGGTCTGTGCGCTCGGCATCCTGAGAACGGAAGCCCGAAAATCGACCGTCCACGCTCACTCGGGAAGCAACGTGTCGAACCAAACGCCGGCCAAGTAGATCAGCAAGACCGAAACGACGGAGAGCACGATGACCATCAGAAACTGGCGCATCTCAAGTCCTCCTTTCCCAATCGACAAGCAAGAGAAAAAGCATGCAGAGGCTCTGCATGCTTTTTTAGAGTTCCCACATTTTGCTTTTCTACAATACCGCGCCTTCCAGTGCCGATCCTGCGATCAGCTTGGACTCGACGCCGTTTTCGCCCCATTCTTTGATCAGGGTGTCGGTCGTCTCTTGAGCGAGCGGGTAGACTTGGATCACCGTCAGCATGTCGATCATCGCTTTTTGCTCATTTTTCCGAGCGCGCGAGAGCACGTCTGCGATCAGATCCATCTCTTCCGGGGTCAGGCCGGTTTCGGCAGCCCGGATGTTGATCACCGTTTCGCCAAACGCGACTTCGTAGATGTTATCCCCTTCGGTCGGATAGGTAAACTCGCGGCCTTTGAAGCGGTTGGACAACGTCATTTTCTGTATTGGGTTGAGCTTGGTGCGCTTGAGCGCAGATTTAAAATCGAACATTTCAACTGTCATGAAATTGGCCTCCAACAGAGCGTAGTAGATCTAGTATACCTAAAATCGAGCCAACTTTTAAGAGACTGGCGGCACAAAAGGTAACCAAATCGTGATAACCGTTCCGTGATCGACGGCGCTTTCCACTTCCATTTCGCCGCCATGAGCTTCAATGATCGCCTTGGCGTTGGACAGGCCAAGGCCAGTACCTCTGCTTTTCGTCGTGTAAAACGGTTCGAACACATCGGCGAGACAATCTTCAGGTATCCCTTGTCCCGTGTCGGAGATGCGAATCTGCACAACATCTGGCTCCGCTTCATCCAAGCCCACCAGCACCTCGATCGTGCCGCCCTCCGGCGTGGCATCGATCGCATTGTTCAGCAGATTGAGAAAGACTTGCTGCAACTGATCGCAGTCGGCGTGCATCATGCCAATGTCTTCGTAGTGTTCAACCAAGTTGAGATTTCCTTGCAAAAAAGACGTCTGCATCAGACAGCACGTATCACGCAGCGTATCGACCAGGTTGCAGTCGCGAAAAATCGGCGTCTGAGGCTTGGAGATGTTTAAAAAGTGATTGACCAAGTCTTCAATTCTACGTAACTCAGACAAGATCATTTTTCCTTTTTTCTCCGATTTTTCGGAGAATTCCTCCTGTTTTAGCATTAACTGCATGGCCAACTTGATCACTGCGACCGGGTTGCGAATTTCGTGGGCGATCTGTGCCGAGAATTTGCCCATCGTCGAAAGGCGTTCCCCTTGCTTGGCGCTGCGCTCCATGCGGACAAATTTGGTCATGTCGCGCCCGACGAGCAGCAGGGTTGACATTTCGTTGGTCATGTCTTCGATCCAGTGAGCGTCCCAGAAGATATGGTAGGTATCCTGTACGCCCGGATTTTTGACTTCTTCCACAAAGTCGGTCAGATCTTTGCGCGAGGTTAACGCAAGCATGGCGGCGCTTTTTTCGGTGAATAGCTCCTGAAGCGTCTTGCGCTGTTCACCGCTTGGCACGAGCAACGCTTCGGCCGCGGGGTTCAGGAGCAAAATGGTACCGTCATCGCTTGCGACGATGAGCAGGTTGTTCGACGTCTCGGCGATCTTTTCTTTGAGCAACAAGGTGCGATATTGTTCCGACTTTAAGATCATCGCCTTGTCGATCGCTTGTCCGATCGACAGAACGGTGCCGAGCATATAGGGGCTGTGTTCCGTCTTATATGCAGCGATGGCAAGCCCCCCGACCAACTGGCCCTGCGAATCATGCAGTGGCGTTGCGGCACAGGACATGCCATGTAGTTCTTCAAGGAAATGCTGATCTCCGACCATGTGTACAGGGCGGTCTTCAGCAAGAGCCGTGCCGAGCGCATTGGCGCCAAACACTCGCTCATGCCAGCAGAAACCAGGTGTCGTGTGCTGCAGCAACAATTTGTCAGGCAAACGTTCCCCGCGAGTAGCCAGCAGATAGCCGTCGAGATCGCAGATCGCGACGATGCATTCGCTTTCCACCGTGCGGTATAATTGGTCAACATATGGAAGGGCGGACTCAAGCAGCAACCGGTTGTTCATAATTCGTTTGGACAGCTCTTCTGCGCCAAGCTGTGCGTCATGCGGCAATTTCGCCGAGTCGATCCCGTATGCTATTGACCGTTCCCATGCCTCGGCATAGCCGTTCGATTGGTTGTATGCTCTCCTCATGAAAGACTCCCTCTCTTCGAAATCTTTCCTTGCGAATACATATTATAACAGATTCAGAGAGGGTTGAGGAATTTCATGTCGAAGTTGTAACTAGATGTAGAACGATGGAGGAAGCGCATGAAGTTAGAAAGGCATCGACCTGATTTTATACTGTTTGTTGTCGTCATTTTGTTAGCTTTGTTTGGGTTGATCTGCATTTATAGCGCATCGCAGATGGTAGCGCTTGAAGAGAGTAAGATGCAGAGCACCGACGTGTATTTTTTCAAGCAGTTAAAATGGGTGTTGCTCGGGCTGTTGGTGATGTTGTTTACGATGAACATCTCGTTTATGCGCTGGCATAAGCTGTCCGGCTTGATGTTGCTCGGGTCCTATGTGTTGCTCGGACTGGTCTTTATGCCAGGCATCGGCGTACATGTCGAAGGCGCCGACCGCTGGGTGAAATTTGCGGGGGTTCAGTTTCAGCCTTCCGACCTTGCCATGCTTGCGATCATCATCCATGTCGCCTATCTGCTCTCACGCAAGCAGGACCGATTGAACGATCCGAAAGCGTCTTATTGGCCGCCGATCATCTTGATTGCGATCGGCTTTATCTTGATCATTTTGGAGCCGGATATGGATACGGCCGTCACGTTCGCCCTGTGCCCGTTTGTGATCATGTTTGCGGCAGGCCTCCCGTGGAAGTATATCCGTAACACGATCATCGCCGGGCTGGTCGGGTTGATCCCGCTCGCCTTGATGAGTTACCGCGGCGATCGCGTGGCGACCTATCTCGACCCGTTCAGCGGCGATGTCACCGACAGCAACCTGCAGATCGTGCAATCGATGTTTGCGATTGCGACGGGCGGTTGGACCGGTCGCGGGCTCGGCCATTCGATTGAAAAGTTTTCCTATTTGCCACAGCCGCACACCGACTTTATTTTTGCGATCTTGTCCGAGGAATGGGGTTTGATCGGGGGCTTGGTGCTGCTCGTGTTGTACGGCATGCTCATCTGGCGCGGCATCTACATTGCGATGCGCGTTCCGAATCGCTTTGCGTCGCTGGTGGCGATCGGCTTCACGACGCTGATCGGGTTTGCCGTCTTTTTGAACATCGGCTCTGTCTCCGGCCTTTTGCCAGTCATCGGCGTTCCCTTGCCATTTATCTCGTATGGCGGGACCTCACTCTTGGTCAAAATGTTTTCGATGGGCATCCTGCTCAACATCTCGCGCTATACGGTCCAAGCGCCTGTGAAAGAGGACACCCCGCGAACGCAGGCCGACTCGAATGTGACACCGCTGCGGACCACGCGTTTTGATGCTTAAGAAAGAAGGTGTATGACATGCAGGTCTATGTGAAAGATCTTGGTCACGACGTTTCGATGATCGATCTGATGGAACAAAAGGAGCGCGGACGTTCAGCATGCTATGTGGTGCGCGGCGAAAAGATCGCGATCATCGAGACCGGGTCGTCTCTATCAGCCCCCTATATCTTGGCAGGCTTAAAGGAGCTTGGCATCTCCCCCGAGCAGGTCGAATATGTGATCGTCACACATATTCACCTCGATCATGCCGGTGGTGTTGGCTACATCCTGCCCAACTTCCCGAACGCGACGGTCGTCGCTCACCCGCGGGCAGGGCGGCATCTGATCGATCCATCGCGCTTGATTCAAGGCGCACAAGCGGTCTATGGAGACAACCTCCCCACGCTGTACGGGGAGATTCTCCCCGTTCCTGCTGAGCGAGTCTTGATTCGTGAGGACGGGGAACAAGTGGATCTTGGCAACGGGCATCTGCTGACCTTTTATGACACGCCGGGCCATGCCAAGCATCATTTCTCCATTCATGATCCCGCCGCACGCGGCATTTTCTCGGGGGATACGGTGGGAGTTCGCTACGCACCAGAGCTGACCGGGTGGGACTTCACCTGCATCTATCCCTCCACTTCTCCGACCGACTTTGACCGCGACGCAGTGCTGCGTTCGATTGAAAAGCTCGAACGACTGCCGGAGGTAGATCGCATTTTCCATACCCACTTCGGCCCGACCGAACCGGCTGCAATCGCGTATGAACGGACGCGCAAGACGGTCACCGACTTCGACCGCCTAGCCCGCGAACTGTTCGAACCAGAGCTCGATTACAAGGTGCTGGCAGAGGCGATACGCGACTACATTCGCACCGACTTGGCGGCGGCTGGCCACACCGTACACGAACTGAGCGGTATTGAGTTCGATATCGAGCTCAATGCAAAAGGCATGTTGTATGCACTGGAAAGAGAACATGCAAAAGCCAATCAATAGCAAGAAGCATAAAAGGCTGGTGAGGACATCCTCACCAGCCTTTTATGCTTCTTGGAAACGGAACGTATGGCGTACCGGATAGTGCGGGCCTGCTGCTCCGGCAGAGACCGATTCATACAGGTGCAGCGAAGTTACCTGCCACTCAGCCCCTTGAAGTAGTTCGGATACGTCGGGCGGTTGCCAAGCCGCGTCGATCGCCTGCAGGCGGCCAAGCGTAATGTGCGGGCGGTACTGATCGTGAGCAAACGAGCCTGCTCCAAGACCATTCAATGGCCCTGCCAAGGCTGTATATAGCCCTTGCAACCGCTCCACATCACCTGTGACGCCACACCAGACAACTTTTGCACGAGGAAACCAACCCGCATGGTCGAGGCGCAAGGTAAACGCCAACTGCTTAGCAGTGTGCGGTGTGACCGACTCGATCACTTGCCGCACCTGCTTCGCATCCAATTCTCCTAGAAAATGAGTGGTGAGATGAAATTGCTCCGGTCGATACCACTTTTTGACGGACAGTGATGGTTCTAGCCGTCGCTGTACGCTTAGTAGCTTCGCACCGCAAACGGCTTGCGGCACATCCAAACCTAGAAAATATCGTCCCATTCACGCACCCTCACTTCGCAGGATTTATCCGAAAATCTGCTCTGCGCGCGCCAAGTCTTTTTGGTCGTCCACTTCCACCCAGCGCAGGTCGCCAACATCGACCACTTTCAATTGCCAACCCTCGTGGATCAGCTCTTGGAAAGCCCGTTCATAGTATTCGTTTTCCTCACCCTGTTCAACCAGTTTGGCGAGATGATCGATCACGCCTTGCACATGTTCGGCGTTGATCTTGCAAAGGCCAATCGATTCGCCAAGGCCACGCTCGACCGAGATCTCTTTGGACAGTTCGGTGACAAAACCGTTCTCGTCCAGCACAAACTTCATCGCTTCTTCATCCAGTTTCATCTGCATGTCAACCGCCAGATGCGTGTCGGTGGCAGAAGCAACGCGGCGCAAAATGCCGTCTTCGAGCAGCAAGTCGCCGTCGGTCAGCACAAATCCATCATGCAGGAAGTCTTTCGCGCACAAGAGCGTGTATCCGTTGTTCGTCTCGTCATAGCGCTCGTTGTGCACAAGGCGCACCGGGAGGGCGTGTGATTGTTGCCACTCCTCGACTGCCGCTGCGATCTGCTCATGACGATAGCCTGTGATGAGCACCACTTCTTGGAATGCATTCGCTTCTTCTGCGCCTTGCAAAAAACGGCTGAGAATCGTCTGGCCGCCGATTTCTACGAGGCACTTCGGTCGATCATCGGTCAGTGGGCGCAGACGCGACCCAACTCCTGCTACAAGAATTACCAATCTCATCTTCGACACTCCTTAGTGAGTTACAGAGGCTGTGGTTTCTGTCATTTGGAAGCCGCGCTCCATCATGTCGAGGAACGACAACACATGCTCTTCGCGGACGTGGCCGATGTTCGCAATCTGGAAGGCCTTGCCGAGGAACGGGCCTTTGCCGCGGTAGATCACATAGTTGTTTTGCTTCACCCAATCGTGGAACGCTTCCACATCGATGCCTTGCGGGTAGTAGACGGTGGTCAACACGCAGGACATGTCGCTTTCCTCGATCACGAACTGCATGCCGAGCTTCTTCAAACGCTCGCGTACAAGACCTGCGAGGTAGCTGTACTGTTCCTTACGCGCTGCAACCGTATCTTGCAACAGTTCATCGAGCGCCACTTCCAGCGCGTAAAACAAGGACACAGCCGGTGTGTTCGGCGTCTGGAACGTCAACGCTTCATACTCATAGTGTTTGTACAGATCGAGGTAGCGCGTGCGTGCCTTTTGCTCTTTGAGCGCTTGGAACGCCGTCTTTTTCCCGCAGACGAACGCCAGACCTGGCAAGGAGGCGATCGCCTTGTTCGCCGATGCGGTGCAGAAAGTGATGTTGGCCTCTTCCACCGACAGCGCTTCCGCCCCGATGGAGGAAACGGCATCGACGAGAAAATCCACGTTGTACTTTTTGAGCAGCGCGCCCAGCTCGTTGATCGGGTTGAGCATCCCGCAGGATGTCTCATGGTGCACGACCATCAGCGCATCATACAAGCCTGTCGCGACCAATTCTTCCACTTTGCTGAGGTCGATCTTGTTCGCCCAGCCAAAGTTGATCCCGTTCACGTCAAGTTCATGACAGCGCGCCAAGTCGATCAAGCGGTTGCCGAACTCGCCGTTGGAGAGGATGAGCAGTTTCTTCCCCGGACCGTAGGAGGAAAGGAGCGCCTCATTCGCCGACGTGCCCGAACCTGTGATGATCACGTTGGTGTAGTCTTTTCCGGTGACACCATACGCTTGGTTCAATTTGGCGCGACAACGGGTGAGGATTTCGATAAATTCTGTCTCACGGTGCCCGATGTCGGCGTGGAGCAGAGCCGATTTAACCTTTTTCGATACCATGACCGGGCCTGGGCAGAGCAGCACCTGTTCGGAGATTGCAGGGGTGGCTGCGTCGCGTTGTTCGGTGAACATGCGCACCGCTTGCAGGTAGTCGGTGACAAAGTCGATCTCAATCCACGAGCCTTCCGTCAGCGTTTCCAACGCAAACGGGAACTCGGAAGCAATCTCGTTGAACGCCACTTCGTAGTAGAAGTCCTGCGCGATTTTGTTCAGCGCTGTAAAAAATGCAGAGCTGGCTTCTGCTGAGATGCGGGCAATACCAGCAAATTCGCCGAGCGCTCGTTCGTCTTCGATCGTTTTGGAGAGGAACACGACTCCGCCGTCCTCTGCAACTTTCATCTCTTCAGGCGACGAGATCGACTTCTCTTGATAGAGAAGCGCATTGCCGGTAAGCACGGCCAGCTTCTCAAAGACCAAGCCATCTGCCACCACATCACCGTCGAGCAGATAGAACGCTTCACCGCTGACGTGCGCTTCTGCCAGCAAGGTGGAATAGGCGGTCGATGTCGTTTTATAGGACGGATTCTCGATCAAATACACGTTGCAAGGCTGAGCGGACGCAGCCAAGTACTCGCGAATCGCGCCCCCTTCATAACCGATCACAATATAAACATCCTGTACGCCATGTTCTGCCAGTTGGCGAATCTGACGGGACAGAATCGATTCCGAACCGATGGGCAACAGTGCTTTCGGCAATGTTTGAGTAATGGGAGCCAAGCGCTCGCCGGCTCCAGCAGCTAAGATGACAGCTTTCATGCCAGAATCCCTCAATTCGTTCTAAAATAGCGAAGCCAAGCTTTCAACGGTTTGTACACAGCGAACAACAGGGCGAGCGACGTGACGCCGACCAGCGTCCCTTTGGCGCCGACTAGCACGATCAGCAGACAGACGACCGCATATTGCTCGTCGATCGAGAAGTCGATGACGATCTTGCGACGGCCATCGGACGGACGGCCAAACTGCGGAGTAGAAGGTGTTGCAGCCGCAGCCGACTCCTGCGCGTTTTTCGAAGCGGGGATCGAGCGGTTGATCTGACCGTAATACTCGAGTAGGAACAGAAGGAACAAAGCACCCATCGCCCAGTAAAACACGGTCACATCATCGGTCAAACGATGCGAGCCGATCGCCAGCGTCGAAATGTAGGCAAACTCTTTGAATCGGTCAGACATCTGATCGAGCCAACCACCAAACGGGCTCATTTTTCCGGTAAAGCGGGCGAGCTGTCCATCAGACCAGTCCAGCACGTACGAGACGTACAAGATGATAGCGCCGATCAGCAAGGAAACGCGGTCGCCCACGAGAAAAAACCCGCATGCTGTGAGACCGAGCACAAGCGAGATCAAAGTCATGGCGTTCGGATGCAGTCCGATGCGCGCTGCAAATTCTGTTATCGGTGTCGACAGCCAGGTGTAGCAGCGTCCGAGATAATAGTTGCTATACTTCGTAACCGACTCGATTTGACGGTAACGCTCCGTAAGATTCATCTCTTTTTGCCCCCAGTATATATCTTTACAAAAACTACATCAGAAAATAGTAGATAGTAGACACCCGTCTTAAAGGATACACCCAAACAAGACCTCAATACAACTGCCTGTCATAAAAAAACAAAACAGGTGATTCTGCTTGGCAGAACCCCCTGTTTCGATCGGTTTTTACAAGATTATAAACGAGGTCCAGACCAATGGCGGCCAACGGCCAACGCTTCTGCCAAACGGCTACATGCGTTACGACGAGTGGTTCCCTACCAGCACCTGGACGAACTTTTCCAGATACTTCTGGTCGATCTCATCGAAGCGGTTGAGACTTGGGCTGTCAATATCGAGTACCCCGAGCAGATTCTCACCAGAAACGATCGGAACGACGATTTCGGACTGAGAAGCCGCGTCGCAAGCGATATGCCCCGGAAATTGATGCACATCGGGCACCAGCTCCGTCTCACGGCGTTCTGCTGCCGTGCCGCAGACGCCTTTGCCAAGCGGAATGCGAACACAGGCTGGGAGTCCTTGGAACGGCCCGAGCACTAGTTCTCCGTCTCGCATGAGGTAAAACCCGACCCAGTTGATGTTATCCAAGAACTGGTTGAGCAAGGCGGATGCGTTTGAAAGGTTGGCGATCCAATCAGGTTCGCCCGTGATCAATGCTTCCAATTGGCGAATGACCACTTCATAGTTCTCTTCACGTGTACCTGTGTAACTGCTTGCTGAAAACAACTGTCTCCCTCATTTCCTCGTCGAATGAGTTCAGTATACGACAAAGTATCCACCGATGGCGTCATTACTTTTACTGGGCAAAAGGCGCTGATTTGCTGAACCCGATGCCATTTCTCTGCACGGTGAAATGGGTGCTCGTACCTCGTCGCAGAGCACTTCGCACCGTGAAAGATCTCAATTGTACCATTTCCGATGGAATTATGTTATTATTTCGGGGAATTCTAATTGGATAAAACAACCTAAAGGAGTTTCTGTGATTATGCTTACTCGGCATTCTCGAACTGAACTTGTCATTGGCCCAGAGGGCGTTGAAAAACTGCAAGGCAGCACCGTTGTCGTGCTCGGCATGGGTGGCGTTGGATCGTTCACCGTCGAAGCACTGGCCCGCGCAGGCGTAGGTCGCCTCGTGCTCGTCGATAAAGACGATGTGGATATCACCAACATCAACCGTCAGATTCCCGCTTTAACCTCGACGGTCGGTCAAGAAAAAGTCGATGTGATGATGAAGCGGGTGCATGAGATCTCGCCTGACATCGAAGTCATTCCGCTGCGCATGTTCTATTTGGAAGAAACGAAGGACGAGATTTTCAAATACAATCCGGACTTCGTCGTCGATGCCATCGACACCATTTCCGCCAAAATCCTGCTGATCGTCGAGTGCCACAAGCGTGGCATTCCGATCGTGGCTTCGATGGGTGCTGCCAACAAAGTGGACCCGACGATGTTTCGCGTCATGGACATCTCCAAGACCAAAGTCGATCCGATCGCCAAGATCATCCGCCGCAAGTTGAAAGACTACAACATCTACAAAGGTGTGAAAGTCGTCTGCTCGCTCGAACAGCCTGCGAAACCGCGCGTCGATGTCACCGAGGAGATCGTTCCTGAACACGTCAAAGAAGGCCAAGGCCCACGCAAAGCGAAGAACCCGCCCGCGTCGATCTCCTTCGTGCCATCTGTGGCCGGGCTGATCCTCGCCTCTGTCGTCGTCCGTGATCTGGTCGGAATCGAATACAAAATGTAAAAGAAGGGAACTGCTCATGAGCAGTTCCCTTCTTTTGATGCTTCCACTCGCTATTCCACTGCCATTTCCGCAACCACTCGACGATTTTTCGCCGCCGTATACATCGTCCATACGGTGAGGCAGGCGAAGATCAAGTTTTGCCACACGTTTATTTCCGTTTTATAAAATAAGTTTGACGTCAAATCGGCCACTACAAGCGACAAGAAGAGCAAGCCACCCCAGAAATACACAGCAACCTGTGCATTCTCACGCTTTTTGTAAAAAGCGAAACGAAACATGACCATGATGGCAAAAAAGATATATGCGCTAAAAGTCACCCACTGAAATACTTCCAAAGACACTTCGAATCACACCTTTCCATGTTTGATTGTTCGTATCTTCTTTTCTCGATCTATTAGACGCGGGGGAAGCAAAAAAGTTACACAGAAAATCTTGACAAAATTGTGATCAACCTGGCGCACCACAACAGAAAAAAGCCCGTCAACGAACGGGCTTGGCACTACATGATAAAGCAATATATGCTTACAGGTCTAAGGCGCTGATAAACTTCTGATAATCATTCGCTCGCACTCCGGTGACCGGGACCAGCACATCGAGCGAATTGGTGTTTTTCAACCCCAATATTTGCGCCACATGGCCGATGTCAATTCCCTGCTCGATCATGTGCGCCGCAAGCGATCTGCGCAGTGACTGAAGCGCGATATGACCTTCGATTTTTGCATCTTTTGCCGTCTCCACAAAAACCACTTGCAGGTAAGCCAACCGAAGCGCTCGACCTTTGTCTTCGATGAAGACGTTCGGCAGTTTGTCTTTGCGAGAACGGATGTATTTCTTCAACAGATCTTTTAATTTGCGAGAGAAAAAGACGAGCCGATCGCGCTCCCCCGCTTTGTTTTTGACCACCAAAAATAGATCGTCCCAATTGATATCATCCTGTTGCAGACGAGACAGTTCATCCGGACGCAATCCCGATTCATACATCGCCGTGAAGATTGCCCGGCGCTTCAGATCGCCACAGGCGATAATAAACCGCTTCATCTCATCGATCGTCAGCGGGCGCGGCAAAGACAAGATATACGCTTTGCTCTCCGAGATCATCTCATCCATGTCGGGCGCTTCGCCTTGACCTTCGAGGAACTTATAGAAAGATTTGATCGCCTTGAACTTTCTGTGAATCAGTTTCTCCGATTTTCCACCTGCTCGAAGTTCGCTGCCAAACGCTTCGACATCCGCTTCGGCGAGGGCCGCAAATGATTTTTCACTCTTCGCCATAAAATCGGCAAACTGTCCAAGATCGAGCAATACCCCTTGCACCGTTCCTGGCGACTTCTTCTTTTCTTCCAGGTAATTTCCGAACGCCTGGATCTGTGCTTCGTGTTCAGCAGTACCTGCCATCGGTTCCCCTCCACTTTCATTCTTACCGTAGTTATTGTGGACTAAATCAGCTATAGAATGCAAGACTTCTGCCGCACTGTTAAGTCTATGAAACAATTTGGCGTTTCAGAACCTCATATTTCAGGCACACTACGGTAACGCCCGATTTTCCAGTGACGAACCTTGCTGTTTTTTGTTATAGTGGTTGTTGAATCTAATTTGACTGAGAGGACGAAGACCCGATGACGAAACAACCTTATCACAACCGGGAAGTGTCTGTGACTAAGAGCTTCACATTCGACTCGGCCCATCGTTTGGATGATTATATCGGCAAGTGCGCCAACCTGCACGGCCATACTTATAAATTGGAAGTCACCATCAAAGGACGTACCGACCATCGTGGCATTGTCGTCGATTTTGGCGACATCAAGGGCATCGTCAATGAGCAGATCATCGCCAAATATGATCACCGCTTTCTGAATGACCTGATGCCGTTCAACACGACCGCTGAGAACATGGTCTTCCACTTTTTCGAAATCATCGACACCTACCTGAAGCAACTGATTGACAATACCCCGTGTCGCCTGATGAAAGTACGGCTCTGGGAAACGCCGACCGCCTATGCGGAATTGACTCGGGAGGATTACGATGCGGCTGAATGAACTGTTCCTTTCCATTCAAGGTGAGACCTCGTCGGCCGGCTTGCCGACAATTTTTGTGCGCTTTACCGGCTGCAACTTACGCTGTACGTACTGCGATACGAAGTATTCCTATTTTGAAGGCGACACGATCACCCCAGGCGAGGTGATGGACAAGATCCGCGCCTTGAAATGCAAGCGCGTCTGTCTGACCGGGGGCGAACCGCTGATCCAGCCTCGTGCCGAGATGCAGCAGTTGCTCGACCTGTTGGCGGCGGAAGGCTATGAAGTGTCGATCGAAACGGACGGCTCGATCGACATCTCGAAGTTCAAACTGCACGACAAACAACGCTTTATTGTCGATATGAAAGTGCCGTCATCTGGCATGAGTGACAAGATGCACCTGCCCAATCTCCAGCACATCGTGGCGGAACGCGACGAAGTCAAATTTGTCGTGGGCAACCGTGAAGACTATGAGTGGTGCACCCGTTTGATCGCAGAGCAGGGGATCGATCCGAAAGATGGATATCAGCTTGTGTTCTCTCCGGTATATCGGGAGATCGAATTGGTCGATCTGGTCAACTGGATCTTAGAAGATCAGCTCGATGCCCGCTTCCAAGTCCAATTGCACAAGATCGTCTGGGACCCAGACAAGCGAGGAGTGTAAGCGTATGAGCAAAAAGGCAGTGATCATCCTCTCCGGCGGGCTCGACTCGACCACCTGCATGGCGGCGGCGAAAGCGGAAGGCTATGAGTTGTACCCGCTGTCCTTCCATTACGGGCAAAAGGCGGCGATCGAACTGGAGTCGGCCAAACAGGTGGCCGCGTACTACGGTGTGCAAGACCGCCATTTTATCGCCGACCTCAAAGGGCTGATCCGCGGCTCGGCGCTGACCGATGCGGACAAAGAGATTCCGACGCACCGCACGGGCGAAGAGAGCGATATTCCGGTGACCTACGTACCTGCGCGCAACATCATCTTTTTGTCGATCGCCTTGTCCTACTCGGAAGCGATCGGTGCCGAAGCGATGTACATCGGTGTGAACGCCCTCGACTACTCCGGCTATCCGGACTGCCGTGCCGATTTTATCGCCGCTTTCCAAGAAGTGATCAACAAAGGGACGGCCGCTGGCGTTTCCGGCCACCCGATTGCGATCAAAACGCCGCTGCAAATGCTGTCCAAAGCGGGCATCGTCCAGCTCGGCACCGAGCTTGGCGCTCCGCTTCATCTCAGCCACTCCTGCTATTTTGGCACCGACCCTTCCTGCGGAGTGTGCGAATCGTGCACCTTGCGCATCCGCGGTTTTCAAGAGGCTGGCGTGCCAGATCCGATTCCATATGCGGTTGAAATCGATTGGAAAACCCCCGTCAAGTGATGGGGGTTTTTTGTTGTTTGGTGTCGGCCGATGCGCGCAAGGGAATACGAGATGCGGGAAGAAGGGAATGAGGTGTATTCGTTCTGCATGAGCAGGAATAGGCATAAAAAAGCCTCGCCGAAGATCGGTGAGGTTCCCGTTACTCACATCCAATTACAACTCGTTTGAACTCCGCGTAGTCGGTAAGGGTCGCTGCTGCCACCACCCATTCTGAGAGGCGCTCCGAGTCTTTTTCATGGGTCACTTTGGTGACGATCTCGTCTTTGGCGAACTTTTTGGCAGCCAGGATTTTCAGCAAGTCCTCCAGTTTCCCTTCAAGCTTCCCCTCGATCTTTCCTTCAATTTTTCCTTGTTGCCTGCTTTGTTTCACGGCCTCGACATTGAGTACCGATTTTACCATTTCATGTACCTCCTCAGATATCAAGCTATTGTAGTCAAAAAATTTATCTGCGTCGCGCACACATTATGCAAAAATATCGATGTGAAAATGGTCCGTGATGACTGTTTGGCTGACTTTAGGATGTAGTTATACATCGGTCGTCGCTCCGTCCCCTCCTAGAAATAAACGAAGTAGTCGTGTTCCTCCCATGCCAGGTCTTCGTTATGTTAGACTCGCTAGACAGCTAGAATTCCCAACACACCAATATCGCACAATTATTATTTGTGAATATGATACAAACAAAAGAATCCGTATAAAAAGCCCAAAGAGTGTTTTTAATTATATAAAAAGAAAATGATTACATTACAGAAATCATCTAACAAATATGGTATATTTTAATCAGAAGCAAAAAAGATTATTTTGTTATGGAGGTATCTATGAAAAAAGCATTAGCACTTACACTTGCATTATCGGTTATCCTTCTGCCAGTGACCACATCTGCACACCCAGGTCGAACAGACAAAAAAGGTGGTCATACCTGTTATACGAACTGTGAAAAATGGGGACTAAAATATGGAGAGTACCACTTTCACAATAGCGGCGGCTCTTCTTCCGGGGGGTCTAGCTCAGGAGAAAGTGGTAGTTCTTACACCTCACCTATCACAGCTCCGAAAGCGCAGTACAACGTTTTTCAATACACCGCGTACCTCAACTCATTCGGATCGCTCGAAGCAGCCATATCCTACGCTAAAAACTACAATTCAACAAGCGTTGTAAATATTGATTCTGGAGTTATGACATGGGACAATTACCGCTCCCAAGTTTTCCAATACAACAAATACCTTGGAGACTTCAGTAGCCGTACCGCAGCGATCGCTTATGCCAAGAAATTCGACCATACAAAAGTAATTGACCTTGAAAGCAAGAAAATCTTCTGGCATAACTGGCCTCGTGCCGTTTACCAGTACGACAAGTATCTACAATCCTTCAGTGATCAGTACCAAGCACAGAAATATGCGAATCTATGGGACCATGCACTGATCGTCGATACCCTGACAGGCGAAGTAGAAAAAATTAATTGGTAGTGAAAAAAGGGGCCAGTCACCTGTCACCTTACAGACAAATTCCCAAACATCACAAGACCGCCGGGACGCCCTCTGCTTAACATCTATTTTCAAAAATTACTTATTGGTGCTCTTCGTTGTGTTGTCCGTTATTTCCTGGGAGACCACTCAATACATTGTTTTTTCATAGCCTTCAAACATGAAAAAGAACCCTCAACTCTTCAAAGGGTTCTTTTTCATGATTTTTCTTCGACCTTTCTCTCCAAAAACCTCCTTCTTCATTTGTTAAATTACTGTTCTAACATCCACAATCTTCACACCCACCCGAAATAGTTTTTAGCTAGATCCCCACAATCGTAAGACAGTTACAACCAATTGGCCTCCTCCGACATTACCTCCACCCATTCATTCTCAACTTCCCTAACTCACTAACACTAAAATCACCCCTGAAGCGCACCACCTCTTAACAAGAAACGGGCAACCACATTTGGTTGCCCCAGAAGTAATGCGAGCGGTTCTTGTTGCTTGAGCAACCACTTGAAACACGCTCGAAAATCGATTTTTACGGCAACACTACGGAACTTGAAAGATTGCCACTGCGAATTTCCATTTGCATATCACATCGAGACGCAACCTCTGGATCGTGTGTCGCGATCACGATTGTCAAATTCTCTTCTTTCTTGAGTTCACATAATAGGTCAATGATCGAATCTCGCGTCTGACTGTCAAGGTTCCCCGTCGGTTCATCGCACAACAAAATCTTTGGAGAATTGATGAGGGAACGGGCAATCGCAACTCGTTGCTGTTCACCACCCGATAATTCTGATGGTAGATGATGCAGCCGCTCTGCCAATCCGACACGTTCGAGCAATTCTTTTGCAACAGCCTCCACTTGGGAAGCGCGTTTGAGAGGAATTTGCGGCACACACACATTATCCAGCGAACTAAATTGCGGAAGGAGATGGAAATGTTGAAAAACGTAGCCCACCAGATTCCTCCGCAACTCCTCTTGATTCGTACCAACTGCGGACAAGTCTTGACCGTTAAGACGAATCGTCCCAGAAGTAGGTACATCTACAAGCCCCATCAGATGCAATAATGTTGTCTTACCAGAACCTGAAGGGCCAAGCAGCGCGACCATCTGCCCTTCTTCGACTGCAAAACGAATACCTGATAAAACAGAAATTGTTTTCTCGCCACTTGAATACGTTTTCGTAAGATTCTCGACCTCGATCATCGTCTTTTTCATTTGGTTGCCCTCCCCTATACAAGTTCCGAAGTGAATTTGTTGATCACTCGTGAAGAGACAAACAGTAAGAAAGCGATCCCTACTAGGAGCACTCCGCCTTGTGTGTATAACGGCACTGGAAATTGATCATAAAACAACAGGAAGGTAAGCCATGCGATACCGATCGAAGCAACAATCCCCATTCCTAAAAGGAAAAATAACTCCCCAAGTATCAGAGTGGAAACATGCTGTTTGCCCCAGCCGACGATCCTCAGAATAAACACTTCTTGTTTGCGTTTCCACAAGAGCGAACGGGTGGCCTCCCAAACTCCGTAGCAAGTCATCAACAAAGTTGCGCTCACCACCACCCACTGGTACGCATTGGACGCCGCATTAACTTCCATACCTAGGAAGGTCGTACCGATCTGATTCTGTTCAGCAAGGGTCAAATTAAGAGTAAACATGGCGACCGCTCCAGAACTCACGATCAGGGCGATTGTCCACACATTATAAGGTAGCTGACTCAGCATATTCCCCAAAATCATCGTCAACATCGACCGTGGCTTGATGCTGTTTTTCGTGAGTCCCCCTTCTTGCCCCAGACGAGTACCACGATGGAGCAACCGCGAAACCAAGATCCACGCAGTCAGCAATTGCAACAACACCATCAAGAACTGAATCAAGATCGTAGATCCCCAGTATTCCTCGCTCCCAAACCACGTGTTAAAGAAAATCGATGTCACACATGCCAAAACACAGGAAATTCCAACTTTCATACACCATTCCAGCATGACCAATTTACGGATTTCTTGCTTCTTCCATCCAACCATGCGCAACAGTTGAAACTCCCGTTCCCGCACCAAAAACTGAGTCTGTGTGTGAACCACCGTGTACACGACGACAATAACGAAAAGCGCCGCCGTTATCCAAATAGAAAGCTGGTTCACAGCTTGTACGAGCAAGGTCGCAACGCCTAACGTGGTCCAAGTTTCCTCCACTTCTCCAACTGCTGGATAGTCGCTGACTTCGGGAACATCGACCACTACAGGTTGTTTTGACGCACCTGCAACAATATCGGTATGTAGACCTGTGAGTTGCTGGATCGCTTTCGAAATTTGGATAATCTTAGATTCAGCAACCGCGTCGTACTTTTGAATGCCTTCCACACGAACACGAATTGCATCGATCGGTTTTTCACCTTTCAGGAAGGCGGCCGCTTCAAGATTGGTCAGCGCTGCTGCCGGAACAGGCAAAAATGTGTTCGGAGATGTACCAGAAGTAATGGCCCGTTCAGACCATTTTATCGGTGAAAATGAATAGATTCCTAGTGGGCTCGGATTCAGATTCGTCGAACTGATTTGGGCGGATTGATAAGTCCCGACAACATTCGGCTTGAACATCAAGTCTCCCAAAGAAGTAGCATCATCTTTGCCCATTTGCATCAGCTCTCGGTAATACGTTTTTCCATCCTTAGTAAATGGCTTCAGGATGTAAGAATCCTCTTGCTCTGCCACATTGTATTCGAGGCGATTTGTGACATAGTACGAGGAGGTTTTAAGAAAGGAATTGACTCCGTTTGTTTTTCTCGAAATTTCGCCTTGCTTTGAAACAGCAAAAAATGCAGATTGAAAGGGCTTCACTTTGCCGAGAAGCCACTCCTGAGTATGGCTCGGTTTTTCGGCCAATACATCGGGGAGTAAAGATCCCAACATGCCTGTATTTTGTAAACCAGAAAGTCGATTGCTAAGTTCCTGCGCTGACTTCGCAGAAGTACGAGTTTCAACGAGTGCTTTTAACTCCGGAGATAGACTTTCATTGACAAGCAACGGTAGTTGAGGTACCTGCGAACCGTTTGCTAGTTTTGCGTAAGGCAAGTTTTTAGGTAACGTGGGTAACTGGTAGTTTTCATACGCAAGTAGCTTCCCTTCTTCGTCCGAATCAACACCAACGATCAGATTGTAGGTTTGTGGAAGAGAAAAGCCTACTTTTTCGACCACTTCATTAGGTCCCACTTCCATCCCCATCGCTCGGTTGGCATAAAACGAAGGTCGTTCATTGGGTAAGGTGAGCATATAGGTCGTCTCGAGATCGTTATTGGAGAGCGGCAATCCATTTTCTTTATAGATTTTCACTGTGGTTAAAGTGGGAGATTGCCAAACAGAGCTTGGCAGTTCCAACTCAACACTTCCAGTATCGTTTGTAAAAAAGCCTACGACAGAGACGGGAGCCGCAATCTCGATGCCGCTAATTTTTTTTATTTTTTCATAATCGGCAATCGAAATTCCGCCCATTCCTCCGGTTAAATAATTTTCCTCCACTTTTTCATCCGATTCTGCATTTTCCTTTTGTGGGCGCTCAGGGCGCACCAAGATATCGTAACTGCCTCTGGCAAACATCGCGATCGATTGATCGGTAGCCAATTTTGTTGACTGCAAACTACTGATGGAAGCGGGAATCGAGGCCAGCAAAAGAGTGAGCAAAAGTATCGATGTGATAAAGGTCCGTGATGACTTTTTGGCTGACTTTATGATGTAGCTATACATGGGTCGTCTCTCCGTCCCTTCCTAGAAATAAAGGGAGAAGCGGGGCTTCTCCCTATTGCTAAAATATTTTACCAATTTTTTACGTATATATCTCTCCAATCCCAACTGCTCACTCCACCACTGTTTGTATTCAACTGAATACGGTAAATATTCGCAGAGCCATACAACCAACGCCAAGTCTTCGTTTTGTTATAGCCACTATATCCGCTGGAATTCCCATCACCCCAATAAATCGTACTGCCAAAGAATCCATTTCCTCCATCCCAGCTACCAGTACCATCCAGATACAATTGGTTGAAGTACGGTTGACTTGTTGAAAGAGTTGTCGTTACATAATCACCGCCCTCAGGAGCGACTAGAGAATTCTCATATACAGTCTTTTGATCGACTACCGTTCCAGCAAAAGCAATGCTACCACCAGAGATTGACAGCGTCAGACCTAATGACAAAACCAGTAGAACTGCCTTTTTCATAAAATCACCTCTATTTTTTTATATATGAAATATATTATTTTAATAGTATTTTTTTGTCAACGCCATATAAATGACTATATTTCTACTCTTTCCATACACTGTAAACCACATTTGACAAAATTTAGATACGATAGTAACTTAACTTCATCATCTCTCGTAGTAGGAAATTTATTGAACACGAAGCAAACTGTACAACGTATGTCCTTCCACATCTCCATTGAAGCGGTATCTTCGCTATGAACATCAGGCAACGAACGGCCCTGATCATTGGAGTAGCGATTTCCGCCCTTTTGCTCGGTTGCACCGATGAGACGGCGCAAGAGAATACATCTGTCCAGCAAGATCCGACGCCAAGTGCTTCTCAGGCTCAAAAATTGCTCAGCATCAGAGCGAACTACGCACCACCCGAGAAAAAACAAACACCGACTCAGTCGGCACTTCATCAATTGGTGTGGGAACTATCCAACTCTGAGAAACGCTCCCCAACACCGCAAGATATACAGTGGACGACCACGTTCTTACAGAACAGCGTGGTCATGCTGAAAGTTCCTGTTACAGACCCGTGGTTCAATCTGGTATTTCTTTCCCAGCAGGAGCAGGAATGGACCATGTTTGGATATGCGAATCTCCCTGTCACCACGGATCGA
Source organism: Tumebacillus algifaecis (assembly GCF_002243515.1). NCBI lineage: Bacteria > Bacillati > Bacillota > Bacilli > Caryophanales > Alicyclobacillaceae > Tumebacillus > Tumebacillus algifaecis. Next base: position 3,628,328 of record NZ_CP022657.1, read on the forward strand.
ATGAACTCATCGAAAAACGGGCTCAACTTGCCGATGAATAGCTTTAATTCCGCCCATTTGTCCGACAGCACGAACACCCACTTCATCTGGGCTTTTTTAGATGAAGCGAAACATGTGGTCATCTGGAAATATCCACATACTGCCCCGTTCTCAGTCAACGCGAACGCCAAGGTTGTTTCGATCAACGGACGAGAAGGTTGGTATGCCACCCAAGAAACGGACAGTGGATACTTGTACTACATCGAACAAGGTCACGTCGTTTGGCTGACTGGAAATGTGACCGAAAGTGAATTGTTATCGGTTGCAAGGTCACTACCTAGCTCGACATCACACTCCTTTCCTTACACATACTAGCTGAATTAGCCGCATGAGATTCCTACCCGATCAACGCACGCCTTGTCCTTGTTTTCGAATTGGAAAAATGATACAATAGATCTCAGTTGTTACTTTAACAATTTACTTTTCGTGAGGAGCGAAGTGAAGTGTCTATTGATGCTTATCTGAATTTTAATGGAAATTGCCGTGAAGCGGTGGAGTTTTACACCGATGTTTTCGGTGCTGAGAAACCTCAACTCATGACATTTGCAGACATGCCGCCGCATCCCGATTATCCGCTCGCTGAAGAATCAAAACAACTGATCATGCACACTCAGCTGACCATCGGCGGAAGCAGAGTGATGTTTTCAGACGTAATGCCCGAGATGCCTTTTGTAGTTGGCAACAACATCAGCTTGGCTTTTGTAACGGACAACAAGGATGATATTCAATCCGCCTTTGAAAAGCTGAAAGTAGGCGGCACTGTTAATATGGAACTGCAAGAAACGTTCTGGAGCAAATACTTCGGCATGGTGACCGATAAATTTGGCGTGGGCTGGCAATTGAACTTGAACGTTGAGGAGTAATAACGGCTCAATCCTATTTTCCACATGGATTGCCGTGTAACCAAAAGGCGACGCTTCCGCATCGGAGGCGCCGCCTTTTTGTGCACTTCGAGGTATCTGGGTGGGATGTCTGCTCGCTGGCAGTCCAAACTCCCTCCTGTCGCATCACAAAAAACGGATTCGGAGCTCGCCTGCCCCGAATCCGTCTTGCCCTACCACGACCTCATCTACACCGCCTGCGTCTCTTCTCCCACCGACTCGCGGTACAGTTTTCCCTTCAGCCACAGGAATAGCACCGCTGCCGACACGACGCAGATCGCCGCCAGCATCCAGCCGCCGATGGCGCTCGGGATGTAGCCGCCGATAATGGAAAACAGCGGCAGGGAGATGCCGTACGCCAACCGAGACATCGACAGCCAGGTCGCCACGACTCGTCCGCGCAGTTCCGGTTTCGAGTAGGTCATCAGCGAGGTTTCTGTGATCACGTTTACTTTGGATTGGAAGATGTTCGCGAGCAGCATCACCGCGAAGAACAAGTACCAGTTGTGAATGATAAACATGCATCCAAGCCCGATCCCATACAACATGTTGGATGGGAAGTAGATCTTGAAATACGAACTGTCGTCAAACTTGCGCTTTTTAAAATACTGCTTGAGCAAGACCGCCCCGATGATATAGGCGACGGCCGTCACCGAGTAACCGATGCCGACGCCCGCGTCACCCGCTTGCAGTTCGTTCAGGACGTAAAGCGGGAACAGGATATAGATAAATCCGAGACAGAAGTCACGGAAGAATTGCAGCCAGAACACGCTGACCAATTGCGGGCATTTTTTTACATACTCGATCCCCTCTTTGACCTGTTGCAGATAAGGCAGGCGCGCCGCTGACTTTTTCTCCATCGGGGTGTACTTGATCAGCGCGATAAACACAGCCGATACCAAATAAGAGAACGCGTCAAAATACAGGATGTTCACAGCGCCGACCCACTGGGTCAAAAAGCCACCTATGGCGCTGGCCAGCACCATCATGGTCGAGTTGAGCAGCGCAAACGACGAAGTGGCTGCGATCAAGTTTTGCTCCTTCAAAATCTCGGGAATCATCGAGGTCCGCGCCGGAGCGAAGGCGGCCGATGCGAACGCGCCAAACGAGATACAGGCGTAGATCACCCAGATGTTCTCCATCATCACACCCGCAACGATCCCAAGCGTCGAGATCGTACGCAGGATGTCTACCCAAATCATCAAGCGCTTCTTGTTCCAGCGATCGACAAACGGCCCCATCATAATGCCACCGAACAGCACCGGCAGGACACTGGCGATGAACAGACCTCCGATCGAGGAGGCGGTAGGCACGATGGCATAGATCACCGAAATCAGCGCGATCGTTTTAAACCAGTCGCCAAACAAGGAGACCATCTGCCCGAAATAGAGCATGGTAAAATTGCGATTTTTAAACGGAGACGGCAATTTCTCCGTCGTCGCTGTAGACATGTCGAACCCCCCTTTTCCAAAATGATAAACGGTCAAGTGACAAACAAAGACCAGCATGAAGCGAGCGCCTCTTCATGCTGGTGAACGCCTATTGAATCACGGCAAGCTCCGTGTTCTCGTAGAAGTCTCGATCCTTTTGCGTATACTCGACATATCGGTCATACGTCTTCTTCTGATCTTCCGGCAGCAGGTCGATCATCACATGCATATACCAGATCTTGCCGAGTTCGGTCAGTTTGAGCAGCCCGTCTTCTTTGATGACCAGCCCCATTTTTTCAAACTTTTCGATCTTTTCCCAATACTCGGCTGGCAAGTCGAGCTGGCTCAGGTACTCCAGCGATACTTTCATGTGTTTCGGGAAGTAGATCAATCCTTTTTCTTTCGCATCATACTCTTTGGCACGCATGACCGGCAGGGTGCCGTTCTCCACCGCGCGGATGTACTCATCAGTCCTCACGCTGTTCGAATGCGAGATACCGCTCAAGTACGAAGCAGCCGCCTGACCGCAGCCGATGTATTCGTCTTCGTAGCTGCCGTAGATCGTCGCCCCAAATTTGAAATCTTTGTACGCCGCATCCTTTTTCGCAAAGGTGTAAATATGCGTCTGCTCGTACCCATGATTGAGCAGATAGGAGTTGACGAACTGATGTTGAAGCACCTTGTCGTCCGCTTTCGGCGGCGCCGGCACCCGACCGTCTTTGATCATGTTCAGGAAGCCTTTGGAGGTGACGAGATATTCGAGCGGGTAGACGTCAACACTGGTCGTCCCAAGTTCGCGCACACTCTCAAGGTCCTCATGCAATTGCTCGATCGTCTGCCCCGGCAGTTGATAGAGCAGGTCCATATTGTACGCTTTGAAATACTTCTCCGCCAGTTCTCGCGTTTGCTTGATTTCGTCAAGCGAAGCGGTCAGGTTGAACAATTTGCGGTAGTACGGATTAAAAGTTTGAACGCCAAAGGAGATCCGATTGACACCGTTCGCCGCCATCGCTTTCAGCTTGTCTTCCGAAGCGCTCTTCGCCTCGACTTCGAAGCTCCACTCGATGTCATCTTTTAACGTGAAATTCTCTTGAATCGTCGTGCAGAGGTCTTCGATCATCTTCGGAGACAACACGGAAGGCGTGCCGCCGCCAACATAGATGGCATCGAGCTTGAACTGTTGGATATAGGGCGTGCTGGCGATGGCTTTCAACTCTTTGAGCAGCGAATCCACGTAGGGCTGCAATTTGTCTTGGTAGTTCGTCGAACGAATGAACGGACAGAACGTGCAGATCGTGTCACAGAACGGAATGTGCACATAAAGCGACTTCGTTCCTGGCAACGGCGTACGCGCCGAGTTCAAAAATTGACGAACGGTCTCCACCGGTTCCGGCCCCTCTTGGATGAACGGATAGAGATAGTTCCACATGTTTGGCAGTTTTTTGTAAGGCAAAGCGCTATGCTGCGACATCTTTGTAAGTACCCCCTTTTCTTGGTCAGAGGCTGACAGGGGTTGCCCCCCTGTCAGCCGAATATGTGATCACAGATTCTGGCGCCTATGTTACGCAGCTACGATGATCCACTCACGCATGTTCTCTCCCCCTTTCAAATAGCATCGGCGCAGCAAACGCACGTTGAAGATACCATCCATGCGCGCATCCCTTTGCGCTTTCCTCACCATCTACGAGGTCGAACTTTTCAGAAGATTACTCGATCGTCACGCCTACGAGAATCCACTCACGCATGTTTCCTCCCCCTTTCATGAAGCTACGGCGCAGCAAACGCACGTTGACGATACTAAGCCATTCGCGCATTTCTTTTCACGTTCCTCATGAACGATGCGGCAGCGCTTAGAAACCTTTCGTATCTCCGATAGGAAGCCAATTTTTCATCTTGTGTCCCCCCTTTCACGAGATGAGTCAGGATTGTCATACACCACTACAGTTCAACTACAGGGATCCATTCTTTGATCATGCCGTACACCCCCTCTCGTTTCGCCTGCGGTGGGACGATTAAAATTCCACATCAGATGTGCCTACAGAGAGCCATTCTTTGATCATTACGTACACCCCCTCGTTTTGCACATGATCGGTTGAGAGTTATTTACTTCACCGCCACCAACCGTGGAACTGTCACACACCACTACGCTTCAACGACAGTGAGCCATTCTTTGATCATCCCGTACACCCCCTCGTTTTGCCCATGATCGGTTGAGAGCTATTTACTTCACCGCCACCAACGGTGGGACTGTCACACACCATTACGCTTCAACGACAGTGAGCCATTCTTTGATCATCCCGTACACCCCCTCGTTTTGCTTACGTTAGATATGTATTTAAGGCTAAAACAAATTATCACACGTCAGTTGAATTATTAACCGGAAAATATTTTATTAAATAACATAAATCCCTTCCTCTCTTCACAATCAGAAAACCCGGACTGGTAGTCAGTCCGGGTTCCGTGTCTGTTCCTGATTAGGTAAACACGATCAATTCATCATCAAACGTGAAGTCTGCACGCTCGTTCAACTGGGAGGAGATCCGGTCATGCACTTCGCGGGTGCGCTCCGGCAACATTTCAATCATCATGTTCATATACCACGGCTGGCCTTCGCGAGTCAGCAAGAGCCGGTTACCTTCTCGTTTGATCAAACCTTTTGCTTCGAACTGGTCGAGCAATTCATAGTAGCGGGCATCCAACTCATGACGGTCGATGTCATCAAGATCGATCGACATCCGTTTGGGGAAGTAGATCAAGCCTTTCTCACGTGCATGGTAGTCGTTGACGATCTCGACAGACAGCCCGTTTTCTTCGACCGCACGGAGATAGTTTTCCACCGTGTCAAAATTGCGATAGACCATGCCCGCTTGGTAGGAAAAAGCGGAAAGTCCTGCCCCGATACACTCATCTTCGTAGTGACCGTACAACGTCTCACCGAACATGAACCGTTTGTGTTCGGCATCTTGGCGAATAAAGGTATAGATGAACTCCTGCTTGTAGCCGTGCTCAACGAGGAATTGGGTCACCGCCTCCTGCTGAGCCACCTTTTCATACGCGTTCGGCGGCTTGGGAATGCGTTCATTTTTGATCGACTGCAGGAACCCTTTGGAGGTGATCGTGTAGTCGAGCGGATACGCATCAATCGAGGTGGTATTCAGTTCAAGCGCATGTTGCAGATCTGCCTGAATCTCTTCCCATGTCTGACCTGGCAATTGGTAGAGCAAGTCCATGTTAAATCCTTTGAAATACTTACCTGCCAGCTCCCGCGTGCGTTTGATCTCATCGTGCGATGCTGTCAAATTGAACATTTTGCGGAACTTCGGGTCGAAAGTCTGAACACCAAACGAGATGCGATTAACACCCTGTTCGTGCATCGCCTTCAATTTGTCTTCTGTCGCGCTTTTCGCTTCCACTTCAAACGTCCATTCGAAACCGTTTTTCAGTTTGAAGTGGCTGTGGACCGTCTCACCGATCATGTGGATCTGCTCTGCCGAAAGCACGGAAGGCGTTCCGCCGCCGACGAAGATTGCATCGAGCGCTACTCCTTGAATGCGCGGGGTAGAGGCGATGAGCTTCAGCTCTTTGATCAACGCATCCACATACGGCTGCAATTTATCCTGATAGTTGGTCGAACGGACAAACGGGCAAAACGTGCAGATCGTATCACAGAATGGAATGTGCATGTACAGCGTCTTCTTGCCACGTTGAGGTGCTGGCGTTTGTAAAAATTGACGCACATGCTCCACCGAAAGATCAGAACGCTTCAGATAGGGGTAGAGGTACACCCACATCTTAGGCAACGCGTGAAAGGGGAGCTCTTTTGCTCCAGAATCGGACATGTTCATGGCCTCCTCGTCTTTTCTCATCACATCTTCTATAAATGAACTCTATGAGCATACCCCTCGTATCAGAATAGCAAGGAGAGGAAAAAATTCCCTCTCCTTGCTCCAGCAGCAGTTCATTTCTGAACGACTCTCTAGTTCTCGATAATGATCCAGTTACGTTCGTGGATGATCCAAGACATGTCTTTCACCTCCTAAAAATATAAATGAATATTGATCACATAAATATTATAATCTTTCATTTTATTGTTTTCAATATAAATTATAAATTAAATATTTATCTACAAATTGTGACAGGCCCCCAAAAAGAAGAACCCTTGTCATGACAAGGGTTCTTTAGGCATGCATTGTCGATTTTTCTTTTGCTCTGTCACCTAGCGCCGCTTTCAACCACGGGGAGACAAGGAGTGCGGAGATCACACAGACTCCAGTCAGAATGTAGCCACCGATGTGCGTCGGAATATAGACGCCGATCACCGAGAATAACGGGAGCGAGATCGCATAGGCGAGGCGCGAAGCGGTCAGCCAGGACGCGACGACACGACCGCGGTTGTCAGCTCTCGAGTAGGTCATCAGCGACGTTTCGGCAATGATGTTCACACCTTGCGAGAAGATATAGGTTACGACGAGGGCGACCAAGAACCAATACCAGCCCGTCATGGAGAACATCACACCGAGTCCGACCCCGTAGATGATATGGCAAGGGAAGAAGATCTTGAAAAAGGCGCTCTCGTCAAACGGTTTTTTCTTAAAATACCACTTGATCAGCCATGCGCCGATCAGATAAGCGACCGCCGTCATCGAATAGCCGATGCCCATGCCCGTGTTACCCGTCTGCACCACTTCGAGAATGAAGATCGCAAAGAGGATGTAGACATACCCGAGCACAAAGTCACGCGCAGCTGTGATCCAAAATACAGCGACCAACTGCGGGGTGGCGCGGACATAGTCGTACCCTTCTCTGACTTGCTGCCAGTACGGCGGGCGGACTTTGACCTCTGTTGGCTGGGGGTGATAGCGCATCAAGACGATACAGACGGCCGCAAAGAGATAGGAAAATGCATCAAAATACATGATCGGATAAGGGCCGACCCAGTCGGCCACAAAACCGCCGAGCGCGCTTGCAACAACCATCGTGATCGAATTGAGGATCGCAAAGGAGGAAGTTGCTTTGATGATCTGCTTTTCTTCGACGATCTCCGGCACCATCGCCGTGCGCGCAGGCTGGAAAGCGGCAGAGACGAGGCTTGAGGCGACGATCAGCGCATAGATCAGCCAGATGTTCTGAAGATAGACCCCGTACACGATCATCAGCGTCAACACGAAGCGCAACAGGTTGCTCCAGATCATGATTCGCTTTTTGTTCCAGCGATCCACAAAAGGTCCGACAAAAATACTGCCAAACAGCGTGGGCAGGATCGTGGCGATAAACATGCCGCCAACTGTAGCGGCCGACGGGTGCAGTTCGTATAGAATGACAATCATCACCACGCCTCGGAACCAATCGCCAAACAGGGAAACGAGTTGACCCAAGTACAGCAGCGTGAAATTGCGATTGTGAAACAATGAAGGCTCTTTCACAGCACAGCCCCCTTCTTTTATTTTATAATCATCTATTAAAAATAAAAATACCAGCAACAGGGCAAAATCCCTGCATGCTGGTACCATTTTCTTCATATTTCTTTTTATTTTGGCAAAACGATCGAGACGGTCCGCATCTCTGGATCGAGATGTTCACGTAGACGCTGGTTGACCTGCTCCAACGTCAAGCTTTCCATCACGCCAATGATGTCGAAGAAATCCGCATCGCGGAACGTATAGCTCGTAAAATAACGGGCGAGGGCACGCGCCGAATCGAGCGCCGCCACCATTTGACCGACCATCTTGCAACGGGCCCGATTGAAGTCCTCCTCCGAAACGCCATGTTCTGTCGCTTCGGCAAATGCCGCTTCGACCACCGCCAACACGCGATCCGGATCTTTCGTATTACCGCCGAAGATGGAGTGGGCAAAGCGCGGAGTTACATCATAGGACCAGCTAAAGCGTTTGTCGATGATGCCCTCCTCGTACATGCGGTTAAAGAGCGGCGAGCTTCTCCCGATCAGCGCTTCCAGACCGATCGAAGTCGCATACTCGTTGATGATCATCTCTTTGCCAGACACACGGCTCATGTCTTTGAAACCAAATTGCATAGAAGGCATCGAGATCAGCATTTTTTCTTCGTGGCGCGCACGGCGAACAGGGGTCGGCTCATTTTGGATAATGCGCTCGATCTCCGGCTGGCGTTTGAAATCTTTTGCCGCCTGGTTGTCACGAATCAGCGCATGAATGTGCACCGGGTCAACATCCCCCACCACGACCACCGACATGTTGCTCGGATGGTAGAACGTGTTGTAACACTTGTACAGGGTATCCTTGTCGATCTGCTGAATCGTATCCACCGTTCCGGCAATGTCGATGGCGATCGGATGCACCTGATACATCCCTTCGATCAGATTGAAATAAACGCGCCAAGCGGGATCGTCATCATACATGCGAATCTCCTGCTCGATGATCCCTTTCTCCTTTTCGACGTTCTCCTCGGTGAAGTAGGGCTCCTGCACGTAGTTGAGCAGCGTGGTCAGGTTCTCATCCAGGAAATCGGTCGAAGAGAACAGATAGGCGGTCGTATCAAACGAAGTGAACGCATTTGACATCGCGCCATAGCGGGCGAACGTTTTAAACACGTCTTCACCGCTCTCCTGTTCGAACATCTTGTGCTCCAAGAAATGAGCGATGCCGTCCGGAACGATCGTCGGTTCGTCGGCACCGGGCACAACAAACTCACGGTCGATCGAACCGTATTTTGTGGAGAACATCGCGTAAGTTTGCTTGAATCCTTCCCGCGGGATCACGTATACGTTTAGCCCGTTGTCTAGTTGATCGTGGAAAGCGCTCAGTTTCAGTTGTTCATTGCGAATTTCACGCACCGTGGTTCCCCTCCTCATTGCGAAGCGTATAGATCGTGTCAAATTGCAGGCCTTGCGCCACGCGGACGACATCTTCGACGGTGACTTTTTGGAACGCTTCGATCATTTCCTCGCGCGTGCGCACGCGACCAGCGATCAGGCCGTTTAAGTGAAAATCGGCGAACGACGTCGGGGTATCCATCGCCGTCTTGTAGGCGTTGATCAAAGCAGAGATCGTGAACTCCATCTCCTCAGCGCTGATGTCGCCTTTTTTGATCGTTTCAAATTGCTCACGGATGATATCCACCGCTTGGTCAATCTTGTCAAATTCCACGCCGGCATAGACGCTGATGATGCCTTTGTGACCCTCGAGTCGAGACATGCAGTAATAGGCCAACGAGTGCTTCTCGCGGACGTTGACGAACAGTTTGGAGTGCGGGAAAGCACCGAGCACGCCGTTGCAGACATGCATGGCCGCATAATCATCCGACTCCCAAGCCACGTTGCTCCATACACCGATGTTCAGCTTGCCTTGGTTGATGGCCAGGCGTTCGACCACCTCTTTGACCTCATGCGTTTCATGCTGAACCTGCACAGCTTGAAAATGCAACTGCGGGTCGCGCTCCATGTTGAAAACGCTAAAAATATCTTGAACCACTTGGTCGATCTCCACGTCTCCGATCACATAGATGTGGATCGGTGCCGTTTTCAACAACTCTTGGTAGACCGCATAAAGCGATTGCGGGGTGATCTCATCGATGCGTTCCTCATAACCCAGTCGCGGAATCGCGAAAGGTTCCCCTTTGGTCATCTCTTGGATGCATCGCTCACCTGCGTAGACGATCTTGTCATCAATTACGGCTGCCAACCGTTTTTTGTGCTGTTCTTTCTCCGCCTGCACATACTCAGGCAGGAAAGCGCCGTCTTCCAATCGCGGACGGAGCATCACATCGGAGAGGATGCCGAGCGCCTTTTTGAACAGACCTTCGCCTTGTTTGAGAAATTTTTCATTGGGGACGTTCATCGAAAAATCGACCACTTGGCGCTCCCCTTTTTTGTCGATGATAGCAGACAACGAGGCGCCATACAGTTCGTCAAGCGCAAGTTGGAGCTTCTCGGGTGTCGGATATCGTTCAGAGCCACGATTTAACAGATAGGGAAGCACGGCCAATGGCGTCGCCGTCTCCTCGCGCAATTCTTGGGTAAAGGTCGCCACAATCGTGTTCATCCGGAACTTGTCGGTTGGCAAAACATGAACATAGATGCCACGTTCCTCACGGGTTTGAAACTGATTCATTGGGCTGTTCATCCTTTCGTATTCCGAGCCTTCAGGCATACTTATATTACTGAATATGTTCTCATAGTACTCGGAAATGTATTCCAATGCAAAAATCCCTCGCACACAACTCTCTCAAAGGGGTGCAAAGGGATCTATGTAAGCGGCTGGCTTAGGAGCGTCGAACCATGTTGCGTGCCGCCGCCTGTGCCACATCGAAGTCTACTTTTGAGATGATGGTGGATTCTTTAATCCAGTTTTGTACTTCCCGACTCATCGTGGGGGTCACATATTTAGGCGCCCCGAAGTTGTCAATCAGTTCCTTCTTGGTCATGCCGTGAGCTCTTAGACAGTGGTTGTTTGTCAAGATCTCCATCAATTCTCCACACGCAGGACACTGAAACATAGACACAACCTCCTAGTTCGAGTACGCCTAGGACATCCCTGTCGCAAGCACTCGTAGTCAGGGTTCGGTCACACGATGACCGGAAAAGCAGTCAGTCAGTTGTCAGAAAAGATTATCTATTTTATTTATACTATCCAGTCTACACCGCTTGACCAGCTTTCTCATGGGACTAAAGTCTTATTTTACAGTTTTTCCTATGTAAAAAGCACCTTGCCCAATCGGACAAAGTGCTTCATGATTTGCTACAGATGTTCACATTTTCCCTTTGAGATTCTTCAAGAGCTTCCAGATCACGCCAATTCCTGTCAGATAGTACAGCACCGACAAGATCCAACCACCAGTCGGATCGAGATCGGTCGCGTTCAGATTGACGAGCAACAGCATCGGGAAGACCCAGGTTAGGATACCGCCGAGGAAACCAGACAGTTGATCAAGAGAGAATGAATTGCTCTTCAGGCTTTTGTAGACGCCCATCAACAAATCGAGAGACATCAATCCTAGCACGGCCCACATTGTGTACATCATCCAACCAGTGAGAACGAAAGACATTGGATTCACCCTTTCATCAGGTCATATCATCCTTGTACTAACAGAGTATGATACGAGCCAGAGCAGGGACACTGTGCGGCTGCGGATTTTCAGGGTTACACGCGTTTGAACTTGCCGAGGATCTCGGCGCGCTCTTCCTCAGTACCGTCAAAGTTGGATGCAGAAAAGCGTTGTTCTGCCCACCGCTGCATCTCTTGACGGGATTCGAAATCGTAGGTGAGTTCGCCTTCGACCGAAGAGATTTCGGATACCACATAACGGCGTCCGTGTTGGTGGATGTTCATTTGGTTCCAATTATCCGTTTTATAGACGTTCATTTTCTTGCCGCCTTGTTGGCCCATGCCAATCCGCCTCCTTCGAAAAGAAAGCCCTTCCCGAAGGAAGAGCTCTATGTTTTGTGCTTACGACTTGAGCAGTGCGCCGATTTTTGCCAAGTAACGATATTTCGATGCGTCTTTCACGCGATAGGCCAACCAGCCGGTCGCTTTCATCTTCTTGCCGAGGGAACCGATCGCCTCTTTGCGGCCAAGCGATGCAACCGCGCCGAGCAGTACCGGATTGAACTTCTCGAGCTTGATGTGCTTCATGCTCGAGTAGATATTGACTGCCGCATTCTCGCCCATTTGCGTCGAGATCTGAGCGGTCGGCGGATACGGACGGCCATTCGGTGCCAGCACGAAGCAGGAATCGCCGATGATCCAAACGTTCTTTTCGTCCAGTGCACGCATGTACTCGTCCACTTTTGCACGACCGCGCGGTTCGGTTTGGAAACCAGATTCGGCAACCACCGGAATACCGCGCACACCGCCAGTCCAGATCATCGTGTCGCTGGAGATGGTATCACCCGTTTTGAGGTGTACCACGCCAGGCTCGACTTGAACGACCGGTGTGCCGATGATGAACTTGACGCCGCGAGCTTCCAAGCTTTTCTTCGCGATCGCGACCAGCTCTTCGTCAAAACCCGGCAAAATCATCGGAGCTGCTTCGACGTTGATCAGCTTGATCTTGTCTTTTGGCACGTTGTACTGCGCTGCCAGTTTCGGCAACATGTCAGCCAGTTCGCCAACCAGCTCGATGCCAGTAAATCCTGCACCGCCGACAACGAAAGTCAGTTTGCTGTCTTTCTTGTCTTGGTTGTACGATTTCAAGCAGTCCTCGATGTGTTCGCGAATGCGGTTCGCTTGGTTGACCGATTTCAAAGTAAAGCTGTATTCTTTCAAGCCCGGGATTCCGAAATACTCCGTTTCCGAACCAAGCGCGACAACGAGGTAGTCGTAGGACAGTTTGTTGTGTTCAAGCGTTACTTCTTGCGCAGCTTTGTCGATGGAAACCACGACGTCTTGAACGAACTTGATCTTCTTCGCACCGAGGATCGAGTTGATCGAGACCGTAACGTCCTTCTGTTCTTTCGCACCAACTGCCGGTTCATGCAGTTGGGTGACCAATTGATGATAGTCATGTTTATTGACAAGGATAATCTCTACTTCTTGTGCCGTCGTCAACTTGTTCAGTTCAAGTGCACAGACGAGACCAGCGTAGCCGGCTCCTAAAATTACTACTTTCTTCGCCATGATTCCCCACCCTAATTGTGTCGAATTTCACATACTTGACTCTAATTCTAGCAAATTTGTGACATTCGTCAATGAGATTTGTTACTTTTTTATGAACTGTATTGTCTGACAATTGCAAAACATTCTAAGGATGTGGTATAATCTAGCGGGCTTGAGGAAACAGCAACCTCATTGTCAAATGCTGTCGAGCCCTGTTGCTGTAAGGCTGTATCAAGATTGTTCCCGAATCTCGCTTATCACACTCTGGAAATATAAAGCGTCCCAGCTCATGCCGGGACGCTTTTTGGTATTTGATGGGACGATCATTCTTCAGATGCAAACCTCGCCGCCACGCTTGATCAGATTCAACAGGAGCTACAACTCGTTATTCGCGCACGAGATGCAATGCGTAGGCGAGCTTGGAAACGGAACTTTGTTCGACGCGGCTGCCATGTTGTACACGAAACGCATCGGTCAGTTGCAACAGGCGGTTCTCTTCCCCGCTGACCAGTTCGAATTCAATCTCATAGAGCGGATAATCGCGTCCATTTCCGGTGATCAGCACCTCGTCGAAGCAGACTTCGATCTTTACCGTCTGCTCTTCGATCAGGTAGACGTAGCGTTTGGTGCGCATCGCGACATGGGGTACGACTTCCTCATAGGTGCGGTCGATTTCCTGAAGCAGGTCGTTGAGGATCGGACTGTCTTTCGGCAGCGTGTCGAGCGTTCCTTCGTAGGTCTCTTCGATCTCGACACGTTTGTGCGACTCTTTCGTGTCTCGCTTGATGTTGACGATCGAGCGGCCTTTGACCTGACGCAGGCGCAGACCAATCTTCAAGCGATCCAGTTCTCCATCGGTCGTGTTGTAGTATTGGTTGGTCTGCTCCTCGATGTGGTCGAGTTGGTATGTATGGCCAAACTCCTCTTTGATCTGCTGCCACGCCGCTTGTTCGGTGCGAAATTTCACTTCCGTTTCGATTGACATTGCGGGTATGACTCCTCTCCACTACGCAACTTTTGTGTTTACGAGTATAGCACAGCAAAAGCCAGACGGGGAGTGACCCGCTGGCTTTTGCTCGTTTGGATAACTCAGCGTTTGATAAACTGCTGGGTCCAATACACGCCGTAGGAACCGCCAAACGCCACGCCGCAGCCGATCTCAGCATATTCGGCTTTGAGGATGTTGGCGCGGTGCCCCTCGCTCTTCATCCACGAGGCGACCACCGATTCGGGTGTCTGCTGCCCGGCCGCGATATTTTCGCCCGCTGTCGTGTAGTTGATGCCAAAGCTTTTCATCATGCTAAACGGTGAGCCATAGGACGGGGAGTTGTGTGCAAAATAGTTGCGGTTGCGCATGTCCTCCGATTTGACGCGGGCACAGCGTTGCAACTCCCAGTTCATTTTCAAGGGGCGCAACCCGATTTTGGCCCGCTCGGCGTTGGTCAGTTGCACGACACGATTTTGGAATTGTACCACTTTGGCGTCAAGCTGCGGGATGATCAGCTTTTGACCGGGATAGATCAGGCTCGGGTTTTTCAGATTGTTGGCGTTGACGATGTCAGACACCCCAATCTGGTATTTCACCGCGATCTTCCAGACGCTGTCACCTGGCTGAACGGTGTAAGAGACGGCCGCTTCCGCCTCGGCAAGCTGAGTGGTTGACGGCAGGACGAGAGTTGAAGCCAGCACCATGGCGGCCACAGTTCTTTTTATCCATCGTTTCACGGTCTCTTCTCCTCCTTCTCCTGTTCTTGCAGAGCTAGTTTGCGCAAGAGAAGATTCATCGCGCCACGTAATCTCTGGTACAATAGGTACAGAGGACCAAAGGGGGCCTTTTTGTGATCAACACGCATTTACAGGTCTTTGCGACCGTCGCTGAGAAAAAAAGTTTCTCCCGCGCCGCCGAAGCGTTGCGGCTGACACAGCCGGCGATTTCGCAACAGATTCATACATTAGAAGAATACTATGGCACCAAGCTGTTTGAGCGCACCAGCAAACGCGTCGAACTGACGACAGCAGGCGAAACGCTGCTTCCCTACGCCAAACAGATTCTCGATCTCGCCGCCCTTTCCAAAGGAGCGCTCGACGACCTGATGGGGCGAGTGACCGGGAAGTTGACGATCGGTGCGACATTTACGATCGGTGAGTATATTTTGCCGCAGGTGCTCGCCGAGTACACCCAACGCTTTCCGGAAGTGGAATTGAACCTGTTGATCGCCAATACGGAAGAGATCGGTGAACTGATGCTCGACTATCGCATCGATGTCGGCGTGGTCGAAGGTCGGCTGCAACATCGCCATCTGACGCTCACACCCTATTTGGATGACGAAGTGGTGCTGTTGGCGCCGCCCAGCCATCCGCTCGGAAGCGCTGAGAACATACAGGCTGGCGATTTGGAAGGGCAAGCGTTCATCCTGCGCGAAGAAGGTTCCGGCACGCGAGCCGTGGCGGAGGAGTTTTTGCAAAAGATCGGCGTTGTGCCGCGCAAGGTGATCACCATTGGCAGCACGCAAGGGATCAAAGAAGCGGTGGAAGCAGGGATGGGGCTGGCGATCTTATCAAAATGGTGCGTCCGGCGCGAGATGAAGTTCGGCTCCTTGGTCCGTTTGAAATTGGAAAGCTTTCACTACAGTCGCCATCTGTCCTTGCTGGAGCGCGCAGGGCGTTTTCAGTCGCGAGCCGCCTCCGAATTTGCCACATTGGTCCAGCGTTATGCATATCCAGAGGCTTAATCACACAAGCTACCAGCAAATCTGCTTGTGGAGGTGAGCCGCCATGCTTGCTAACATCGGAGTGCCTGGGATGATTTTGATCTTGGTGCTCGCTGTGATCGTGTTTGGCCCGAAAAAGCTACCGGAAGTCGGGCGCTCGATTGGCAAAAGCTTGCGTGAATTTAAGGCTGGCATGCGGGACGTTGTCAATCCCGATCAAGAAAACAAGTAAACCACGGTCCTCTGCGGGACGGTGGTTTTTTCGCACATTTTTTCGCTGAGCATCTGCACCTCACACCCGAAGCGAACACTCTTCTCGTTCAGTTTTACGGTTCGTCGTTGATGAAATGCAAACCAAACGGGCACCCTACAGAGGTACACCATCTCTGAGGGGAGGCCCGCACATGGATCAACGCGCCATGCAGAGGAACATCGAGACGTATGTCCTCCAACAGCTGCAGCAAGGACACAGGATCGACTCGGTGGTCGAGGTTGCCAACCAACTCGACTTGCCTGTGACAATGGTCGATCGG
This sequence comes from Tumebacillus algifaecis, assembly GCF_002243515.1. Lineage (NCBI taxonomy): Bacteria > Bacillati > Bacillota > Bacilli > Caryophanales > Alicyclobacillaceae > Tumebacillus > Tumebacillus algifaecis. The sequence goes on from NZ_CP022657.1 coordinate 3,644,493, forward strand.
GCGATGCGCAATTTGACCTCTCAAGGCTATCCCGATCTGCCGTACACAGAAGCAACCGAATATTGAGCTTGCGAAAAAGGATCGTGTCCGCAAAGACACGACCTTTTTTGATTCCGATCTGTTGGTGCGAGCGCTACAATACTCGCTTGTGATCCGAACTTTTACATACTTTATTATTTTATTTCCAGATGTCTTGCAGGTGATCGTCCAGCGCATGAGTGCTCGGTTCGATCTTACCTTTGGTCAGTTCGTCCGCGTAGTGCTGAAAGCTTTGCACATGCTCAACATGGTTGGTGATGTGCACCGTCTTGATCTTCGGATCGAGCGCTCTCAGCTTGGCCGCAATCCGTTCCTGCACCGGCTGGGGAATGTCGCCTTCTGTCTTCACATTCAGCTTTTTGTTCGCTTCATGCGGTGCCTTGACCATTTTGGCTTTCACTTTTTGGTCTTCGCTCAGCGCTACATATGCATGATGCTTCGCATCGACCAACACGGTCGCCTTGTCCACCCCTTCCAACTTCGAGACTGCGGCCGACATCTCCGCTTGCTCGTGAAGCTGTGGAGCTTGCTCCTTCGATTTCTGCGCAGTCTTCGCTTGTGGCTGTGCTTGTGACTGTACTTTTGGCTGTTCGCTCTTGCGCATTCCAGCTTGCTTCGCCTGTTCAAGATCGGAGCGGATTTGCTGTTTGGCTTCATGTGGCAAGATGTAGATCAAGCCCTGCCCCTTTTGTCGCTCCTTGCGCTGACCGACGCTTTCCGCTTGGCCAGGTTTTTTCTCGCCTTCTTTTTTCTCCTTCAGGATCTTCGGACTTTCCTTTTTCTCTTTGCCGCCGCCTTCACCGCCAGCCGACCCACCTCCCGAATCAGCACCTGCCGCTTCCGCCTCATTCTTCTTTTTGACTGAGCCACCCATCTCCTGAATTTTTTGCCGCTCATAGGGTGTCCGCAACATTCCGCAGGCGGATAACGAGGTTGTCGAAACTGCGATCGAAAGCGCCAGTGCTACCCATTTGCTCAAACGCATCGTGAACACCTCTTTCTACACTGTTTGTTCAGTATCGAATGGTTTCGCCAACAGCGGGAATACACGAACAGCGCGACGCTTTGCCAACACCTTTAGACGATCGACGTCAACCCCTTGCACTGCATGATCACAGATAGGGTTTGTTGCAGCGAGGTTTCTCATGCAATCGGCGGGTCGGTGACTGCATCTCCCAGCCTCTGCTGTTCGCCGTGAGCAAGCCCTTACGCCGCCGTCCCTACGTGATCCGGCTACGTCTCGATTGGCAACTCGCTCAAGGCATACCATGAAAAAACGCATGAAAAAAGCTCCGTTGCGCACGGAGCCTTCATCCTGTCGATCGATCATTTTGCTTACAAATTAGTCTGCTAAGCGATTCTTCAGCTGTACGATTTTATCGACCGGCGTTGGGTCCAGCCCATACAGCACCGCAAGATACGCCGATACGTAATCCCCGACATAGAGTAAAGAGAACATCTGCGCCAGCTCGCTTGCTCCTTGCGCGGGCAGTTCGTAGCGCCCACATGCTGTGTTGGCCAGCACTTCGCCCATGGTGATCTCGATCCGCTTTTGCACGCGCGGATGATTGTGATTGGAGGTCAACGTGATGATCTCGATCTTTTCGATCAGTTCTAGCGGTACGTCAAAGCCTACGATCTCGTTGTGATTGAGTTCCGGATAACTGTGCGCAAATGCAACAGTCTGCGCATTTTCATTGAGCTGTGTCTTCCATCGGTATGCGATCGTTTCGGTCAGCCCGGTCGCACCGTGGATCAGCGGGATTTTCCCAAACAGGCGCGATGCGATCCGTTTGGCGAGATTGTGCTCCGACTTCACCTGAGGCGCCAACCGCAGGCGCATTTCATACAGCACGCGCACCGTCTCGGTGATCTCCTCGCCACAGTCGGGCAACAGGCCCGCTTTTTGCAAGAGCAACATTTGTGGAATGAACAGATACCCTGCCGCCGCCCGCGGCTGCAAACCGCCCGGTACAGTCACAACAACATATCCGTCTGCCCAAGCCTGCTTTTTCAAAATGCCACCCGAAGTGACAGCGACGACCTGTGCCCCGCGCCGTTTTGCGTCGGCGTAGGCGGACAGCGTCTCCTCCGTATTGCCTGAGTACGAGACGGCGATCACCAACGTGTCTTTTCCCACATAGGAAGGCAAGGTATAGCCTCGATTGACGAAAATCGGCACTGGACACTTGTCGGCCGCATAGCTTCGCAGCATGTCACCTCCGACCGCCGATCCGCCTAGCCCAGTGATGACGATCGTCCGCACCAGCGATGCTTTGAACTGAGCGATCGAGTACTCCATCTTGCTTACCGCTTCTTCGATCTGCTCTGGCAATCGATAAATCGCCCCAAACATGTCGGCAGGATCATGGGCGCTCAGCAGCGTTTCATCATCGAGGTGAAGAGGTTCCACAGTCGTTTCCCCCTTTCGGCATTACCACTCCATACCTAACAGTAGTTGCCTACCTTCCCCTTTATGACAGCAAAACCCCCTTTGCGAGCGCAAAGGGGGTTCCTAGATCGTTAACGCCAACCTGCTCGTTTCCAATAGCGGTAGACATCGAAGAGCAGGTGCCAAAGCACGGTGATCACCAAGGTGATGAACAGGCCGAAGATTGGCAACTGCACAATCGGCAGCAGACAGAAGATGATCGCTTGGCTTTCGATGACCGAAAAGGGAGTGACGATCATAAATTTTCGATACAGACGGGCTTGAAAGGGTGTCATCACCATTCCATTGATGATGATCGGCTCAGCAAGTGCATCGCTTGCCGCAACTGGAGCCGCTGCATTGGCAGCTGTGTTTCGCTCGATCGTCTCTTTGATCAACAGGTCGCCTTTGGCAAAAGCTCTGGTGTAGACATACAATCCGGCCATCACCCACGACGCGGTGAGCAGCCACCCATCGAGGTTGCCGAGCCGCTGCTGACCATAGACGAGCGCCAAGACGAGTAAAGCGAGCTTCAATTCGTCTAAAATATGGTCGAGCCAAAACCCAAAGTTTGAAGACTGCTTGGTCTTGCGTGCCACATAGCCATCACAGCAGTCCAAAATGTAGGAGACCTGATAGAGCAGGCCACCGAGCACCAGCATCCACGGTGAACCTAAGGCAAAACACCACACGGCAAACAATGCGATGAGAAATGACAGCACAGTGATTTGATTCGGCGTGATCTTCGTCTTGCAAAAAGCTTCCGAGATCGGCACCGCAAAAGGCAGTGTCGCATACGCATCCCACGGGGACGGGTAGCGCACATAGGGGTTGTCGCGCAGTTTAAACAAAGGGAGCATCCTTTCTCTGACAAGTTCTATCCTCTAACTTACCCATATCACCCGCGTTTGTAAAGGTGAGTTTCCATGCGATTCTGTGGTAGACTACATGACAAAGGCTGGAAAGGACTGATCGATATTTCTACTCTGTTTCAAGATATTGCCGAGATTTTCCGCGGCCAGGTTCGCGAGCCGTTTGTGCTCGATTACAGCGAGGAAAGCCTCAAGGAAGTCGATCGGATGCTTTCGATGATCACCGAACCGGGGCAAGCGCCTGATGACACGCTGGTGTTGTCTGCAGGTGCTTATCTGGGCGAGACGACGATTCGATTGCTCGGAGGTGAATGGCGCCTCGATGAGACGGAACTGACCGATTCATCGGTGCTCGTCGAAGGCTGTGAGCTCTGGCCGTTTCGCCGCGTGCGCCAACGCATCTATTACGGTACGCAAAATCCGTTATATGCGTGGTTCGAAATGGCGCGGGCCGGTGCCGCTCAGGAAGTAAAAAAGCTCCTGCAAGGGCAGGAGCAGGCTACGTTGATCCGCCCGACCGGACATGATCCGCTTGTGATCAAGATTACAAAATCTCCTCGCAATCGGTGATCATCAGCGTCAAATCTTGTGACAGATCGACCTCGTACGGATACCGCACTTCATGGCCATCCGCATCTTTTAACACGCGCAGAATCGGGCGGTGTGGAAACTTGGTGTTGATATCGACCACCACCGCCGTTTCGCCCGTGTTGAGCATCACCGTCAGCCCCAACGGGTACAAAGCGACATTGTCGCGGAACTTGCGGATCAGGTCATTGTCAAATTGTCCGGCCGAGGCAAAGAGAAGTTCCAGCGCTTCGTGAGGCAGGTACGCTTTGCGATAGACTCGGTTAGAGGTGAGCGCGTCATATACGTCCGCGATGCCGACGATCTGCCCGTACAGGTGAATCCGATCGCCCTCCAGCGCACGCGGATAGCCCGAACCGTCTAGCCGCTCATGGTGCTGCAAGGCGCAATGCGCGGAGATCAACGGAATATCATCATGTTCTTTTAAAATCTCATAGCCAAAGACAGTATGTTGCTTCATCAGCTCATACTCTTCGTCGGTCAATTTGCTGGGTTTTAACAAAATTTCCATCGGTATCATCGTCTTGCCAATATCATGAAGGATCGCGCCGATCCCTAAATCGATCAGTTGGTCACGCTTTAGACCCATCGCCATGCCAAGAGCTGCCGAGTAGATCCCGACATTGACCGAATGGCTGTAGAGATAATTGTCAGTCGTATAAATGCCGGTCAGTTGCAACATGACCTGCCGATGCGATTGCAAATCATACAAAATGTCTTCAAACACACTGCGAAACTCTCGACCGAGCCGTGGGTTGGCGATCGAACGCACCCATTTTCGCGATTCGATCATCTGCGAAAACGTCTCGTACACCACTTTAATCGCACGGCTGCGAGTTTGCTCCGAGATCGCGTCTTTGATCACGAGATCGTCCGTTCGAGGGTCCTCGATATAAACTTGTGTCACGTTCAGGTCGAGCAGCCGTTGAATCATCGATTCGCTGAGTTCTTTCCCGGCTGCAAGCAACACGTTGCCATTGCTGCTGTAGATCGGCTTGGCCAATCTCGCTCCCGGTTGCAGAGCTCCCGTTGCAGTCATATGCATCTGCTATCACCCTCGATCAATTCTTCATCATAACTATGTGAGGGTATTCGACAAGTTTCGTCGTTTACCTTCCTCTTCATTTCGTGACTTAAATTCAAATTGTAAGCGCTATGAAATGATGGTGGGAAATTGTATACTTAAAGGAAGCATAATGACTAGGGAGGTTATGTTCCAAATGTTCATACAGGAAGTATTTGAATTGCATGCACATACTCCGACTCTGCTCGACCTGGAAGACCTTGCCGGCCGCGAAGACGCACATCTTGAATTGCACGGCACCAAGCCGATGCGCTTCTCTATCTATGTAGCGCCTGAACGTTTAGAAGAAGTGTCGGCCTTGTTCATCGAACAAGGTTGCAAGCGCCTGCATTCGACCGAGTTAAAAGTGGAAGCCGCTCCGAAAGACGGGGTGGTCCCCGATGATTTTCATTCCACTTCCAACAAACCGACCTTCATCTTCCGCAGCGGGCAATGGATTCCGGTCAACCGTCTGCGCATGGATGGTGTGATCACATTTGACGAAAAAGACACGCCTTACTGTAACCTGATGCGCGATGTGAAGGCTGGTGAGGACGTGGTCGTCGGTCATGGCGGCATTCGCATCGCCTTCCTCGATCTGCCGACCAAGAATGAAGAAGAGTTCGGCTTCATGCAAGGCGAAGTTTCCTCGGAACGGCAGAACCCAGTCTTGATCCGCAAAATTGCGAAAGACATGAAAGCGATTCGCGACCGCGGTGGCCGCATTGTCTTTGTTGCCGGCCCTGGTGTCATCCATACGGGCGGCATGACACCGTTTTGCGGCCTGATCGAAAAAGGATATGTACAAGCTGTGCTCTCCGGGAACGCCTTGGCTACTCATGACATCGAAAATGCGCTGTACTCCACTTCGCTTGGCATCAACACGCAGACGGCCGACATCGTCTCAGGCGGTCACCGCCACCATCTGCAGGCGATCAACCGGATGCGCTATCACGGTTCCATCGCCAATGCGGTGCATGCGGGTGAACTTCAAACCGGCATCATGTACACACTGGTCAAACACGGGATTCCGTTCTCGCTGGCCGGTTCGATCCGCGACGACGGTCCGCTGCCCGACACCGAGATGGATCTTTGCGCGGCTCAAGCCCGCTATTCTGAGCTGGTTCAAGGCACCGATATGGTGGTCATCATCTCGACCATGCTCCATGCGATCGGTACGGCCAACATGATTCCGGCCACCTGTAAGACGATCTGTGTTGACATCAACCCAGCGGTCGTATCCAAGCTCGCCGACCGCGGGTCGACGCAGACGATCGGAATCGTCACCGATGCTGGACTGTTCGTGGAACAGCTCAACCGTGAGCTCGATTTGTACGAAGCGCGTTAACGAACAGCAAAAGAAAACCCGACATAGGATGCCGGGTTTTCTTTTTTACGTTATACTGACCTAAGAGAGAAACAGATAGGAGGAACCAGACTTGTTGTCATTGCTCGGGGGACTGATGTTCCGTCCTCAGGAAACACTCCAAAAACTGTTGCAAAAACCAGACTCGGATCTCGCAGGTCGGCTGGTCAATGTCGTCACCGCGCTGATGATGGTCAATTTGGCGTTTTATTTTGCTTCTGAGCCGTTTTTCGAAAAACAATTTGGCATCTACAAATGGCTGTTTGTGCTGTTGCTACCGCCAGTGCAATTTTTACTGCAACGCTTTTTGTTCGGGATCACTTCGCGGTTGGGTCTGCTGATGTTTGCCTCGGATCGCCTGCCTGTCGACCCACAGGAACGGAAAGCAAAATGGGGACTGCTGAAAAAGTATTATCCATACACGTACTATCCAAGTGTTGTCATGAGCGTCTTGGCCGCACCGCTGAACACGACCTTCTTCTCGATCCTGCTCGTGTTGATCGGTGTCATCTACATGTACTTGTTGCGCGTGCACTTGCTGAAACAGGTGTTTGGCATTTCTGGCACGGTCGCCTTTTGGGGCCCAGTGTTAGTCGAATTGTTGATTTCGTTTGCTCTGACGATCGTGATTTTCATCCTTTCCTTTATCGCCGTGACGATGTTTCACATCGCCCTTTAAACCTTTTACAAAAAAGCGACCTTCCTGGCGGAAGGTCGCTTTTTGCGTGTGCTACATGTTGCGGCGATATTGTCCGCCCACTTGATACAGGGCTTGCGTGATCTGGCCGAGCGAGCAGACTTTGACCGTCTCCATCAGCTCTGCAAAGATGTTGCCACCGCTCATCGCCGTTTCTTTCAGGCGGCGGATCGCTGCTCCGGCCTCTGCTGCATGCTCGCTTTGGAACGAGCGCAGATTGGCGATTTGGAGCTCTTTTTCTTCTTTGGTCGCACGAGCAAGTTCGATCTCCGGCGCTTCGAAGTCGTCTCCTTGCGTTTTCGGGTTGAGATAGGTATTCACCCCGATGATCGGCAAGGAACCGTCATGCTTTTTGTGTTCATAGTACATCGATTCCTCTTGGATCTTGCCGCGCTGGTATTGCGTCTCCATCGCGCCGAGCACGCCACCGCGGTCGGAGATGCGCTGGAACTCTTGCAGCACCGCTTGCTCGACGAGGTCGGTCAACTCTTCGACCACAAACGAGCCCTGCACCGGGTTCTCATTTTTCAAGAGGCCATACTCTTTGGTCAGGATCATCTGGATCGCCATCGCGCGGCGCACCGATTCTTCGGTCGGCGTGGTGATCGCTTCATCATACGCGTTCGTATGCAGCGAGTTACAGTTGTCCTGCAACGCCAACAGCGCTTGCAGCGTGGTCCGAATGTCGTTGAAATCGATCTCTTGCGCATGCAGCGAACGGCCGGACGTCTGCACGTGGTATTTCAATTTTTGCGAGCGATCGTTGCCGCCGTATTTGTTCTTGATCGCAGTCGCCCAGATGCGGCGTGCGACGCGGCCGATCACCGTATACTCCGGGTCCATGCCGTTTGAGAAGAAGAACGACAGGTTCGGAGCAAAATCGTCGATGTTCATTCCGCGGCTCAAGTAGTATTCAACATAGGTGAAGGCGTTGGCCAGCGTGAAGGCCAACTGGGAGATCGGGTTGGCACCCGCTTCTGCAATGTGATAGCCGGAGATCGATACCGAGTAGTAATTGCGCACCTTTTTGTCGATGAAATATTGCTGGATGTCGCCCATCATGCGCAGGGCGAATTCGGTCGAGAAGATACAGGTGTTTTGCCCTTGGTCTTCTTTCAGAATGTCAGCCTGTACGGTGCCGCGCACTGTAGATAGCGTATAGGCGCGGATTTTTTCGGCCTCTTCAGCGCTCGGCTTGCGGCCATTGTCCGCCTCAAACTTGGCCAATTGCTGATCGACCGCCGTGTTCATATACATCGCGAGAATCATCGGGGCCGGACCGTTGATCGTCATCGACACCGATGTGGACGGTGCGCAAAGGTCAAAGCCAGCATACAGCTTTTTCATGTCATCCAACGTACAGATCGACACGCCCGATTCACCGATTTTCCCATAGATGTCCGGGCGGTAGTCCGGATCTTCGCCGTACAGGGTCACCGAGTCGAAAGCGGTAGACAGGCGTTTTGCATCATCATTTTTGGACAGGTAGTGGAAGCGACGGTTGGTGCGCTCCGGAGTCCCTTCACCTGCGAACTGGCGCTTCGGATCTTCCCCTTCACGCTTGAACGGAAACACGCCTGCCGTATAAGGGAACTCACCGGGCACGTTTTCGTTCATCAGCCATTTCAGCAGGTCGCCCCAATCTTCGTACTTCGGCAGCGCGACTTTCGGAATCTTCGTGCCAGACAGCGACTCGGTGAACAGCTCGGTGACGATCTCCTTGTCGCGGATTTTGGTGATGAATTGGTCTGCCGAGTATTGCTCTTTCAGCTTCGGCCAATTTTCGATCAGTCGCTTCGCCTCCGGATGCAACTGTCCATCAAAGTTGGCGATCTGCGCATCGAGGGCGGCCAGCATCTCGTCTTGGCCTGCGAACAGTTCGCGCACGCCTTTCAATTGGAACAGCTTGCGCGCGATGGCAGCTTGCGCGTCGATCAGTTTCTTGTAATCGCGAATCGAACCTACGATCTCCCCGAGGTATTGAGTCCGCTCCGGCGGGATGATGTAATTTTTCTTGGAAATGCTTTCGGTCACATTCATTTGGGACTCCCAATTGAGGTCCAGTTTCGCGTTGAGTTGGTCGATCAGCGCACGATAGAGGACGTTGGTACCAGGATCATTGAACTGGCTGGCGATCGTGCCGTAGATCGGCATCCCGTCTACGCTTTGCTCCCACAGGCTGTGGTTGCGTTGATACTGCTTCTTCACATCGCGCAGCGCGTCCTGCGACCCTTTGCGCTCAAACTTATTGATCGCCACGAGGTCAGCAAAATCGAGCATGTCGATCTTCTCCAACTGCGACGGCGCGCCAAACTCGGAGGTCATCACATACAAGGAGAGGTCGGTGACTTTGGTGATCTCCGCATCGCCTTGGCCGATCCCTGATGTTTCGACGATGATCAGGTCGTAGCCAGCCACCTTGACCACATCGATCGCTTCTTTGATCGCAGCCGACAGCTCAGAACGCGACTCGCGAGTCGCAAGCGAGCGCATGTAGACGCGCGAGTTGTTGATCGCGTTCATGCGAATGCGGTCGCCAAGCAGTGCACCGCCCGTCTTTTGCTTGGACGGATCGACCGAGAGGATAGCGATCGTCTTGTCTTCAAAATCATTCAGGAATCTGCGCACAAGTTCATCGGTCAAAGATGATTTACCCGCGCCGCCGGTGCCGGTGATGCCGATGACCGGCTTGTCTTGCACCTGCTCACGAATCTCGGCCAGAAGCTTTTGATGATCCGCATCGTTTTGGTAGACCGCTTCTTCTGCAACGGTGATCAGCTTCGCGATCGAAAGCGTATTCTTTTCCTTCAGCTTGGCAAATTCTGCCTCAGCCTGCTTGACAGTCGGGAAGTCTGCGGTTTCCAGCATGTGGTTGATCATGCCTTGCAGACCCATCTTGCGGCCGTCTTCCGGCGAATAGATCTTGGCGATGCCGTAGCTTTCCAAGTCGCGAATCTCCTCCGGAACGATGACGCCGCCACCGCCGCCAAAAATCTTGATGTGCGAGGCACCGCGCTCTTGAAGCAGATCGTACATGTATTTGAAAAATTCAACGTGACCGCCTTGATAGGACGAGATCGCGATACCTTGTGCATCCTCTTGCACAGCGGCGTTGACGATCTCTTCAGCGGAACGGTTATGTCCAAGGTGAATGACTTCCGCACCAGAGGATTGCAGAATGCGGCGCATGATGTTGATCGAAGCGTCATGACCGTCAAAAAGTGCGGAGGAAGTGACAAAGCGAATCTTGTGTTTCGGACGATAGATCGTGGTTTCCATGTATCATATTTCCCCTTTCGCATAGCCCAGTTACATCGACGATGGGCTGATCTCCTGAAGCAATAAAGACGTTTGTTTCTCAGTATATTGTTCGAGCGAATAATCTCGGTGCAACGCCCAGCGGCGGAACGTCCACATCTGGGCTAAAACCACAATATTGTGCGCGAAAAGCTTTACACTTTCAGGTGCAAGCATCAGCGAGCCGTCTGCACGCCCACGCTCCAAGATGTCAACAAATAGTTCGGTGATCTCCGTTTCTTGACGCAGTACGAGTTTCAATTGCGCCGCCGGCAGCGACTTTGTTTCCTGATAGATGAGCAACACGTAATCTTGCAATTCGTCCACACAGGCAAAAAAGTGCCGAATCGACAACACGAGCAATTCCCGGCCCTGCTCTGCACCATGTAGCACTTCGTCGAGCCGGCGCTTCATCTCACCGTGAATGTACGCACAGACCAGATAGAGCACGTCCTCTTTCGAATGCACATATTCGTAGAGCGTTCCGATGCCAAGACCGCTCGCCTTGGCGATTTCGCGAGTCGTCGTCTTGTGGAACCCCTTCTCCACAAACAGGTCAACGGCCGCCTGAACGATCTGACGACGCCGTTGCTCGACCAGTTGCGGATCGGACACGCGTGCAGGAATCGGTTTCGATTCGTCTGTCATCTCGCACCTCCTCTTCAACCGACTGAGCGCTCGCTCGGTTAGCATTCTATGTTCAGTTTATTCGTTATCGTGCCATTCCGTCAACGGATAAAACAACAAAAAGAGCGGATCGAAATCCGCTCTCTAGTTATTCGTCTATACGAATCAGATGCTAGGAGTAAAATTACTTCGCGATGGTGCCTTCTTTACCTACAACTTTGTAGTTTTTACCGTCTTTCTTAACGGTGTAGGTCAGACCTTTGTAGGTCAAGACGTAGTTACCATCTTTTTCTTCTACTTTCGCATCTTCGTATTTTGCTACAGCAGTCAGTGCGTTTGCACGGATCGCTTCAGCTTTTGCAATTGTGGTTTCCGGCTTGAAGGAATCTTCTTTCTTGTTCTTCACAGCCAGAGCTTTGATCGCCTCGTTTGCTTTGTCGAGCGCAGCTTTGTCGCCGATGACAGCGGTGTATTCCTTCTCAGCCAGAGCTGCGTCCCAGTAGGTGCCCAGGAAAGTCAGCGCTTCCTCTTTCGATTTAGCCGGCTTCGCGAAGGTCACTTCTTTGTCACCTTCCAGGCCTTTAACGGTACCAAATTGGGCCTGCAGTTTTTCTTCTGCAATTACAGCAGCTGCAAATACAGCTTTGTTGGTTTTTTCTACGTCTTCTTTTTTCGGAGCTTCAGCAGCCGGTTTTTCGCTGGTAGTTTCGCTACCGCAACCTACGCCAGCAACAACGGTCGTTGCAAATGCTGCAGCCAGAAGAAGTTTCGAGAACTTTTTCATAGTAAAATTCCCCCTTTTCAAGCAGGAGTGTATCACAGAAAACTCGCAATTGGGAAGAGCACTTTAAAATTTGGTAATATTCTGAAAAGTATATTATATGCATTCAATTGTATGATTATACGTGAATTATACCGGTTACTACTTGAAAATATTGAATTCGGTGCGATATTTCTTTTAACTACCCTTGCCTAATGTAGATATACATACAATTTCAACAAAAAACAGCGGGATACTAGCAGTTTGTGAAGGTGTATAATTCTCGCATGATGATTTCCAATATTTCTTAGTTAGCGCTGACGTCCATTTTCCAATTCTGAGTAGGCGCGGCGCAGGGCCAGCTTGAATTTGGTATATTCGCTTGCCTCTAAGTGCTTGTCTTCATAGAGGTCCTCCAGTTCCAAATCCATCAGCACGATGTCATCGAGTGGGCTGCCCGTATAGACGATGATCGCGTACTGTTTGAGGAACTCTCGGACTTTCATCAGTTCCTGATGGGTATTGAGCTCCATGCGAACTCTCCTCTCACGTAGGTTGGTACGAGGCTTCGATCTCCTGCCACAGTTCGTCTCCATAGGTGCGGCAGAGAATCTCTTTCATTTCCTGATAGACCGGGCGATATCGGTCGGGCGCAAAAGCGTCTGCTAAGAGCCCTGCTCGAATATTTTCACTCACCTTCGGCGCGCCTTTGTCGGACGCCCGCAGGCGCAGCGGCAAGTTGGCACAGACAAAATCATGACGATAGGCGCTCCCCCAGCGCGAGAAACGAGCCGTCTCCTCATTTAGCGCCGTGATCAGCAGACGCCCACCCTCCTCGACGATCCATTCGAGCGGAAACAGAGCGCAGGAAAACGGTTTTACCTGTTCAGGCAGGAGTTGCTCCTCCAGCGCATAGCGGTGCGCGGCACAGGCTGGTCCGGCCCCCTCAACCTCGCAGAACAGGCAGTCGTTCTTAAAGGTTGCGATCGTTGGCAGACCTGTCGTCTCCTGATGGCGTTCATAGAGCCCCTGCTGCTGAAGCTGCTCTTGCTTGTCCCGGTGCAAATGGCGCTTCGTCAACTCCGGCAGGTGCAACTCCAGCAATTCGGTCTGCTCGTGAGCGGGCGGAAAGGGGAACCCTCCTTCACAACACGATTCATGATGCGCATGGTGACAGTTGCGGCAGTCGAGCAACACAGGTGTTAGCAGCGCCTTGCTGTCGATGTCGAAACCTTTCCATGCCCGGATCGTCCCGTCCCGCCGTCCCTTTTTCCAATACTTGTGCAGGTGATATGCCTCATTTTCAGTCAGCGGCAACGGAGTGCCGACAAAGCGGTAACGCGATTTCATTCCGGCTGTGGCACCGGAAAGGAGAGTTTGCCAATCTCGCGGATCTTTTGAATCTCCGCGCTGTCTTTTTGATTGGAAAGCACGACGGTGCGGAAGACGATGCCTGCACGGCCTTCGAACTCGATGCCGTAAATGTCGAGCACTTTGCCGACCAAGACATCGCTCTCGTCACCGATGTACACCGCTCCGATCAGTCCGAGCACCGCTTCGACGATCGCTTCCGGCCCTTGATCGCGCAGTCCTTGATTTACCTCATCGAGATAGCAGAGCAGATCGACGATCCCGATGTGCTCCCCGTCCACCTCAAATTGAAACTGTCCGTTCACCGAATGCGGCAACAGACGGCTGGGTGCCCACATCGCGAGCATCATTTCTTCATTAAATATAACCTTCCCATCTTTAATCGTAACTTCTACATTTATTTGATCGCTCATCACGGTACACTCCATTTCTCATGAAAGTCGTGGATATTATACCACAAAAATCTGCTCGCCCCCAAAATGGAAACGTTTGGCGCAACAAGTTAGGGCGAACCTTATATTGGAATCTTATCGATTCCATAGTATAGTTAGTCTCATAGGATCATCGTTTGAGCGGAGGGAATTTTTCATGTACATGGTTGGAGATTTTGGGCGTGTATTGCTGTTGTTCGCTTTGATGACGCCTGTTTTGTTGTTTGTAGGCTTTCATCTGCTCAAGTTGGCCTATGGGGATCGGGAACATGCTGAACCGACCGATGTCGTGGTCATGCCGCCCGACCTAGTCTGGATGAACTACACAAATGATCTTGACACCATCATCGAAATCACCAGCGCCGTCATCCAAGTGCGGCAGGAGCCTCCGGTGTCCTACGCCCAGATCAAACCTTATCTGGAGTCGTATGAGGCGCACAAAGTCGCGCAATTGATCGGCGTGTTTCACGTGTACCGCGAACGGGAGATTCGCCACTATCTAACCACCACCTATCATAAATCAAGCGCTCAAGCGCGCCTTCAACAATAGTGAAGACTGGCCGCAACATGAACGTGGAAAGGAACGAAGCGATGCCTGCGCCTGCCAAAATGAAACCACCTTCTCAACTACAAATCTGGCTTCGTGCAGTCCGCGTTCCTGCTTTGATCGGCACGATCATCCCCGTTCTGCTCGGCGGCGGTTTGGCTTTGATCGACCGTGGATTTGAAGGCTGGACGTTTTTAGCTGTGATGATCGCCGTGATGCTCGTCCAAGCGGGCAGCAATCTGTTTAACGACTACTTCGACTACCACAAAGGCGCAGATGATGAGACCTCGCTGACACAGGCCAATCCACTGCGCAAAGGCTGGTTGAAAGCTTCGCACGTCTATCTGGGCGGCTGGATCTGTTATCTGGCGGCCGCGCTGGTCGGCTACTATATCGTCTCGATCGGCGACTGGCTTATGCTCCTCTTCGGGGTGATCGGACTTCTTCTCGGGTATCTTTACACCGGAACGCGTTTCGCCCTCGCCTATCATGGGCTGGGGGAACTGAGCGTATTCATCGTGATGGGACCACTGATCGTGCTCGGCACGTATTACGCGATGGTCAAAATTCTCTACGGGCATGTCATCTTGAACGCATTGCCGTTCGGTCTGCTCGCCGCGGCCGTGGTGCACGCGAAAAATTTGCGCGACTTAGAGCATGACCGACAGATCGGCAAACGGACGCTGGCAACATTCCTCGGCGAGCGGAAAGCGAAGTGGGAGTTCTATCTCTTGCTTCTGCTCAGCTACTTGACGATGATCGGCATCTGGCTGCTCGGTTACACCCCGCTCTCCTCCCTGCTCGTCCTGATCACCTTGCCACTCGCGTGGAAGACGGTGACCATGGTGGCCAAGTCGAGCGACCCGATGGAGCTGAACATCGGGCTTGGGCTTGCCGTGCTGTTGCAATTGCTGTTTGGAATTTTGAACGTGTTTGGGATTTTCCTCTATTACTTTCTGCAACTTTAAAAGCCATCTTCCCGCCTATGGGAAGATGGCTTTTGTTAGTAAGAGAGCGACACTCGCCCCCAGCATGGCACCAAGCGTGACGTCTGAGGGGTAATGCAGGCCAACATAGACGCGGGAGAGTGCGAGGATGCCCGCCATGATGAGCATCACTGCCCCGACAATCGGAACGAGCCACCATACGGAGACAGCCAGTGCGAAGCCGCACGCCGAGTGGTTGCTGGGGAAAGAGGCGCTGGGACGGTGCTCCAACAGTGGTTTGAACCCTTCGGCAACAAAGGGGCGGGTTCGGAAGTACAGACGCCCGATCAGTTCATTGAGCCCACGGGTGAGCGTAGCGGCCAGAAGCGCCAACAGCACAGCTACGAGCTCCTGCTTCCCACCCTGTACGGCCACCACCCCCATCACGAGGAATAACCAAAGTGGGCCATATTTCGCAATATGCGTCATCGCGCGGTCCAGCAGCTGGGAGCGACCCACATAGCGGCGAATCGAACGCATCATCAGTTTGTCCATGTTACCCCCTGCATTTCAAAAGACCCTGCTCCGACTCGGAACAAGGTCTTTTGGTTTCCGTTGTTTATCTTTTCGCTTCAATATACCCGTAGTTGGACGCTGTGTCGATATGGAAATGGATGCTCGAAGCGCCCGGATACAGACCGTTCCAGCTGATGTCGCGCCCAGAGCGGCTCGTAGCGTCCGCTTTGGACATTCCAGCCACGATACGCATGAACTCTTCGTAGTATGCCAGGTTCTGCCCTTGTGGTGTGAAGCGTTCAAAACGCATGTTGATCGAAGTCGCCGTGTCACCGCTGAACGTCACTTCAACGATGGCAGCACCGCGCAGATAGACCAGTTTGTTGCCCGAACCGCCAAGCGGTTGGTTGAACTGGAAGAAATCCTGCACATTGGCTCGCGACGCGCCAAGCACCGATTTCAGTACCCCGCCTTCAAGCAGCGTCGCTTGAGCGGCTGGAGGTGTCTGTTCAGGCTCAGGAGCCGGAGTTGGTGTCGGCTGTGGAGTCGGGGTTGGCGTTGGTGTCGGCTTTGGAGTTGGGGTTGGCGTCGGCTGTGGAGTTGGCGTCGGTGTCGGTTTGGTGGGTGTCGGCGCCTGACCTGCATTGCCGGTCTTGCCATCCGTCTTCGGAGTGGTGCCTGCGTTGCTCGAGCCGCCCTGTTGCGGTTTGTAGGAGTCGAACGGATTAGGCGCGACTGCGACCGTCTTCCCGTTGGACACAGGTTTCGCTGTCTGTTGCAAAATGGGCTTCGGCGCGTTGTTTTCCTGCGATACTTTTTCCAAACTTGCGCCGCCATCAGACAGCAGTGCCAGATATTCTGGCGGAATTGGTTTGTTCTGTTTGATCAGATCGAGCACGATCACCAAGAAAGACAAGTCATCAGCCTGACTTTCTGCTGTGTCGTCACCAGAAGGAGCAGGTTTTACCACCGCTTCTCCTTTTTCCGTTTCAGAAGTCGCAGTCAGTTCTTTTGACTGGTGCTTCGCCTCTGCGTCTTCTTCCATCGCTTCGACTGTCGGCATGAAGATCTGAAGCAACAGCATGATGCTGCAAAGCAACACCGACGCAAACGAGAACATCGCCCACGTTTTGCCGTACTTCCCTTTGCCCAGCACGTTGCCGATCATCATCGCGATAGAGAACACAGCGATCACACCGAGAACGACTAAGCCAATGGTCAGCAACATGTGTTCACCACCTTTATCACCCATTTGCACTCATTCTTTTCTCCACATTTCGACATGTTCTAGTAAAAATCCTGTTTATCATTTGAATTCAATTTCCAAACATTTCTGTTTTGCACACAGGAACAGCTCGCCGCGCAACCAAAAAGAGGACTGCGCACGAAGCGAGTCCTCTAGTTCCAGTTCTGATCCTTTACTTGAGCGTTACAACTTTCGAGCCGCCTTGACCGACCAGTCGCTCCGCCGGATAGACGCGTCGCACTTGCAGGATGATGAGGCTGGCAACGACCGCTTTGGCCAGATCGCCCGGCCAGAACGGATAAAAACCTGCAATCATCGCCGACTGCCATGTGAGATCAGCGACGCTCTTCAGCCACGGCACACCTCCAAGATAGAGCACGAGGAAGCCGAAAACGAAGGTGACGAACAGCATTTGGATGTGGGCAAACACGCCACTGCCTGTGATACGCTTCGCAACCAAGCCAACCAAAAACGCTGCGACCGGATACATCACGATGAATCCTCCCGTCGGACCTGCCACCAAACCGATCCCGCCATTTCCATGCCACATCGGCAGACCAAACAGCGTCAAAACGACGACGAGCGCCATTGAGAAAAAGCCGTAAAAGGGTCCGAGCAACACTCCGGCAAACAGGATCGCCATGTTGCTGAGCGTGATCGGCACGGGCGAGAACCCGAGGTTGATATTGACGTAACTCAGCACGACCAGCAAGGCGGCGAACAAGGCGCTGAACACCACGCCGCGAACAGAAGATTGTACACCCATTGAAAAACCTCCAGATATTTGTTAACTTTGGTATGTCGATAAGATGACAATTCGCATTGTAGCACAGATCAATCTGCTGTGAAATGAAAAATTTGGAGGACCTATGAAACAACAACTGATCCTTTCTGACGTAAGCGTCGCCTTCGCCACGTCAAAAGGTGTCCATAGCGTTTTAGAAGATATCAACCTGACGATCGAGCAAGGTGAGTGGATCGCGATCATCGGGCAAAACGGCAGCGGCAAGAGCACCTTGGCGAAAGTGCTCTCCCGACTTTGCCCGATCTCGCGCGGCGAACTGAACGTCATTCCTGCACGCGTGCAGATGGTCTTTCAAAATCCAGAAGCGCAGATCGTCGGAGAAACGGTGTATGAGGACGTATGCTTCGGCATGGAAAACGCGGCTGTCCCCCCAGCGGAGATGCCGGAACGGGCACGAGTAGCTTTGGAAAAAGTTGGTTTGGCGCATTTGATCGACCAATCGGTCTCCACACTATCGGGCGGACAGAAACAGTTGCTCGGTATCGCTGGGTGCCTGGCGATGGAGGCTGAAATGATCGTCTTTGATGAGTGCACCGCGATGCTCGACCCGGCCTCGCGGGAGATGGTGCTTAGCGTGGCCAGAGATTTGCAGAGGCAGGGAAAGACGCTGATCTGGATCACGCAATGGATGGAGGAGCTGGCCGATGCTGATCGAGTTCTCGCGTTTTCGGAAGGCAAGACTCGATTTGATGGAACGGCCCAGGCGTTCTTTTACGACGGGATATGTCAAAGCTTAGGCTTTGTGCCGCCCTACGCGGTACAAGTGGCGCAGCACCTGCTGGGACAGGGCGTAGCACTGGCTGGGCGGCCGCTGACGGCGAGCGAATTGAGCGAAGCGGTAGGTGCCCTATGCCAATAAACGTGCAAGGAGTCAGACTGGGGAGCATCTTGGAGGACTTGTCTTTCACGCTGGAAGAAGGAACGATCACCCTATTGGTCGGCCAAACCGGGGCGGGAAAATCGAGTTTGCTCGACCTGCTGAGCGGTTTGAACCGCATGGATGCGGGGACGATCGAGTATGACGGCGTGCCGCTGTGGGCGGGGAAATCGGTGCAGGGAGAGGTGTTGCGAGACATCGGGGTAGTGTTTCAATTTCCTGAGCATCAGCTGTTTGCCCGGACCGTGCAGGCAGAATTTGAATATTCACTGAAGCCGCTCGGTTTGGCGAAGGCAGAGGTGCAAGCACGGACGCTGACAGCACTGCGCGAAGTCGGTCTGCCCGAGGAGATGACTGCGCAAAGCCCGCTTGCGCTCAGTGGCGGGCAAAAACGTCGCGTGGCGCTGGCTTCGACCTTTGCGACCGCTCCCAAGTGGCTGTTCCTCGATGAGCCGACCGCCGGACTCGACCCGCAGGCTGTGCAGCAGTTGCTCGCTTTTTTGCAGACCGTCAAAGACAAGACTGCAGGTGGCCTCATCATCGCCACACATGACCTCGACGCCTTCTTCCCACTCGCCGATCGCGTGTTGCTGTTAGACCGTGGCCGTCTTGCGGCCGATACCACTCCACAGGAGCTGTGTGCAAAGCCAGACCTGTTGCGTCAAGCGCGAGTCGGGCTTCCGAGCAGCGTAGCGCTGTCTGAAGCGTTCGCGACCATCGGGATCACGCTCACCTCCTCCCCGTCGTCTCCCCACGAGATGGCAGCTGAGATTGTCCAACAGTACGAAGCAAGCCAAAGTGCTAACCAGGTGGCGAGCAGCGCGGAGCGGCTCGCTCTGCCGAAGGATGCTCCAAGCGGGACAGATAAGACGCCTCGGCAAGCGGAGGTACGGGCACAGTCGGATAGCGAATCGGAGCATCGAAGCGAGCGTAAACACCCTCAAACAGGCGTTAGCGCGCTCCTGCCGACCCGTTTAGGAGCTGTGCTTCGTTCGCTTGACCCGCGCGCCAAGTGGGCTTTTTATCTGTTGGTATCGCTGGGGGTGCTGGTGCAGACCCGCTGGGTCGGGCTGGCGCTGGCGACACTCATCACGCTGGGCTGCATGTGGGTGGCCGAGATGTGGAAACGCGAAGTGTGGCGGATGACAAAACCATTTTTATACTTTATTGCTTTTTCGATCATGCTGTCCGGACTGAAAATTGGAGCTGGGGTGAGTTTTGAATGGTCGCAAGCCCTGCTTACGTTTCGTCAGCTCTTTAAGTTCCTGCTGTTGATGTTGCTCGGGATGTGGCTTTCGACGACGACCAGTCAACTCATGATGAAGCAGGGCTTAGAAACGGCGCTCGCACCGCTCAAAAAGCTCAAACTGCCCATCGAAGCATTTGCGCTCGCCACGTCGCTGATGCTGCGCTTTGTACCGGTGATCATGCAGGAACTGCGCCGCTTCTCCCGCATCACCAAAGCACGTGGAAAATCGGTCAAAGGCAAGTTGCGCCTGCGTGACATCGGAGCGGTGGTCGTGCCACTTTTGCTATCTGTGCTCCGCCTGGGAGAAGACCTCTCCATCGCGATGGAAGCTCGGGGCTATGCCAGATTTGGCACCCGGCGCACATCTGCGGTGCGGCTTCGTCTGGTCCGCAAGGATCGGGTGCTGCTGCTCATCGGTGCAATGTTGCTCGGCATATTTCTGGTCGCCCGTTAGCGATCCTCACAAAAGAGCCGTTCCTCATCAAGAGGAACGGCTCTTTTCTCAATCGGGCAACGTTTAGTTCACGTAACCTTCTTGCTCTACGATGGTGTTCGCCAGTTCGCGTTTGATCGCGATCGTGTTTTGCGGGGTGTAGCGGGTCAGCTTTTTCAAAATGGAAAGCTGGGTGCGCAGCATGTCGCCTTCTTCCATCGCCGCAAGCGTTTCGCGCGCCAGCAGTTCGATCTTGCCAAACGTGTCGTTGACAAACACTTTGGTCATGTCGATCTTGTGCTTCGCTTCGGCCTCGCCGCCTTTGTCGATCTGCTTCTTGGCGCGGAGCAGGCAGGATTCCATCGCGTAGATTTCGATCATCATGTCGGCCAAGTTGTGCAGAACTTCTTGCTGTTGATCCAAAACGGCTTGGTATTTTTGCACGCCGTAGCCGCCGATCATCAGGAAGATCTTCTTCGCTTTTTCGATCAGGTCGGTTTCAACTGCGAGCGGCTCGCTTTCATCGATCTGGGATGGCATCAGCATCATCAGCTCGCTTTGCAACGCTTGTGCGGCTTGCATAAGCGGCAGTTTGCCTTTCAGCGCGTTCTTCACCAGCGTCCCCGGAATCAACAGGCGGTTGACTTCGTTAGTGCCTTCGAAAATGCGGTTGATGCGGGAGTCGCGGTACATCGTCTCAATCGGGTATTCGTTGATAAAGCCGTAGCCGCCGTGGATTTGAACGCCTTCGTCAACGACGAAGTCGAACGCTTCCGAAGCAAATACTTTCGAGATCGAGCACTCGATCGCATATTCGGCAATCGCATCGGCAACCGCTTTGCCGGACGCTTGCTCACCGGACAGCGCCGTTTCGATCAGGCCGCCGATGCGGTAGATCATCGACTCGGTCGCATAGGTGCGGATGTTCATCTCTGCCAGTTTTTCACGGATCAACGGGAACTTCGCGATCGGCTGACCGAACTGCTTGCGCTCGTTGGCATACTTGGCGGACAGCTCGAGGGCATACTTGGAAGAACCGATGCAACCTGCCGCCAACTTGTAACGGCCAATGTTCAAAATGTTGAACGCGATCACATGGCCGCGGCCAACTTCGCCGAGCAGGTTTTCAACCGGAACGGCCACATCTTCGAGGATCAGCGGACGAGTGGAAGACGCTTTGATCCCCATTTTCTTCTCTTCCGGACCGGTCGATACGCCCGGATACTCTTTTTCAACGATGAACGCGGAGAACTTGTCACCATCCACTTTCGCATAGACCACAAACACGTCTGCAAACCCTGCGTTGGTGATAAACTGCTTCGTGCCGTTCAGGATGTAGTGTGTGCCTTCCGAGTTCAGCACGGCGGTCGCCTTCGCGCCCAGCGCATCAGAGCCCGAACCTGGCTCGGTCAGGCAGTAGGCTGCAAATTTTGCTCCGCTCGCCAGATCGGGCAGGTATTTCGCCTTTTGCTCTTCGTTGCCGAAGAAGACGATCGGCAAGGTACCGATGCCGACATGCGCACCGTGCGAAAGTGCAAACGAACCACCGCGGGTGATGTGTTCGGTGATCAAGGTCGAAGAGATCTTGTCAAGTTCCAGACCTTCGTTCGCTTCTGGGATGTCTGCTGCCAGCAGGCCGAGATCGGCCGCTTGCTTCAGCAATTTTACGGTCAGGTCGATGTCCAACTTCTCCAACTGCTCACGATGCGGAACGACTTCCCCTTCAATAAAATCTGAAGTCATCTTCGCGATCATCTTCTGCTCATCGGTGAAATCTTCCGGGGTGAACACATCTGCCGCATCCGTCTGTGTGATGACAAAGGAACCGCCGCGCACAATGTCTTTCAATTCGCTCATCGTGATCTTCCTCCTCAGGAGTTATGTTTCTGTCCGTTACGTTTAGACCAGTTCAAAGACGCCTGCTGCGCCCATGCCGCCGCCGATGCACATCGACACGACGCCATAGCGGCCACCACGGCGACGCAGCTCGTTCAAAATCGAAACGGTCAGCTTCGTGCCTGTGCAACCAAGCGGATGACCAAGCGCGATCGCACCTCCGTTGACATTGACTTTCTCCGGGTCGAGTCCAAGCTCTTTTACCACGTAGAACGCCTGTGCCGCGAACGCTTCGTTGATCTCGAACAGGTCGATGTCTTGCAACGACAGCCCCGCCTGCTTCAGCGCCTTGGGAATGGCGACCACCGGGCCGACGCCCATGATGTCCGGGTCAACGCCGCCAACTGCGAACGAGCGAAATACTGCCAGCGGCTTAGCACCAAGCTGTGCCGCCTTTTCTGCCGACATCAACACGGTCGCTGCTGCGCCATCAGACGTTTGCGACGAGTTGCCTGCGGTGACCGAGCCTTGCACGTGGAACGCAGGGCGCAGTTTACCGAGCACTTCCAGCGTGGTATCTGGACGCACACCTTCATCCGTATCAAATAAGAACTCCGACACTTGCTGCTTGTTGTTCGCCCCCACCGTCACGTTGCGCACGGTGATCGGAACGATCTCCTCTTTAAACTTGCCTGCTGCGATCGCAGCCGCCGCGCGCTGATGCGAGCGTACTGCAAATTCGTCCTGCTGCTCACGAGTGATGCCAAAGCGCTGCGCCACCTGTTCTGCCGTATGGCCCATGCCCATGTACACGTCGGGCAGGTTGTCAACAAGCCACGGATTAGGAGCCAACTTGTAGCCGACCATCGGCACCATCGACATGCTCTCCACGCCGCCTGCGATCACCGTATCTGCCGCGCCGATCATGATGTTCTGCGCTCCGATGGCGATCGATTGCAGACCGGATGAGCAGAAGCGGTTGACCGTCATGCCCGACACGTTGGTCGGGAGCCCGGCGCGCATCGCGACGATGCGGCCGAGGTTCATCCCTTGTTCTCCTTCTGGAATCGCACATCCAATGATGACATCTTCAATCTCTTTCGGGTCGAGCCCGCCGACGCGGTTGATCGCTTCCTGCACGACCAGACCGCCAAGGTCTTCCGGGCGCGTGTTTCGAAGCGACCCTTTATGTGAGCGGCCTACAGCCGTTCTGACAGCCGATACGATCACTGCTTCACGCATTCTGTGTTCCCTCCTCGATCTGCCCGCGCTAGTTGCGGAGCGGTTTTCCTTTGGCCAGCATGTGTTGCATGCGTTGCTGTGTGAGCGGTTCGCCGCACAGCGACAGGAACGCCTCACGCTCCAGATCGAGCAGATACTGCTCTGTCACTTCGGTGCCCGCTGCGATCCGTCCGCCAGACAGCACGGTCGCGACCTTCTCCGCAATCTTCACGTCATGCGCCGACGCATGGCCGCTCAACTGCAATTGTCTCGCCCCGAGCTTCATCACAGAATAACCTGCTTCACCGACCACTTTGATCTTCTTTTGCACCGGTGGGCGATAGTTATCTGCCAGCGCCAGCACCGATTGTTTGGCGTCATAGAGCAAGTAGTCGCTGTTGACCGTCATGGCATCCGACTTGCGGAAGTACCCTAGTTCCTGCCCTTCGCGGAAGGAGGTGGAGACTTTCGCCAACGCAATCGTTTCAAAGGCTCGGTTGACGTACGGTTGCAGGTCAGCCCCGGCCGGAACGTTCTCGATGTTGCGCAAGAGCAGCTCTTTGTTGCCGCCGCCACCAGGAAGCAGACCGACCCCCACTTCGACGAGGCCAAAATAGGATTCGGCCGCACCTTGAATCTTGTCGGCTGGGAAACACACTTCGGCGCCACCGCCAAGCGTCATCGAAAATGGAGCGGCCACGACCGGTTTGTCGAGGTACTTCAGCGCTAGAGTCGCATTTTGGAACTGGCGGATGATCAGGTCGATCTCTTCCCAGTTGTCATCTTGCGCTTCCATCAAGATCATCATCAGGTTGGCCCCTACGCAGAAGTTTTTGGCTTGGTTGCCGATGACCAGACCTTGGTAGTTTTTCGATACTTCGTCTGCCGCGTAGAACATCATCTGGATGATATCGGTGCCGATCGCTTGGTTCAACGAGTGGAACTCCAGCGCGGCAACGCCGTCGCCCAGATCGATCAGCGATGCGCCTGTATTCTTCTTGATCACCTTGTTTTGCGCTTTCAGTGCGGACAAGGAAATGATCTCTTTTTTCTCTTCCAGACCTTTGAAGTCACCTTGCAGCGTGTAGAACGACTTGTGTCCAGCCTCTTCTTCGTAGAACGTCTTTTTGCCTGTTGCGAGCAGGTTTTTCACCCATGCTGGAACGGTGTCACCTTCCGCTTCCATGCGCTCAACCGATTTGGCTACCCCGATCAAATCCCACGTTTCAAACGGGCCCGTTTCCCAGTTGAAGCCCCATTTCAGCGCACGGTCGATGTTGACGATATCGTCCGCGATCTCTTCGGCGCGCTCTGCACTGTACAACAAGGTGCGCTTCAAGACGCTCCAGAGGAACTCGCTCGCCGCATCTTTTCCATAGACGAGGGCTCGAACTTTTTCCTTTAAGGTCTTTTGCAGTTTTGCCGCTTCAAGCGATGCAGATTTCAGCTTCTTGCGCGGGCGGTATTCGAGTGTTTCATAGTCGAGCGCGAGAATGTCCTTGCCTACTTTTTTGAAAAAGCCTTGTTTCGCCTTCTGACCGAGCATGCCGCGCTCGACCATCTGCTTCATGAAATCAGGAATCACAAACGTCGCTTTTTCCGCTTCATCGGTGACCGAGTCATGGCAGTTATTCGAAACGTGAACGAACGTGTCGAGGCCGACGATGTCGAGGGTGCGGAACGTCGCCGATTTCGGACGACCAAGCACCGGACCTGTCAAGGCATCCACTTCATCAACGCCAAGCCCGTGTTTGATCATTTCCTGCACGGTGACCATCAAACCGTAGGTGCCGATGCGGTTGGCGATAAAATTGACCGTGTCTTTGCAGAACACGACGCCTTTGCCCAGCTTCTTCTCGGCAAATCCCGCCATGAACGCGATCACATCTGGCGAGGTGTCAGGTCCAGGAATGATTTCGAGCAATTTCATGTAGCGCGGCGGGTTGAAAAAGTGCGTGCCAAGGAAATGCTCGCGAAACGTCTGGCTTCTGCCTTCGACCATCGCGGCGATCGACAGGCCCGAAGTGTTCGAAGATACGATCGTGCCTGGGCGGATCACGCCTTCCAGCTTTTCAAACAGGTTTTGTTTGATCGCGAGGTTTTCAACCACTACCTCAATCACCCAATCGACTTCGGTCAAGCGGTGGAGGTCGTCTTCCAAGTTGCCCACCTCAATAAGTGCGAGGTCGTGCGGGCTATACAATGCAGCCGGTTTTTGCTTCAGCAAACCGTCGCGGCCGCGTTTTGCGAGTACGTTACGATCTTCTGCCCCTTGGGGCACGATGTCGAGGAGCAGGCTCGGCACCCCTACGTTGGCTAGATGTGCGGCGATCCCTGCGCCCATGACGCCAGAGCCGATCACGGCCACCTTGCGAATCTTACGTTCCATCTCCCATGCCTCCTTCGTCTCGTCCGTTACATCTTCTGTAGAAATGTATGGATCGGACGCTGCAATTATCTCTTTCGACAGATCGCACCTCCCCCAACCAAACGGTCGGTCGAAATGCGACAAAAAAATAGGCGTGTGTAAAATTGACTATTCAGTCAGACTCTCTTTGTTCTTATTCTATTCGATCTTTCGAAATCATTCCAGCCCTAAACTGATATTTCTTCCGAGAAATTTTCGCGAATTCCGAAAGTTTCTGCAGCGATAGGTTTATAGACTGCTAAACGTGGCGAGTCTAGTGACAAGAAAACAAAAACCTCAAGATTGAACGGAGGACACCAAATGATGAACCTTAATCACGCAATGCTCGCTCTGGTGCTGAGTTTCTTCTTTGTGATCACACAGCTGAGCACACCGGTTCAAGCCGGATCTGATCTTCAGTTCTTGGCAAGTACGACCGATCAGGAAGGCGTCTTGTACGGCCCCCCGATTCCAAGTCAAATTCCTACGCTGGCATCGCGCTCCGGCTCGAACTTGCCAAAAGATGTACTCACCATCACCCCCCAGACGTTAGCTTATACGGTCCAAAAGGGTGATTCCCTCTACGAAATCGCCAAAGTATTCGGTACTTCTCCCCAAGCGCTGAGCCAAATGAACAGCATCGCGAACCCTAGTCTGCTGACCGTCGGTCAGGAACTGCAAGTCCCGAATATAAACAATCAGCAAATCACTACCGACTACAAAATCAAGCAGGTGCTGAGCGCCGACCTGACCGCGTACACAGCAGGACCGGAATCGACTGGCAAATCACCTGGTCACCCAGCCTACGGAATTACTGCGAGCGGCAAGTATGTCAAAGACCAGCACACCATCGCCACCGACCCCGCTGTCATCCCGCTTGGCACCAAAGTCTATATTGAAGGAATAGGAATCCGCACGTCCGAGGACACTGGCGGCGCGATTCTTGGCAATCGGATTGACGTCTACATGAATGATCTGAAGGAGGCCATCCAGTTTGGCGTAAAACGCAACATCAAAGTCTACATCTTAGAAGACAGCGACGTATCCGCATAAATTAAAAAGGCGAAAAGGATTTGCGCGCATCCTTTCGCCGATTATGCAGAGCCCGAAACAGGGTACGCCGACCTCGGTTATGCCCTCCTGCAAGATTTCAATCACAAAGCTAAGCAACTCTCCCCATTCCGCACCATCACACCATATAGATGCTCAATATCTGCCCACATTATCATCTGTTGGTGGTCGGATTATTTCCCGATCGCTTTCCTCGCATCATAGCAACCATTTTGCTGCCCGCACAACTTCAGTCTCCCAACTTCTCCCCACCTATGCCTTGCTTGCACGAGCGATCGATAGAAGTTGAAATGCTCGATTCTCCTAGATCAGGAGCAAGGGGCAAGTTCTCCACTTTTGCACCAGACCTGCACGGCGAGCTACTCCCTACTCCCTACTCCCTACTCAATACTCAATACTCAATACTCAATACTCAATACTCAATACTCAATACTCAATACTCAATACTCAATACTCAATACTCAATACTCAATACTCAATACTCAATACTCAATACTCAATACTCAATACTCAATACTCCCGCATCTAGCACCACGACTTCATCAAGACACTTTAAATCGTCATCAGCCCCCACCCAACAGGAGCGTACGAAACTGATCGGTCTTCACGCGGTTGGCTAGATTCGATACTTCAAGCGTTTCGATTTAGCAGATCAGGGCTTTCGACAATTTCCTAGGAAATATTAGGCAACCTCGACATCACTCACGATTTCTACACGGACGACGAAGTGATCGTGCGTGAGGACGCGGATACGAGCTTTTTTGCGCAGTCCTTGCAGTAGCTTTCTTGGCACATAGTAGCGAGCCGCTCGACCAGCTACATTGATCGTGACTTGGTAAAGGTCGCCGATGTAGGGGAGCGGCACGTGATTCACTTCTTCGATCGTTCCGGTGACCAGCACCAATTCATCCGATTTTTCTATAAAATGAGCACACGCCGTATAATACATCGCGACAAGCATCGTGTTGCTGTACGTAGAAAGGGCAAACAGAAAAGTACCCGCGCCCCCGGCGGCCAGCAAGATTACCACCAGCCAATTGATCGCATCGCCAGTCGCCATCTTCCAAATGATGCTGGCTACGACTGCCAAGACGACCATAGCGGAGCCGAATACGACACGCTTGACACGATCGCGTTTCGCCTGCCATTGAACTGCCCGGCTTTTGATCTCATCGAGCATGCCTTTCACCTACTTTCCACCTCTTACATGACTTCATTATGACATGCTACCCTATGAATTTCCGTGCAAAAATCTTGCCAGTTCCACAAAACTTGACCGACCGGTCGTTCGAATATAAGATGGTAACACAGAGGAGGTTAACGTGATGTTCGATCTTGATGTCCTATCTTATTTTCGCTTTGTTTCACCTGCGCGCGTGCGTTTTGCCGAAACGGATGCCAACGGACACATGAACCACGTGTCGGTTGTGATCTATATGGAGCAAGCACGCTGTGATTACCTGAGCGCCTTGGATCTGTTCAGCATGGAGCAGATGGCCCGTGCAGGCAAGACGTTCGTGCTGGCTCGGCAAGCGATCGACTATAAGTCGCAAGCCTATTTTAATGATACGGTCGATACGTATGCCCGCGTTTCGCGCTATGGCCGCTCCTCGCTCGACATCGACTATGTGCTGATCAATCGTCAATCCCGCTCCGTGATCGCTACGGCTACGAGCACGCTCGTCTATTTCGATACCCACACACAAAAAAGCACCCCGTTGCCAGACGACCTGCGTGAGCGCGTCGAGCAGCTGGATGCTTCCTATCCACCGATCTCGCTGTAAAGCAGATCGGTTTTATGCTTGTTGTGCGAACCCTCCAAAGAAAAAGCCCCTTTCGTCTCGTTAGCGAAAGGGACCACCTCCCATTTTGGGATCAAACCCAACCGTTTTTGTTTTACTTAAGTACTTCGATCGGACCTTCCAAACCACGCTTGAGCATTTTGTCAAAAATGCGTTGCGGCTTGAAAATCTCCAACAGGTAGTCGATCGCAACTTGAGGATCCACAGTATCACCACAGGTGTAGCAATCCAATGCAGCGAAACCTTTTTCCGGATACGTATGAATCGACAGGTGAGATTCGGACAACAATACGAGTACAGTTGCACCTTGCGGGTCAAATTGCTTGTATTGTACCGAAAGAACAGTCGCGCCGCTCTTCTCAGCCGCTTCAACCATGCGATCCTTCAGGAATTCGCCATTGTTCAGGATGTCAAACTCTACACCCCATGTGTCAACTGCAACGTGTCTGCCGAAAGTAGAATATTCTTCCATCTACTTCGTCCCCCTTCCCTATCAAACAATTATATGGTCATTGTTCGCTAGGACCTGCGTCATTCACTACAGGGGGAGGTTAGTCCGATGAGGTCCCAACCCTTTCAAGTGAATCCTGGTTCCTATTGTTATTTGACTCAACAGCAAAGAGAATATCATGTTTCGCGAGGAACTTCAATAGGCTTCACCAAAGTTTTTCAGTACACCCAAATCTATTTTTTGTTGGGATTGTATGTTTCTGGTGCTTTGTCAGTTTTTGACGAATATTTATACACTATGTTGAATTTTATTTGCATGATTACACCCTATATCTTATGTGAGGAAAGCTTGATTTGACTGCGAAATTGGGGAGTTGTTATGAATTTCTTACGTTTGGGATATGCAAGCAGTCTGGCGGGAGATAATACGAAGGAATTTCGACACAAGATAAAAAAAGGAGGGAAAACGTTTGGAACATCTGACTCCAGACAGCGGGAATCTTGAGCAGTCGGTGGATGCGTTTTGCCAATACATTTGGGACCATTATGAAGAAAACCCGGCGATTCTGCCCTGTGAAGTGACGATCAATCAAGTCGGCACCGGAATTTTTGCCAAGGTGGATGAGGACGGATTGTATTTTGAGGCGAATGGTGAAGAGTTTGACCTGGAAGAATTTTTCATGACCAACAATTTGCGTTCGGACACGTTAGGATTCACACCGCATGCATAATCAAAAGTGGCAGCCTCCATCTGGAAGCTGCCACTTTTCATATGTTCGGTTCGAGTGCTTGCTCAGCTGATGGGTACAGCCAGACGGTTCAATTTCATGAACAGCATCGGGCCGATCGCTTTGACCATCTC
This sequence comes from Tumebacillus algifaecis, assembly GCF_002243515.1. NCBI lineage: Bacteria > Bacillati > Bacillota > Bacilli > Caryophanales > Alicyclobacillaceae > Tumebacillus > Tumebacillus algifaecis. The sequence goes on from NZ_CP022657.1 coordinate 3,674,283, forward strand.
GACCAGCTCTTCCGTGATGACGGTGCCTTGAGCTGCGATCAGCTCACCCGTTTCGGAGAGCAGATCGTCGCTGAGCACTTTGCCGATCAGATAGCCAGAAGCGGACGCAGGCGGCTCAGACGTCTCTGCCGAAGCAGCCGTCTCCGCCACAGAATCGCTGACGAGCGTAAGCGAAGCCGTTTTGGGTTCATTGAGAGAAGCGACGATTTGCGCTTCGTCGTGGATGACGATGACGTCGCGGCCAAACGTCATGATGTTCGGCTTGTGAAAGTATTTGACAGAATCGGTGCTCCCCTGTTCCAAAAAGGAGCAGGCGGTGATCACACCCGTTTCTTCATCGACATAAAACTCGTCAACCGAACCAAGCAACTGCCCTTTGCGGGACAGGACGCGGGTCCCGATCACCTGATAGCCGAGGAGGATCAGGTCGCGTGCGTTCTCCACGTGGGAGATCTCTTGGATGGCAGCGCCCGACTCGACAGTCACCGCAAAGTCGCCGACTCCGATCGCAGAGGAATAGGGCAAGGCGTACACCCCGATCGAGTTTTGTTCATTTTCGACGAGGAACAGTTGCACATTTCCCGTGTCCGGTTTGATAATCAATTGTTTGACCGTTCCGATCTCGGCACCGTCAATCAAACTAAAGATGGGAAGGCCTAAAATATCGATGCTTTTTTTCATCTTGAATACGCTCCTTGCAAAATGTTCATTAAGAATGCCTATGTTCAAATCATGTGCAATTTAATAGATGATCTGTAGATTACGATGCTTCTTGCAATTTATCCTTCATCGACTCCGGAAGTTGTGCCAAGCAAGCTTGCAGTTCTTCTTTCAACATATCTTTTAATTCCTGATCGGTGCACACAGCGACGGCCGCATCAAAAGCGGTGACCGCACGCTCCCACTGAGCGTTCCCCTTCGCCTCATAGCCTGTGGCGATCTGCAGATTCAGCCAAGCGGACAATTCCTCGTCCGCCAACGGAGGCCGTTCCAGCGCCTTCTGTTCGGCAACGTCTGTCTGCATCTGTGGAGTTTCTTCATCATGTACAAGGACGTCTGCCTGCACCAGCGGAGTTTCTTCCTCCTCATGTACAAGAACGTTTACCTGCACTTGCGGAGCTTCTTCCTCTTCATGGACAAGAGCGTCTGCCTGCACTTGCGGAGTTTTTTCCTCCTCATTTACAAGAACGTTTACCTGCACTTGCGGAGTTTCTTCCTCCTCATGGACAAGAGCGTCTGCCTGCACTTGCGGAGCTTCTTCCTCCTCATGGACAAGAGCGTCTGCCTGCACTTGCGGAGTTTCTTCCTCCTCATGGACAAGAGCGTCTGCCTGCACTTGCGGAGTTTCTTCCTCCTCATGGACAAGAGCGTCTGCCTGTACCTGCGGGGCTTCTTCCTCTTCATGTACAAGAGCGTCTGCCTGCACTTGCGGAGTTTCTTCCTCCACATGTACAAAAACATCTGCCTGTACCTGCGGAGCTTCTTCCTCCACATGTACAAAAACATCTGCCTGTACCTGCGGAGCTTCTTCAAATGCTTCCGCTTGCCCAAAAATCGGTTCGCTGGAAGTGAATGTTTGTTCTGCAACTGGAATCGTCTGTGTGGTCGATGGTTCCCCTGATACTTCTTGCAGCGACCGCTCAGTCGGTGCTGTGTGATAACCGCGCAAGCTGAGCGCGAGGGTCATACAGCAACATGCCGCAGCGATCGGAAGCGGGCCAGCTAATTGAGCTGTGATCGGGCCGATCCCCATCGCACCGATCGTAAGGATCAGACTCCCCCACATTTTTCTGCGTTTCGACCAGTTCCGTTGGCCTGCCCATTCAATAAACAATCCGAGCATCGCCACCGCACAGCCGATCGACAAGGCGTACGTGATGAACATACAACTTTGCCTCCTCTGTATTCGCGAAAAATGTAATTTGAATAAATGGTTTTAAAAATACCTGCTTATACGAATCTATTATATTCCTAATTATCTGCTTTCCGCGTAAGACAAAAGACATGAATTCTGACAATTAACAGGTGCCTATAGTCCCGATTTTGGCACAAAAAAAAGCACTCTGACAGGTCAGAGTGCTTCTTTCTGCTCATTTGGAAAAAGGCTTACAGACCAGCCTTTTTAACCCATTCTTTGAGTTGGTCTGCCATGGTGTTGAACGGTTCGGTAGAAGCGTCCGAATGTGCGATGGTAGTAGCCGGGCCGCCAGCTTTGCGAGCGCCGCCGCCTTTGTTGCCGCCACCCTTCGCGTTGTTCGAACGGCCACCGCCGTTGCCACCACGGCGCGGACGGTCGGAACCTTCCGGCTTCGGTTGGGTTTCTTTGATCGACAAGGAGATCTTGCCGGTGTCTTCCACGTTCAGTACCTTAACTTGAACAACATCACCGACGTTCAAAACATCGTTGATATCATTGATAAAGGTATGAGAAACTTGGGAGATGTGAACAAGACCAGTCTTGCCCTCTGCCAGCTCTACAAACGCACCAAACGATTTAATACCTGTGACTTTGCCTTCGACGACGGAACCAACTTCAATAGACAAATTACAACGCTCCTTTTATCAACACAAAAGATAGATACTATTATACCGTTTTTCCTACAAAATCACCACTAAAAAATTACTACCCGCCAAAAAAGCCCCTCGCATCGCGAGGAGCCCCTCGTTTAGCGCTGACCTGCCCACCACAGATAGGCGTCTGTGAGCGTCGGCGTCACTTGACTGACTTCTTCATAAGGAACAAAATCAGCGATCTCTCTGACGTACACGCCATCTTCCAGCATTTTCACAGCGGTGACGATTCGTCCCTCTGCTGCCTGCGGCAGTTTCGGCGCCACATACTCCCACACCTTACCTTCCACCCAGGAATAGGCCGTATTGGCGCTGACATGCGCCGCTTCTTTTTCCGGGTGCAACAAACAGAGCGTATCGAGCAAACCTTCCAGCGAGTCACCTAAATTGCTCGCCACCACCACCACGCGCTCTTTCGCCGCTTCTCCAAGTGCGTACCCGATCATCATTCGTTCCTGCTCGCTCAATTCGGCTAAAACTTCATCGAGCAACAGCACCTGCGAGTCGCTGAGCAACGCTTTCGCCACCAGTGCCTTGCTCTTCATCAACGTAGAAAGTTCACCGATCGTCCGATCCGCCCAACGGTTCAAGTACATCAACTCGATGCTGTCATTCACTTTGCGAGTTACGTCTTCTCTCGGGATCGCCTTGGTTCCGGCCATGTAGCAAAGGTACTCTTTTATCGTAAGTTCATGGAAGGAATCCATCGCTCGTGATACATAACAAGTCTGCCCATTTGTTCCTTCCTCTACTTGGGCCATCTTTTTCAACAGACGTGTCTTGCCTACACCGCGTGGTCCCAACACTCCGTTGTAGCCGGTGCCAAATTGTAGTCCATCCACTTGAATCTTCATGGTCGATCCCTCCCGTTTCATGCTCTACCCTATTAGTCGAAGGAGTCAGTTATTTCGTTTCACATTCCGACAACTTTTTGCCAAAAATTTTATTAGGCAATTCGACTGCCGTTTAAGCGCCCCTGTGCTCGAATACTATGGCGAGGAGGTTGGACGATGAATTTGACTAGCGCATTTTTAAACAAACGGGACATCTCCCAATTGAAAATCGAGGAACTGGAAGATCTTCAGTACCACCTGCATAACCGGGAAAAAAGTTTGATGCAGAAACTGGAACAGATCCGTAGAGACTTAGCGGACATCGAGCATGACCGCAATAAAGTAAAGACAGAAATCGGCAATCGCTGACCTATAAATAGACGCGGCCCACATGGGTCGCGTCTTCTTTATTTCAATAAAAAATAATCCCTCATCTTACCAAAATATTCTATAATAAAATTATGGAAATGATATTAATATAAGGAGGTGTGATAATGCCCCGTTCTACAAAGTTGCTCCAAATTTTATTAATCGCAATATTAATTATGGTGAGTTTTCAAGTTTATTTGACCTTGGCTTCCCTTCACCTTTATGCCGCACTGGCAAGTATATTCTGTTTCCTGCTCCTGCTGCTCTTGCTGACTTTATATGTGCGGAAAGAAAAAGAGTACGCTGCTAGCAACCGCGAGTTGCACGAGGCGATGCGTCGCACCGAACATTTGGAGACCGTGTCCCAGATGGCCGCATCGATCGCCCATGAAGTGCGCAATCCGATGACGAGCGTGCAGGGTTTTTTGCAGTTGATGAGCCGCGAGGTAAACCCTGGGCACGCCCATGCGATGTATCTAAGAGTGATGGAAGAAGATCTCAGGCGCATCTCGACGATCATCACCGAATATTTGAATTTCTCAAAGATGGGGAGTGACATGCTCGAGGAAGTCGATCTCCGTCAACTCTTGCACAACACCTGCACCCTCTTGCAAAGCGAAGCCAACATGCGTGGCATTATCATCACCCTCGAGCTTCCAGCGGACAGCCTGTTCCTCACCATCGATGCCAATCGCATCAAACAGGTCTTGATCAACCTGGCCCGAAACGCGATGGAAGCGATCGATGGTCAAGCAGGCACGATCACGCTCGTGCTCGAAGACAGCGGTGACCGCGTCTGCTTAAAAGTAAAAGATACCGGACCCGGCATCTCGGCGTCCGACCTGCCTCGCATCTTCAATCCGTTTTACACCACCAAACCAACTGGCACTGGCCTTGGCTTGTCGATCTCCAAGCGCATCATCGAGGAAAAAGGCGGCTCCATCGCCGTCCAGACGGAAGAAGGCAGAGGCACCACATTTTTTCTCTACCTCCCCAAACACCCCTTTTAACCTCAGATTAACTTTTTTTGAGAACCCGCTTTCCACCGTGAAAAAAGGTTCTTTTTTCTAGGACTAAATGTCGAAAAATGACCATTCTTACTATCTTTTAACAGGATTCCCTATTCGAAACGCGAAGTAATTATCTTACCAACTTGGAAACTATTAAAAGGAGGGATTTCCATTGCATCAGCACCGCTGGTCCCCAAGATGGAGGACCCCGCTTGCGCTGCTCACTGTACTTTTGCTCATCGCCACGCTGATCCCGATCCTTCCGCCTCAACAGGCCGAAGCAGATGCGGACATCACCTTATCCAGTTCTGTCTTCCCCCTTGGCTACCCTGGTACCAAGATCACATTGACTGGGGGCAACATGTTTCCGTTCCACACCGGCGCGCAGATCACGCTCTACAATCAGAGCGGACAAAAGGTCGATGCGATCGCCGACATCCAATATTTAGATAACAGGCGCATGTCGTTTACATTGAAGCCGGGCTTGATTGAGGGCCACTATCGACTTCTCGTCATGTCTTATGAAACGGCAATTGCCGAAATCCATGTGATGAGCAGTTACGACCCGACCAACGTACGGGTCACGCCGGGCGCAGACCGTGACATTCGCATCGACTGGACCGATCCTGGCGCGATCGATCTGCGCGAAGTCATCATCCAATACGGACCGATCAACTTGACAAACTATCTTCACACGGTGACCGTCCCCCGTTCGCAACAAACGGTTACCCTTCGAGATTTGGAGCACAACAAACGCTATAAAATCAAACTGTTTACGCGCAAAGTGGATGGCACCACTTCGCAAGGTACCGAATTTACCAACAACGGAGCGGGATACCTCGCTCAGGACAGCACACCTCCAGGGGAGCTGACCAGCTTGGTGGTTCGCTCGATTCCCAACGGTTTTGACCTGAGCTGGAAAGACCCTGTCGATCCCGATTTGAGCCTCGTCACCATTCAATATGCAGAGCATGGCACCAACCGCTGGTCGGATGGCTATGTCGTCGCCAAAGGCGTCGAACATGCTGTGCTTCGAGAGATGAACACCTCGAAACGATACGATTTCCGCTTTACCAAGACGGACCTGTTCGGTAACTGGTCCCTACAGGTGGCGACCAACAACGGCTACGGGTACACGTTCGACACGACACCGCCGTCAAACGTTACCAGCTTCAGCGTATCGGCTCCATCCAAAACGTCAGCGTTGCTCACCTGGGTTGACCCGAGCGATTCCGTCTCTGCCGATCTTCACCATGTCAAAATTTATCTCAGATCTGCCCTCACCGACTGGATCTCGGTCGGACGAGTTGACAAAGGGGTCAGACAGTTCACTTTGAACGGTCTGTCCGGCAACATCGAATACACGTTTAAAGTGACAGCAGTAGACAGCTTCGGCAACGAATCGAGCGGTGTGACCGTCTCCCGCACGATCGATACATTTTCGTTAACCGACCTCCGCAACCTGACCGTCTCCCAAGAGAGTGAAGGCGGCCTGAAGCTGGCGTGGAGCGAGACGGGAACTGCGATCAATTTCAATCAGTTCAAAGTTTATTATGCGCCGCACGGTACGACCGAGTTCCGCGAGACGGTGTTGAGCAACAAAAGCACGCGCTCAGCCTATCTGCGCGATATGCCGCGCGGCACGTACGACCTGCAGTTCCGCCTTTATGACAGCAAAGGGGTGGAGCAAGCTTTTCACCTGCTGGATAACGGTGGACACGGCTTCTATGTAGCAGGCAAATCGGGAGGAAACTACCCGGCCGAACTTGGCGGCGTACGGATTCAGCCTGTAGACATGAAAAAGATGCTGCTTTCCTGGAACCCCGCTTCCACCGACGGTACACATGTCGAAATCTATTCGGCAGAACGCTCCTTGTCGCCAGTCTGGAAGCTTGTCGAACGCGTGGACAAGCGAATCCAGCGCTATGAAGTCAGCAATCTGCTACTCGACCGCGATTATTTCTTTAAATTGATCGTCGTCGATACGAACAAAAACACCAGCTCCTATGGCATCATCTTTGACAACAGCGGGTATGGGTACAACCTGACCAGCGGTGACATCTATCCGCCGCATGAAGTGACAAACGCAAGTGCTAGCTTGTCAGGCAATGCGTTGACCGTCTCCTATTTCGAACCGAATGATGCCGATTTTGAAAAGGTCATGATCTATGCCCAGAAGCTCGGCGGTTCCGAAGTGAAGCGCTTTGATGCTGCACGCGGTCAAGGCGGCATGACGATTCGCGACCTGACTGCGGGCACGACCTATACGCTGCGCATCACCACCGTCGATACGAGTGGCAACGAGTCACAAGGCGTGACCTTGACCAACAATGGCCGCGGTTTCACCATTCCGCTCGGCTCAGGTCAAGCGCAAAACGAAGTGCGCAATGCACTGCTGATCCCAGATACCACCAAATTGACGGTGCGTTTCACCGATCCGCTTTCTGCCGACTACAAGCAGACTGTGGTCGCACTGAAAAAGAGCACCAGCAGTTCCTACACGAGCACCAAAACGGTACTGAAAGGCAACAATGAGGTAACTTTTGATGGTCTCGACCCGAATTCGATGTACCAAGTTCGCATCACGACGCTGTCCACTGCGAACACCGAATCGGCTGGTGTCTATCTCGGCGGCACCACAGGCATTGGCCTGCAACCGATCAGCAAAGTGACTCAAGCCAACGTGACCGAACAAAAGGGCAAACTGACCGTCACTTGGCAGGACCCGGTCAACACCTTGCCATCCGGTGTACAGGTCGAAGTGCAGCCGCGCGGAAGCTCCGTGTGGAGTGAACCGCTGATCGTACAACCGGGCACAGGGCGCGCCGTCTTCACAGGGCTTAGTGAGACCGAAAGCTACAAGGTCAGAGTGACCACCTTGCTCAATCAAGTCGCTTCCACCCCTGTGTTGCTGGAGAATAGCTCCAGCGGCTATCGTCCGAGTCCGGTCGAACTGTATGCAAATCCGTCGCAGATCACCTATGATGCCAGCCTCACACAGCGCATCTCTCTGCTTGGTGTGAATACTCGTTTCCCGTACAACAACAAAGAGATTAGCGCCAAGCTGTACACGTCGAACGGCGAAGACGTCTCCACTGCGATCACCGCGCAGAACACCAACTCGTCAACCCGCTACGACCTCACGCTGCGCCGCTCGCTGCAGCCCGGTCTGTACAAATTGGTGCTCAGCACCTTCGATGACGGTGAGTTCATCTCGTGGATCAAAGTGGTTGACCGTGCACCACTGGTGCAAGCGGTAGCGCTCGATCAGGCTGCCATGAACTCCGGATATTCATCCTTCACCGCCAAAGTGACCGGCACCGGATTTAAGACAGGTGCCAAAGTGTTGATCGACGGCACGACCGAAGTGTCCCCGTCCTCGATCACGTCCGACAGCTTGTCGTTTACGATGCCGTCTGGGCTCCTGCCCGGCGTGCACAAAGTGGTGGTCAAAACGGCAGACGGCACCTCGGCACCGCTCGGGTTTACCGTTCATCCATTCAGCGCCGCCGTCTCGTATACGGCAGCCACCACCCGAAGCGGCCTGCACAAGGCGGAAGTACGAGTCAAAAATCATGACAACAACATTCGCAACAGCAAAGTGCTCGTCATGGTGCGCAAAAACGGCAAATTGATCGAGACGAAAGAATTCCAAGCCACGTTCAGTGCATTTGAAACGGTCAACTTCAAGCTCGATTTTGGCGGCCAGAACACCGTCTATGCTGATGGACCGACCAATTCGCTGTCCATTCAAGCGTTTGTGATCGATTCGTACACCGCAACACCGCTGGCAGAAACGGTCAACTACTACCGAACACTCAATCTCTAAACGAGGAGGACTCGCGATGAACTGGAAACGACTTGCCCTCACCGGCTGTTTGACGGCGGGCCTCCTGCTTGGCCCCATCCCTGTAGCTCCGGCCGTTTATGCAGACACGACGATTGCCATCAAGACATACGGCTCCGGCGTGACCGCCGAAGGGGTCTATCAGGACCGCGGTGTGTCGCTACGCGGCACCCCCGTGTTCCTCACGGTCGAAAGCTTGGACGGAGATACGGTGCACCTCGACCAAACCAAGACCGATGAGAACGGCATCTACCGCTTCGACTGGACGATGGCTCAAGATTTTCCAAGCGGACTCTACCGCGCGACCGTCAGCGTTCAAGGCGAGCAAAAAAGCTCGACGTTCAACTTCGTCTCGAAGAAGGGAGATGGCATGGTCTCCCCGATCGACACAGGGCCCTACCGCTTCACAGGCGAGCTGAACAGCGGTCAAAAGCAAACGGTGTTGTATGATTCTGGCACGGGCGTACAGGTCGAACGCCGCTCCGGCATGTCCTTTGTCACGCTCAATGAGAGCAGGGCGCTAAGCGCAGTGCGCGGTGCCACTACAGGCACGACGTATCTGACGATCTCTGTGCCGACGACCGACCGCTATGCACAGGTGACCATACCGGCTGCCGTGATCAAAGAGGTGATCAACCGATTTGGCCGCAGCGCGCACCTTTTGATCGCAGCGGAGGCAGGCAGTTACGACCTGCCGCTTCCGGCGGTTAATGAAACGCTGCTGAACAGCGTGCTGAACAGCAACGGTGGCAGTTTGCAATTTACGATCGCCTCGGCTGAACAAACTGACCGCACGGCGATCCAGACCAAATTGCAGGTCCAAAAGATCAACAACCCGATGTTGATGCCTGTGCAGTTCGGCGTGCAGGCTTTGTTCGGGGGACAGTCGGTTCCTCTGCTTGACTATGGCAATCGCTTCGTACAAGTCTCGATCGATCTGACAGGAGCGGTGCTTTCCTCCGATCAAACCGCGTCCGCCCTGTTCTACCATCCGCGCGATGAACACTTGGTTCCATCGCCATCCAAATTGTTTCGTGACACGGTCGGGCATGGAAAATTGGTGATCAAACGCTCCGGCAACGGCATATACGTGCCGATTCAAGATGCGAAATCGTTCACCGACATTCAATACACACCGCAGCGGTCGAAGATTCAGGAACTGTCAAATCGCCACATCATCAACGGGCGCACCACGACATCCTTTGCACCGCAAGGCAACATCACACGCGCAGAATTTGCGACGTTGATGATGTTGTCACTGGGACTTTCCGACAAGCAGGGCACCAGCCTGTTCCGTGATGTCCCGAAAAACACTTGGTTCACCAAGCCGGTTGGCATCGGCTCCACACTCGGCTTGATCAGCGGTCATGACGCGTGGACGTTCGCACCGCACAGCCCGATCACCCGTGAGGAGATCGCCTCGCTGATGGTGCGCTGCTTGAGCTTCGTCGAGCAGCGTCCGTACGTGGACACCACTCGCATCCTCGGACAGGTACAAGATCGCAACAACGTCTCGTCCTGGGCGCGTGAAGACGTGGCACTGGCCATCTCGACAGGCATTCTCGACAAGAACATCAGCTCTGTCGAACCGCGCCGCGCCGCAACCCGTGCCGAAAGCGCCGACATGCTGTACAATCTGCTCACCTACCTCAAGATGATTTGAGGAAACAACAAAGGCTCAAACACAAAAAGGTACCAACTCCGCGTTTGGATGTTGGTACCTTTTATTTTTGATTGGTCATGTGTTTGAACCAAAACTGAACGTTATCCGATCAGAAGATTTCTCCCTCTGTGCTGTCACGCTCCTTTACGGAATGATCACCTGAGTCCTTTTGGTTGACATCTTCCTGTATCGCGCTCCTTTCGGGTCGTTTATCTGCTGATGAACGCTTTTTCGGAGTGTTTCGTTCGTTTCGGTAGAGCCTCCTTTCCTCAACCGCTGTGTGTAGCAGCGAGTTGTTGTTGAATTCATTATAACTTACTATTCTGATTATTTGAAATACATAGACGAGTTGTTTTCAGCTTTTATCTACAATTAGGTAGGAATAACTTCATAATTCGACCTTATTCGCACGATTTCTATAAAAAACAGGAGCCGGCGCCGGCTCCTGTTTTCCATTTTGCATAAGGCAATTATTTTTTGCCTTCGATTTTAACATGCTTGAGGTCGTAATCGACCCCGTACGGGAAGGTCACGAGCCCTTTGACATACTCTTTGGTTGCAAACGATTTGCCGCGGAAGAAGATCGGACCGATCGGCATATCCTTCATCAGAAGCTTTTCAGCATCGACGAGGTATTGTGCACGTTTTTTGGTGTCCGACTCAGCTTTTGCCAGCTTGATCAGTTCGTCATACTGCGGGTTGTTGTATTTCACTTTGTTGAACTCGCCATCTGCGAGGTACAGGTCGAGGAAGGTCATCGGGTCATTATAGTCCGCGCCCCACAGGGACAGACCGATTTGGTAATCCATGTTCCGCTCTTTTTCCAGACGCAGTTTGAACGGTACGCCTTGAACATCGACGTTGATGCCCAGTTTGGAGCGCCATTGCTCTTGAAGCAGTTCTGACGATTTTTTCGCGACGTCAGAGTCATCGACGAGCATTTGCAGTTTCAGGTCGGATGCTTTCAGACCTGCTTCTTTCAAGCCTGCTTCGAACATCTCTTTGACTTCTGCGTCCGTTTTCTTGCTCAACGTGTCGCCAGCAGTTTTGCGGAAATCGCCGCCTGCCGAGTCGGATGTGCCATTAGGAACAAAACCTGTCGCACCAACGGTACCATTGTGGTACACGATGTCTACGTACATGTCACGGTCGATCGCCCACGTAATCGCGGTGCGGATTTTCGCGTTATCAAGACCTTTTACTTTCGGGTTAAAAAGCAGGTAACCGTTGGTCAGTTCCGGCTTCAAAGAGAATTCGGCGGAGTCTTTGTAACGGTCCACATGGTCGCGAACCAGTCCGACGCGGTCGAGTTGACCAGCTTCATACATGTTCACAGCTGCGGTGGTATCTTTGATCACTTGGTAGTTGACCTTTTCCAGCGTCACATTGGACGCATCCCAGTAGTCGGCGTTCTTTTCGAGGGAGACGGAAGTGTCATGCTCCCAACCAACCATTTTGAACGGACCATTGGAAAGGATCGTATCGAAAGAAGTGCCATATTTGTCGCCTTTTTCTTCAACGAACTTCTTGTTTTGCGCATAGAAGATCGGGAACGACATTTGGTTCAGGAAGAACGGAGTCGGGTTGTCCAAAGTGACTTGCAGAGTTTTGTTATCGAGCGCTTTCACGCCGATTTCTGCATCAGAGCCCTTGCCTTGGTTATAATCGGAAGCACCTTTTATCCAATAGAGCATAAAGGAGTACTGCGAAGCAGTTTCCGGTTTCAAGGTGCGCTTCCAAGAGTATACGAAATCTTCTGCGGTGACTGCATCGCCATTGCCCCATTTTGCGTCACGCAGTTTGAAGGTAAAAGTTTTGCTGTCCGGGGAGATCTCCCAAGATTCTGCGATACCCGGTTGTGCCTTGCCTTCTGCGTCGAGGCGCACAAGACCTTCCATCGTATTGGCCATCATCAGGAAGGAGTAGGCATCGGTTGCTTTGGAGACGTCCATGTTCGGCAGGTCATCGCCGATATACAGGTTCAAGACTTGCTCGTCCGAACCTTTGCCAGTTGACGAGTTATCGCCGCAACCGACGAGCACGGTGCCCATCATCACGGCAGCCATCGCGGTGCCAAACCATTTCTTTTGCATTTTTGTATCCCCCATTCTATATGGTGAAAATATTCTCACAGATTGCTTCAAAAGAAGTACGGAGCCTTATTCGAAATAATAATCGACAGCCAATATAAAAGTCAATGTATTGACCAATTGTCCCAACCTTATGAAGACTAGCACTACTTATTCAACTCATAAGGTTGGCAATTGCGAATCGCAAACATAAAAAAAGAAGCCTCGGGCGTAAAGCTCCAGGGCTCCTTGCGATGTAACTGTTTAGGCGCGGCTGCGTTTAAATTCCGGATTGTGCTCTACTTTGACGTTGGTATAAATACCACCGCGAACGTTAAATTCACCTTCGACTTGCATCCAGCGCGGTTCAAGTGCTTTCACGAGATCGTTCAGAATGATGTTGGTCACGTCTTCGTGGAAATGACCTTCATCACGGAACGCCCAGAGGTACAGCTTGAGCGATTTCAGTTCGATGATGTGCGGACCTGGCACGTAGCGAACGATGATCGTCGCAAAGTCCGGCTGGCCTGTCTTGGGGCAAAGCGCGGTGAATTCCGGGCAGCGGATTTCTACTTCATATTCACGCTCCGGATGAGGATTCGGGACCGGATCGAGCGTTTTTGTCGGTTCTGTAGACATATGTATACCCTCCAAAGGTTCAAAATCTAAAATTTACTATATCCCACCGAGTCCGACTTTTCAACTAAAATGCCATAAAAAGCCTGCGAAAGTCCGCAGGCTGTGCAGAACGCTGGCTTAGAACTGGCGCTGAGTTGGGTCGTTGTGCGGAGGATTCATCTGTTGGGCGCTGTACGTGTTCAGATTGTCACGATTGCCGCTCTGCGCCTGTACGAAGTTTTGGACCTGTTGGAACATGCGATCCGCCGTGTTTCTCATTTCGCCGTACTGTTCCATCGACCGCCGTTCTTCATTAAGCAATTGCGGAGGAACCGGCATGTTGAAGGCGGTCGTGCCTTGCCAGTTTTGGTTGTTTTTAAAGGGGGATTGGTTCTGGTTTGGCATAGATTGCATTTGTTGTTGCTGACTGGGCTGCCTGGGCTGCTGCGAGAGCATGTGCATCGTCCGTTCTTCGGTGCGGATCAGCGAGCCGATCATCTGGCGAATTTGGCGCAGTTCAATCTGCACCAGTGCGATGTCCGCTTCAAGTTGCTGCAAGTTTTGCGCGTTTTGTGGCATGATGAAATCTCCTTCGGCAAGTGTTCATTCCCTTTTTACGATGTCCGTTTCTGCCCTTTTTTATAAACCTGTGCATATTTCTTCCTTGGCGAGGTACAAGATAGACACAGTGAGACTTGTATTCGCAAGAAGGAGGAAGAGTCATGCAACAAAACATTGACCGGATGTCCAGCCAAGTGCAGGATCTGCAGCAGGAAGTCAGCCAGCTTGCCCATATGGCCCAGCAGTTGGCGCAGCAGAACATGAACCAATACCAACAAATGCAGTCCAACGCCAATCAAAATACGCACAAGACGTATTACCAAGCGGCTTACCAAGAGCATCAGGCCAGCCGTTTGCTTTATGAGATCGCATCAGTGTGCAATGACATGAACCACCATATTCGGACGATCTCCCAGCAGCTACAGAACAGCGGCGTGATTGGCGGGAACAGGATGCAGGGCACGTCCAACCAAGGACAGCAAGGGCTGAACAATTCGCAAGGCGTGCAGTCACAACAGATCTCCTTCATGATGAACCAAAGCCCCGGCCAACAGATGGGCGGTTCACAATCGCAACCCAACATGTCCCCAACAGGGCCGATCGCCACCGACACTACCCATTTCCATAAAACTCAGGCCCCTGGCTGGGAACGGTCTCGCACTACTTCCAGCACCGATGGCTCCAACCTGCTAACCAACCAAGGCACTCAGGGCGGCACGACCGGCACCAGCACGCCCCTCTCCATGGGGACAAGCTCCCAAGGTACCGCACAGGGCACTTCCTATGGTGGCGCTATGCAAAACAGCAACGCGATGAACAGCGGGGCTTCGATGGGGGGCGCATCTCAAGGCACTTCTTATGGTGGCGCTACGCAAAGCGACAACGCAATGAACAGCGGGGCTTCGATGGGCTCCTCTTCTCAAGGTACTTCTTATGGCGGCGCTACACAAAGCGGCAACGCAATGAATAGCGGGGCTTCGATGGGCTCCTCTTCTCAAGGCAACTACTATAGTGGCGCTATGCAAAACAGCAACGCGATGAACAGCGGGGCTTCGATGGGCTCCTCTTCTCAAGGCACTTCTTATGGTGGCGCTACACAAAGCGGCAATGCGATGAACAGCGGGACTTCGATGGGCTCTTCTTCTCAAGGCAACTCTTACGGTAGCGCTTCGCAAAACAGCAACTCGATGAACAACGGGGCTTCGATGGGCTCTTCTTCTCAAGGCAACTCTTACGGTAGCGCTTCGCAAAACAGCAACTCGATGAACAACGGGGCTTCGTTGGGCGGCGCTACACCCTCTAGCCAGGTATTTGGCGGCTTTCAAGCGAATGCGACAGATAATGGTCCGTCGCTGAACAACAGCACGTTTAACAACAAATCGAATAGCGCGATGTACCACAACACTGCTCCTGCGAACAATCAGTCGCAGAACAACTCGTTCAGCTCATCGTCACCAAACGGGTCGGACAGCAATAACCATTCGTAAAACAATCCGCCATTCCGCACACCACTGGTGCATCCGCCCAGCTTGCACCATCTCAGATTGCTTATCAGTATTGCTCACCTAGCAATTCGACTTTGCTGAACGAACACAAGCTTTTCCCGACCCGGTCTCTTTTCCTGTACAATGGGCGGCATCGTACGAGGCTGACCTGCAAGTTCCGGCCGCCTATGCTGACTTTGCGTTCAGCAACATGTTTGCCGGCAACGTGAAAAAGCTCTTCACCCAACTGCTAGCCTAATGAAAAGAGGTCGATCGGATATGCTCCGATCGACCTCTTTTTCCTGAACATCTGAAGTCTTAATGCAACGGCTCAACTCGGCGGCTCAACGCCGCTCGATAATGCTCATACATCGCGCGCTGACGGTCTGCGTCTTTGATCGTCGAAAGGTACGCCTCGCGCAAATCCATCCGCTCATCGGGTGTCATAAACGTTTCAAAATCGGCGATGATCAGTGCCACCACCTGCTGTCGTTCTGTGGCCGACCATTTTAGAAATTCGTCATAGGGCAAGGAGCGAATATCGACTCGAAACTGTTCCAGCATCTCTTGTGGCATGTCTTGATATTTGATTCCCATCGCGAATCCCCCTTTCCCTTAACTTTACCATAAAAGAGCAAGAACCTCACAAGCTCCCCATTGGTTATCCATCCACTCGACAAGGTCTTCTGGTAATAGCATCAGGTCGGAGCACGGCGAACTTCAAGTCAGCCAACGTAGGCATAAGTCATGCAAGCCTGTTGATCGGACGGTATGTTTGCATCGGACGGGTCATACGATGAATTGATAAGGAGTGGACAAACTGCCGTGCGGAGGGGTGCTCGTTGGTTCAACCGTTTCCAGTTCGTGAATCGAGCATTTTGAGCCTCTCAGAGCTGATCTCGCGGCTGTTGGGGCTCTTGTTTTTGGCACGTTTTGTGACGACGCTCGGGCTTGCAGAAAGCGCGGAGTTTCGGATGGTCTTGCCTCTGATCGGCGTTGCCGCAACGTTCGGTTCGATCGGACTGCCACAAGCGCTGACCCGTCTGTTTGCATCTGCCCGATTAGAGGTCGGGCGTCCAGTGCCAAGGTCACTTTTGCGGACGGCGCTGTGGGGAACGGCTTGTGCAGTGGGATTTGCGCTGCTCTCACTCTTGCTGATGTCGGGGCTAGCCATCCAAACCGGGATCGAGTTGCGGGCGTTTGTCCGATTGGCGGAGACGGCGGTTCCGCTGCTCCTGTTGATCTGTGTGACTGGGAGTTTGCGCGGGATGTTGCTTGGACTTGGGAGTACGTATACGCCTGCATTGGCTCAGGTCGTGGAAGTGGGGGTGCGGCTGTTGGCGCTGATCTATTTGCTGCCCGCTTTGACACTCGATCATGCGCAGGCGGCCGAAGTTGGCATCCTGACGCTGACAGCAGGTGAAGGGGTGGCCGCCCTCTTATTGGCGGCGATGTTGTGGCGGTTGATGCAAAAGCGCGGGGTGCTGCGAGATCGGGGAAAAAGCGGACTGGGCAGTGTGCTGCGCATGTCACTTGCACCGACCGGACAATCCTTGCTGGCCAGCCTCGGCTATGCGTTCGAACTCCCACTGGCCCATGAACTGCTGACGAAGACGCACGGCGAGACGGCTGCATCCCAGCTCGTGGCCGAGTATGCGACGATCGCCCTGCCCCTGCTCTGTGCACCGATGGTGCTGACCGACGGGATTGCCACCGCGTTGTTGCCCATCGCTTCTGCGGAGCGGGCGGTGAGCGGTAGCCGCGCTTTTGCTGTCCATCTGCGGCGGATCATCGGGGTGGTGATGATGGTTGCGGTGCCGACGACAGGAGTCGTCTGGGTGCTTGCTCCGACGCTTAGCGGGTGGTTTCAAGCCCCTGGAGCCGCTCTGCTCCTCCTGTTGCTCGCCCCGCTCGCCCTGCCGCTCTATTTGCAGGCTCCACTCGCCACGCTCTTGCAGGCACAAGGGCGAAGTCGGGCACTGCTCTATGCCGGGCTGCTCGGCGATGTCGTGCGCCTTGGCGCGATCTTCGTCACGTTCGGACTGTGGGAGCTGGGCCGTGCTGGATTTGCACTGGCATTTTCCGCTACGGCGCTGGTGCAGACGGGGACGATGCTTGCGATGCTACAGCGCTACACCGCACTCGCTGTGCCGTGGCGGACGCTGATCAGTTCGTGCCAAGCTGCACTGGGAATGGTTGCGCTGTTGCTCGTCGCGCTTCATGCGCCGCTTCCCTATTCGTTTGCCAACCTACCCATTTTGTGGAGCGCAGCCGCTCTGCTTGTCGGCATCGGCACGCTGTTGCTTGCTCAAGAGATCACGCCACAGAGTCTCTCGCGTCTTCCTCTGCTCGGAATCCTTTTCGAAACCAGACGAAAAAGAGGCGGGTGAGCAGCCGTGCGTCAGCGCCCAAGAACCATACAGAATCCCTTTTTCAACCACGAAAAGCCCCTCTTTATCTGAGGATCATATCATCTGTTACTTCTGCCCATCCTGCAGGCAAAATAAAAACACGAGAGGTCTACACCTCTCGTGTCGCTTCCAATCATTTGCTGTTTACACCAGATCGCTTTGCAGATAGGCCACGATCAGCTTGACCGAGTTTTCCAAAGACGTCTTGTGCGTGCGCTCCATCGAGTGCGACGCATCGATCCCAGGTCCGATCAGACCGTGTTTCACATCGACGCCTGCTTTCATCGCAGCCGATGCGTCAGAGCCGTAGTACGGATAGATGTCGACCGCATAGTTCAGACCGTTCGCTTTGGCCAGTTCGACGAGGTGCTTGCGCATTCCATAGTGGTATGGGCCGGACGAGTCTTTGGCACAGATCGAGACACAGAACTCATCGGTCGTTTGGCCTTCACCGATGGCACCCATGTCGATCGCGAGGAATTCGACCGTTTCCGGCGGAATGTTGGAGTTCGCCCCGTAGCCGATCTCTTCGTTGTTAGAGATCAGGAAGTGGGTGGTGTACGGCAGTTGCTCACCGCTGTCCAACACCGTTTTCAGCGCGCCAAACATGCAGGCGACCGACGCTTTGTCATCGAGATGACGCGTTTTGATGAACCCGGTTTCCGTCACTTCGCAACGCGGAGCAAAAGAGATAAAATCACCGACTTCAATGCCTAACTCGCGCACGTCGTCCGCGTTTTTCACCACGGCGTCCAGGCGAATTTCCATCGTGCTTTGGTTGCGCTCATGCGTGCTGGTGTCTTTGTAAACGTGCACAGAAGCATGGGTCGATTGGATCGTACCCGTATACAACTTGCCATCTGCCGTTTCGATCTGGCAGTATTCACCTTCGATCGCGTTGTACGCGAAGCCGCCGATCAAGGTCAGTTTGATACGACCGTTGCCTTTGATCTCTTTGACCATCGCTCCGAGCGTATCAACATGTGCGGTCAGTACGCGGTGCACATCGTTGTTTTTCCCAGGCACAGTCAGGACCAGACCATCCTTGTTGTTGCGCTTGTTCTCAATGCCAAGTCGCGCGCATTCCTCTTCGATGAAACGAATGACTTTCTCCGTATTTCCGGAGGGGCTCGGGATGTTGACCAAGCTCACCAAGAAATCCACCACATATTGCAAATTCACGCTCATCTTTTGTTGAACCCCCTTTTCGCATCTGAGACTAGTATACAGAATTTAGCAGGGGTTCGCGAGATGTTTCCTCTATCGTGGGCTGCCATCGATCCACTCGATCTTCCAAGGTGCCTGCGACGTTTCTTTGACCATGCCGATGAAAAACGCGTTGATGCCGTCCTGTTGACCGAGCTGCGTTTTGTACTGCACGCTTACTGTGACTTGGAATTGCAACTCCCCGGCCAATTGGCGATTGAGACGAGAGCCTTTATAAGACTCAGCAGGGAGGCTTTTGTTCGACACTTCGGTCTCCTGCAAATCGATCACTTGCACAAACGAGATATTTTGCGGGTTATTGCCGCCTTTATCCCAGCTCTGAGCATACAGTTTCTCGCCGTTATTCATGTGCCAGAAGGTGCTTTGATACCCTTTGGAGTACAACGCGTAGGCGGTCGCGTAGTCGCTCGATTGAATCGCTTCGTAATATTTCAGGATCACCTGTTCCGGCGTCCATCCGACCATTTGCGCATCCGGTCCTTGCTTGTAATTGACCTGTCCATTTTGGACGAGCCAATCACCCCACGATGCTTTGGCAAGGTCGGTGAAATCGCGCTTTTTCAAGGAAGCGGCCATACCCGTTCCTTTTTGAAGCCAAGCGCCAATAGGGTTGCCGTCCTTTTCGAGCACGACAGCGGTGGTGTTCATCTTCAAGCCGTCATCCCACATCTCTTTGAGCGGGACCGTGTACGCGACGACCGTCTCCCCCTGATGACGAGATACATCAAGGCCGATGTCTTTGGCATACAGATTATGTTTCGCCCAGTATAGACCGAGCGGATAAGCGCCTGGTTGGTCGATAAAACTGTCCGGCAACGTCACCGTTTGCATCTGGAACGAGTCGCCAGTCGGCGTCCATCCATAGGTGCCCAGCAGGTTGACGATCTGCGGATCGATTGTAGAAGACGTGCTTGCTAGCTCTTTCTTCTGTTCATTAATAGCGGTCAAATCATTCCGATTGCCCAAGTCGTCCAGACGTTCGCTCGCGATGGCCTGATCCGGATTTTTGGCCTGCTCGCCACTTGTGGAAGCTGTTTGATTGCGTAACGCATCGTCCCCTTTGCTACTGAGAAATCCGGGCACTTGTGTGAAGACAAGGAGGACGCAAGCAGCTGCGAGGCCCGCTGTGACGTAGCGCGACAGGCGGCGCCACCTGTGCGCGTTGACCGCCTTGACGATCTCCGCTCGGGCTGGGAGCAGCGAGCGGCTTGGCATTGGGATGTCTTCCAGATCAAGCGTGATGCCGATTCCTTGCACCAGCTTCTGCTCCTGCTCACATTCGGAGCAGGTCAGCACATGCTCGATCATTTCCGGCGTGAGGTCGGCACTCCATATGGCTTCTTTAACGTCTTGGCATTGAATCATGTTCGCGTTCACCCCCTGTCTTTACAAATGTCCTCGCAACCGATCACGCAGGCGGAACAGCCTGGTTTTGACAGTCGCTTCCTTCATTTCAAGCAATGAGGCCACTTCTTTCAGCGGCAGATCCTGAACGAACCGTAAAATAAAAATCTGCCGATCCACCCCGGTCAGTTCCCCGAGCAATTTTTGAATCAACATCTTCATGTTCACTTGATTTTCGAATCCTTCACTGGTCGAAGCAGTCTCGGACAGCTCAACCATCGTGACGTTCTTCTTCTTCCGCACCGCGTCACGCTGCGTGTTGAGGATGATTCGATACACCCAACTCTGTATCGCACAGTCGCCCCGGTAGGTGTGGAGATTCCGACATACCTTCATAAGCGAATCTTGAGCCAGATCTTCCGCATCGTGCTGATGTCCGGTCAAGTGATAACAAACACGGTAAACAAAAGGCTCCAGTTCCTTCAAAAAATCGGTCATCGCGCTCGCATCCTGCAAGGCGCGTTGAATCTGCTGCTCCACGGTGTCACCTCCCGGTCAGGGCATTTCTATATCAATATGACGCACTTTCCAGACAAAAAGATTCAGAGGAGCTCTGGAAACAAAAAAACCACCTGCATCCACAGGTGGTTCTTCGCTACTCTCTACCACGGATGCCCGGGTGGTCATCTGTGCCAGGGAGATCGAGCGGAGGTGGCGGGACTTCGTCTTCGGTGTCAGGAAGGTCTTCTTGGTCATGCTCCACGTCGCGCTTGTTCTCGTTACCGCCCAGTTTGAACTGGTCGACAAACTCTTCCTCCCAATACAGGGACAGCGCGTACTTGTGCTCCAAGCCCGCTTTCTTGTAGTCTTGGCGCACTTGTACTTGGTTGGCGATCATGACCGGCGTTCCATCGAAGTTGAAACTGTGCTGCTCTTCGATCTGGTCGGCGAGGCGGCGAAGCAAATCGGCCACGCTTTGTGCCGTCATGATATCACGGCGTTTGATTTTGATCTCCGTGCCACTCATCGTACATCCCTCCGCAAGTGAGACTTGATGAAGCTTACTTTGCCAGACGCTCAGCCACTTTGATCAGCGAGCGAGTCGAGAACCCGGTCGCCTCTTCGATCGTGTACCCGCTAGTCTTCTTAGCTCTGGAGACGTTCGCCATGTCGATGTGCACGAACGGCACGTCATCGGCAAACGCTGCCAGAAACACGCCGCCTGCGATCGACGCAGCGTTGCGATACGAATAGTTGATATAGTCGGCGATCGAGCTTTCGATCAGCTTCTGGTACTCCGGGTAGTTCGGCAACGGGAAGAGGCGCTCACCCACTTCGGCACCTGCTTGCTTCACTTCTTCTACCCATTGATCGTCATTGCCATACAAGGAAGCTGCTTCGGAGCCCAGCACGACCACGACCGCGCCAGTCAGAGTGGCCGTATCCACGATCTTCGTCGCGCCCAGGTGCTTCACATAGGCGATGCCGTCAGCCATCACCAGACGGCCTTCGCAGTCGGTGTCGATCATCTCCACCGTCTTGCCGTTAAACGCTACTGCCACATCGCCAGGCTTGAACGCACTGCCGGAGATCATGTTCTCCGCTAGCGTCAGGATGCCGATCGCGTTGACGTTCAGTTTGCGCTGGGCGATCGAACGCATCGCACCAAGCACGCAAGCCGCGCCGCCCATGTCGGTCTTCATGTCACCCATGCCAGTTTCCGGCTTGATGATGTAGCCGCCTGTGTCAAAGGTGACGCCTTTGCCGACGATCCCCAACACTTCTTTCGAATCGGGTGCGCCGTTGTAGCGCAATACGACGAGGCGCGGCGGAATCTCGGAGCCTTTACCGACCGACCACAGCAAGTTCAAGCCCAATTCCTGCAACTTTTCTTCATCCAGCACTTCGACTTCCAGACCGACTTCGGTGCCCAGTTCTACCGCTTTGTCAGCGAAGATCACAGGGTCGAGCAGGTTGGCCGGCGTGTTGGTCAGATCGCGTGCGAGGTTGACCGCTTCGGCATCAAAATGCGCCGCTTCCACCGCAGCGCTGACATCAGTTTCAGCGTAGACATGAAGCGTCGTGTAGCGCTTATCTGCCTCCGGCTCCGACTTGTGATTGTGGTACACGTAGCGCCCCATCAGCAAGCCTTCGGTGATCGCTCCCGCATACGCACAGGTAAGCGCCGACACTGCCACACTCTCACCACGAACGCTGCGAGAGACCGTACCAGCTGCCTTACGAACAACTTCAGCGTTGACTTTGTCTGCTTTGCCTACGCCAACGAGATAGAGGTGCTTCGCCGCGATGCGGCCATTGGTGCGCACATGGGTCACCGAGTTGGCTTTGCCTGTAGCTTCCCCATCTGCAAAGAGCCCCTGCAATTCACCGCCCAGCACTTCATCAAGTGCTGTAAGCTCGGTCGGTAGTACCGATGTTTCTGCATAGAATACGACCAGCGAGTCGGCTGCAATGGTTTTCAGATCCGTATGTTTATGTACATGAAGATTCACAATTAGTCCCCCTTGCCCATTTTCCTAAACTTGGAGTATGCTCAATCTAAGTATAACAAAAAAGAGAGCCAAATGGCTCCCTCAGTGTGTTTATATCGGAATCTTGGTCATACACTTAAAGTGGAAACGTGGAGGTGATGGCTGTGAACAAGCAGGTGAAGCCGGATGAACGAGAAGAACAACAGCCAGAACAAAGCAAATATGTCGTGGAAAAAAATGAAGCATGGCGCGCATTTGGACTGGTATCGGCCATCGGGATCGATCTGGCCATCTGCACGGTGGGCGGCACGTTGCTCGGACAGTGGCTAGACGGACTGCTTGGCACCTCGCCGTGGATGCTTTTGCTCGGCATTTTGCTCGGTCTTACTGCCGGCATCTACGGGATCACCAAGCTGATCGCCGTCTTCAACTCGGATGCAAAGAAGTGACGTGCAACGAACGCGTTCCTCAGGATTCCTTAAACGGATTGCTCTTCAGAACTTCGTCGATCTTCGTGAGCTCCTGACTGAAGGATTGGAGGCGGCCGATGGTTTCCGCTTCAAGGTCCGCATCACCTTGTTGTCTGGCCGCTGTAAATTGTTCCAGCGACATATACAGGTGTCCCATGATGATCTCCCTTGTCAAACGCAGATCAAAATCAGCCGCTAATTTGCGCTCTTGAAACGGTCCGTCATCCATGATGAGACCGTTTAAGTACAGTGTACGGTATAATTCCCCGCGGTTCGTTTCGTACTTTTCGCCACGCAACTTAAACTCACTGATCAAGGCGTCGATCGCTTTGACCATACGACCATCTCCCTTTTTCACCCGCAGATACTCGATCAACACATGCAGTGTCTTTCCATTTTCGTACATGTAGAAGATCACTTCCTCGTCTCGTAAATACAGGTGAAAGATCAGAGACTTGCCTTTCCCTTTCTCCTCCAGTTGGACCCCAGTGCGAATTACGCGTGCTTTCCAAAGATCGACCTGCGCGCGAGTGCTTTCGCCCGAAATGTTTCGATAGATCACAATCTGGTTTTCCATTCTGCGTCACCCTCCTCGGTGCTGATCGGAGGCTTTTCGAGAGAAAAAGGTTTGACATATCTTATGTCCTAGAGCCGATTTTATGACTTCAATTTCATAAAAATGGGCAAGTAAAAAGACCCCTTGACGGGGCCTTCTTCCTATAAACAACAATCCCGATCTGTTTATTTTCTTTCTTGTTTGCTCACTCGTTCGATCAACGCTTGTTTTTATTGCTAATCATTTTTAGGTGACTCGAAGTGTCCTTGAAAATCGACTTCATCGACTTTCCATGTTCCATCAACAGAAATGAGCTTCAACCCCACATGCCTATAGTATAGAGAGCGGTCCGGATTATAAACGACCGTCGTGTTTACGATATATCCATCTTGGTGATCCGCCCCGATTTCAAACACATCGTTAATCACCACATCTTTAACTTCCGGTAGGCCTTGACGACCTCTTACATTATGAACATAGTCATCGTATCCGAGCAGGCCTTCCTTCATCATTTTCTGACCCTTCTCGGTGGCGTATTCGGTGCCTTGTAAGTCCTCACCTTCAGCACGATTCAAGTAATCTAATGCGGCTTTGTCAAACTTTACTGCAACTTCCTGTGCATTTGATTTGTCCTGAGAACGATCTCCGCATCCTGTTGCCAACATACTTGTAACAAGAAGCAACACACCAATGATCTTTCTCATGACGTCACCTTCCACTTCTTTTCGAAGTCTCTTCCTTTTTTCTAGGATTCGAGTTTGTGACACCACCAGACAAACGTCCCGGTTTATAGAAATCAATTCACCATTTGAACAAGCGCTGCGCTCACATAGCCGTACATGCCATCTTTGGTGCGGACGTAGTACCAATCGCCTTGCTGTTCTTCGACCGACAACAGCTCACCGGCGTAGACCTGCCCGATTATCTCATGCTCCGTCCCCGGCTTCTGACGCAGGTTGACATATTCGCCAGAGACCTTTGCTGACGGCCCTGTGGATGTCGTCTGTGCGGGCGGTGGCTGTTGAGTGCCCTGATTGCTGTTGCCAGTTGGGCCATTCTGTGGTACTTCCTGATGGTTTTTATCGGTGCCCGGCTCAATCGTCGTTGCGGTCTGTGTATCCCCGATCTTCTCATGGACGAACTGGCGCGTCCCTTCGATGTCGGGCCAGAGGATCTGCTCGCCGCTTACGTTCAACTGTTCGGTCAAAAATTCAACGGGTGGCAACTGCTCGGTCACCATGCCGGACGCATCCACTTTCAAGCCAAGCGCGATCAGTTTGTACAGATCGCCCGCCGCCACGTTGCTCGACGTATACGGCGTCACTTCTTTTAAAATCTTGGGCAACTTGAGCGCCATGCTCGGCGAAGCAATCTTTTGCCCAACGATTTTTACCATTTCTCGCTGGCGTTCCGTGCGGTCAAAATCGGCGCGTGCCGTGCCGCGGTATCGCACATACATCAAGGCCTGTTGACCTGTGAGATGCTGCTCGCCCGCGTTGAGCAAAATATCATACACGCCATCATCGGCATGCACCATTTTCTCTTGGACGTTCACATCCACGCCGCCGATCGCGTCGATGATTTTCGCAAAACCTTGAAAGTCGGTCGCAACATAATAATGAATCGGCAAGTCTAAAAAGTCTTGCACCGTCGAGATCAGCAATTCTGGCCCACCATAGGCAAACGCTGCGTTGATCTTCGCTTGCCCAACACCTTCGATGTTGACATACGTGTCCCGCATGATCGAGAACAGCGATGCTTTTTTGGTGACCGGATTGACGCTTAACAACAAGATCGTGTCGGAGCGGGGTTGCTCTCCTTCCCCGCGGGAATCGACACCCAGGAAGAGGATGTTTACTTGTTCCTTGCCCTCCCATGTCGCGGTATTCAGCAGATTGTCTCCTGTGGAGAACGTATTGTTTGAATTGACCGCATCTAAGAATGAAAACATCGAGTAGACGTAATACCCGGCAACCAACAAGACTGCCATCAGCAACACGCTGATGAACCGAAGCCATTTTTTCTTCACGCATTCATCTCCTCCATCCAAATTCTATTCCACGCATCCGTTCCTTTTCCTGTATTCTTAACGATTTCATTCCCTTTTTGACTCGATCCGTGTTACTCTGTTGGTACAAGCATCCATATGACGGAGGAGGTTATAACATGTCGGACTGCATCTTCTGCAAAATTGTTGCAGGTGAAATCCCTTCCAAAAAAATCTACGAAGACGACCACGTGCTCGCCTTCCATGACATCAATCCGATCGCGCCCGTTCACGCGCTGGTCATCCCGAAAAAGCACATCCAAAGCGTGTTGCATGTAGGACTTGAGGATGGCGAGACCGTACATAAGATCCACTTGGCGATTCAAGAAGTCGCGAAGATCCTTGGCGTCGCGGAAAGCGGCTTTCGCGTGATCACCAACACCGGGGAACACGGCCAGCAGACCGTCTTCCATATTCACTACCATGTGATCGGTGGACGCCAACTGAACTGGGATATGTAAAGCTCACCAAAAAGACCAGCCTATCGCTGGTCTTTTTTGCGCAGTTTGCTGGTTAGTTTGCCAAGCAGATTTTTGTACTGCCCGATTTCATCTGGCTGTAACACGAACAGCTTGCGGGGCGAATATTCGGTCGCTTTGCAGAAATAGAAGACGGCAATCGAAAAGATGATCAGGTACCCTGTCGATTTGGCAAGCGCCATTCCGGCCGCGCCAAAGTGCAGCAGACCGTAGAAGAACAGTGTGAGCACGACGTTCGAGACGACAGACACCGCTTCCAGCCGGATCAGTATTTTCGGCTGCCCTAACTGATTGGTAAAGAAAGAGGTCAGCACGTTTGCCAGCCCCAGCATCGCCACGCCCGGCAGCAAGATATAAAACGGAACGAGCGACGGCTCAAACTTTTCACCAAAAGCGAGGCGAATCACCGTCGGCATCAGCAGATAGAAAATGATCAGCGAGGCGAGCAGAATCACGCCCGTATGCCGAAACGTGCGCGCCGTCAGCAGCGAAGAATCTTTTTCCTCCAGCGAGGACACGCGAGTCAGCACCACTTGCAGCAAGGACGAGGAGACAAAGAGCAACATGTCAGCGACTGTGATGGCCACCGAGTAGATCCCCGCCGTCTCGACCCCGATCAGGAAGAGAACGAGGTAAAAGTCGATCCGATAGTTGATCTGCGTCAACAGCCGACTGCCTGCCAACTGGTTGCCATACCGAAACACTTCCTTGAGCAACGAGCGATCCGCTTTGGGCCACAGGCTGACCTTCCCTTTTTTCACCGCGACCACGGCGGAAATCAGCGAGGTGAGCACATAGGAGGCCAGCCACGCGATAAAGGTAAAGCAGACCTTGTCCCCATACTCGGTCGGCAGTGTGCAGGCGGCGATAATCAGCGGAATGATCAACATCGACTGCAGCGTGTTCAGCCGATTCAGCCATTGCAGTTCATTGAGTCCCAAGACGAGACGCGTCACATAGACGTGAAGCAATGCAAACGGTGCGGCCAGTCCTGCGATCCACCAAGCCATCGCTTCGGTCGGCTTGCCCTGCCAGAACGTTTCCCAAAACCACGGCGTCACCAAGAGCGCCACGAGAAAGATCACCGAGACCAGCAGGAAGCAAAAGAACAGCGTTGTGGAAAACACTTTTGCAGGCGACTGCTTCCGCTTGTTGATCCCATACGGTATGTATTCGGAGTACGCTCCGACAAATGGCGAGTAAATGGCTAGGTTGTTGGTGATCGTGGTCAAAAACCCCCGTCCCTCCGGCCCCAAAAAACGCGCCGTCATGATCGCGGTGATCAGCACCAGCCCCGCCCCTAAAAACTTGTAAAACAAGGCCCACAGGACCCGCATGTATGACGTCATAAGAACCCCTTCTTCTTCTAAACAAGCATGGTATGAAATCATGTAGATTCCATTTTATCACAGTTGAAGCTGTCCTCCTACGCCTGTTTGTTTACAATCGCATGTCTGTCCCCTTTTTTGCATAGGTATCAACAAAGACATGGGACGAGGAGTGAGAGTCTGTGGGATTTTTGAGTACGGTCATCCTCGACTTCTTCGTAGCGCTCGGAATCGTGCTCGGCGGCTCGATCTTCGGGGCGATGGGGGCGTTTCTCACACATCGCCCGCCGATGACAGAAATGGTGGACATGGCGGATAAATTGAAAATCTGGGCGCTGGTCGCCGCGCTCGGGGGCACGATGGATGCGCTGAAAGTGCTGGAGACGGGCGTGCTCGGCGGGCAGTTCGGCGCACCGATCAAGCAGCTTTGCTATATTGTAGCGGCCTTTCTCGGCTGCAACGTCGGCTACTTTTTGATCAAATGGATGGTCGGTGAGATCAAATGAGAACCCGTCAGTTTCTGGCCACCTTTTCGGTCGGGGCGCTTTTTGGTTCGGCGGTGCTCTTAACGTTTAGCGGACACGATCTGGATCTGCTGTACCTGCGCCTGACCGAGCGGCAGAACGAACTGAACCAACTGCAAGAAGACCATCAGAAATTGCAGGAAAAACTGACGCACATCGAAAAATCGAACGTCCGTAAAATTCACAAGATCAATGTCACCGTGCTTCAGGCCCCCGATGAGTTCATCAAATTGGCCGTGCAAAAAGAGGTCAAAAACCGCATGAAAAAGCTGGTCGATAAAGAGTTGAAACTGTTCGAAGAGAATCCCGATGTGTTCCACGATTTTCTGGACAGTCGGCAGTTCCACATCTCCGACCACCTGATCACGATCAAAATGAAATATGTGGTCGTGGGCGAGACGACGACCATTTTCATCGAAGCCTTTAAGGATGCAGAGTCGCTGAGCCACTCTGCACAAGGCACATAAAAACCCGCCGATCAATGGCGGGTGATTTTGGCCTGTTCTTGCATGCGGATCATCTGAATCTTCAAGCGGTGCAGTTCCATCGCATCAAATTGGCAGACGAAGGTGGCGACGCGGGTCAGATGTTCGACCATCTCCTCCTTGCCGGACAGTTTCGGAGGCATTTGATCGGTCAACCCGATGATGCCAAGTTCGGCGATCGATTCGATCAACGTGCGGTCTTGCGTCCAGTCGAGGCGGAAGACCGCAGTATGCTCGACATCGCCATACGCATAATCGACATGTCCGAGCAGGTAGAAATTATCTTCAAACGCGACGATGGCGCTGACAAGTCCGTAGGTGAGTTGTTTTTCTGTGTTGCCTGGCTCAAGTGTAACCTTGAGTCCGCCGTGCGGGACGAGCAGAGGCCAGGTCAATTGGTTAGGAATATGGAAAAGACCTGTCTGAACGGGAGCGGGAAACTTTTGTAATTGTTCGGCCGCTTCCGCTCCGCTGACCAGCTCTAAGTGCGGTTTTTGCTGCATGAATGAATACCTCCTCTTGAGACGTTCGCTATTCCGGTTTGATCTTCAGCAACAGGGGATTGGTGCGCGAGCCGTCGCTTGCGCTTTTCGTGTAGAACTCGACGAGCAACACTTTTCCTTTGTATTCGGAAACGAGCGGGATTTCGGCCTGCACCGGGCTCCAAGCGGGAGCACCTTCCCCTGCTTGCAGTACGCTTTCCGGTTCGAGTAGCATTCCGGTCTCGTCTTTGACGCGGAAATAGGCAACGCCTTCAAAAGCGCGCATATCTAAGAATACGTAGAGAGTGCGGCTGGCGTCCGACCAGTCGATGCTTTTCAGTTGAAACGCGTCGTTTACGTAGCCGCGGTCGCGAATGTTCATCGAGCCACTTCCGCTGTAGGCGGCGAACGAAATCGCATCGGTCGCCGGGACGGGCGTTTGCGATGTGCCCGGCTCCGGGGTAGGAGTTGTTGGTGGCGCCGGTTGCTGCGCTGGCTCCTGGGCGGGCTTAGGCTCCTGATGTTGCTCACCTGGCTGTTCGGTGACAGGCTTCCCAATCGGCTCATCCTGTTTGGAAAAATAGGTGTTGCTCAGGTATGCGACAGCTCCCACGACCACAACAGCTCCGAGCCAGATCGGCCACGCCTTCTTGTTGGTCAACTTCCCCATGGTGACACCCCTCCTCATCGTACACTATGTAAATCATCTCAAAGATCGACCTGAACTGTCAATTGACGCGCAGAAATACGACCCTGCCTCGATGCGTGAATCCGGCCGCTCAAGGCGGGAAGCGCAGGAAAGGTGTATAATAGAAAGATCGAAAGTCAGGTCAAAGGAGACATAGGAATCATGGCAAAATTGTACCGCGAGATGAGCAATGAGGAATTGGACGTGGAGATGAAACGGCTACAAGACGAAGGGAATCGTGCGCTTGCCGAACAGCGTTACGAGGAACTGGACGTATTGGAGCGTAAATATTATCTCGCGCTTTCCTATACCATGGACAAAGCGCAGATCAAAATTGGCAAAACCTACACGATTATCGATTCGCAAGACCGTTTCGAAGTGACGCGAATGGATGGCGTGATGGCCTGGGGCTATCTCAACGGTGTGCGGTTGGAAGAAGCCTATCCGATGGCGATGCTGGTCGATCCGGAGCAAGGAGCAAATCAGTGAGCCGCAAGCACCGTCACCGCGAAAACAAGGTGAAAAAGATGCACACGATCATCGGCGGCTACGAGAAGGTGTTGGAGGATCTCGGCACGATCGAGCAGGTGCGCTCGGTGATCACAGGAGTCATCTCCCCGCATAAATCGGAGCAGGAGGAGATGACGTTTCAGTATTTTACAGACAGCGGGCTGAAACTTTTGGCCAAGACGACAGAGGCGATTCAGGAGATTTTCATCGTCTGCGAAGACGGAGATAAACAGCGGGTGCTCGACGAACTCCGCACCCGCGGGCATCTAAAGGAGAAGGTGAAAAAGATGAAAAAAGGCAAAAGCAAAGGGAGCAATAAACAGCAAAACGCACAACAGCGCGACCCGCTCGACAACTACCGCGTCGGCAAAAACGACATGCCCAAAGAGAAAGGCACCACCCTCAAAGACCTGCTCAACCCAGAGATGCTAAAACAACTGCAAGAAAAGTCCTCCGAGATGAAAGCACAAGAGCGCGCCCAAGAAGACCAACGCCGCCAAGCCGAAGTCACTCGCCGCGAAAAAGAGCAGAAGGAATTGGATAACAACTTCGAATACCTGCTCAACAACTCCAAACAAGACTGGAAGCAGTATAAATAGGATCTGACAGTCACAGTCTGCACATCTAAACCCTTATCGTTTGAATAGGATGAAGGCGTCAGATCAGCGACAGACGTATTGCAGGAATCTTCGGGGTATTTTATCGATCTTCCGCTCGTGCAGCACCCCAAAAGTGAATCATAATGAGCATGCGAACAGGAAAAAACCCCCGTGGTTGAAACGGGGGTTTTGCCTTTCTGAAACGCTTGCCAGTTAAACAGACGAGGGTTTCCTCGCAGCTATTGCTTGACGCTTGCTTGTTTCACCACAGGTGAATTGCCGCCTGCTGCCCGCTTGATTGGAAAGACGGGGCGAAGATAGCGGTCGTAGAAGCCTTGACGGGCCAGGAAGGTATGCAACGGGTCCTCGACGAACATGCGCCACAGGACACGGCGACCGTTTGATTCTGGGAAGATCACGTAACGGCGCAGCGGCTCTCCACTCGCATCGGCCAGCCAAAGCGAGGTGACCTGCTCCAGATCACGCACGCGCTTGAACAGCACCTCAGTTCCGCATCGGGCGCAGGTGCTTGGTTGCCAGGCGACCTCTTCAAAGCTGCCCTCTACCGTCAGAATCTCCTCAAACGTTGCTCCCTTCGCTTCACAATGCGGGCAGGTCACCCGCTCCCCATATCGCTCCTCGAATACCATCTGACAAACGCCCCCTCTCTCCTCATCCCTACTGTCTCGGCTCAGAAAAAAAGATAAAACCGCCCTGAGCCTCTGAAAAAATCCAAAGGTGCCCAGGCGGTCGGCTATGTTTGTTCCTCTCGCACTCCCTCGTGGTGCACTCCACGTTTCCGCCAGTTATGCGAGACGGTTCTCAGTTGTCAATGTTACTTGCGTTGGTTGTGTTACATGATTGAGTAGCATGTCTCTGCTGTCTCTCATTGTAAACGATCTTCTCTGTCCTGACAAGCCGCTGCTGCCGAGAGCGAATATCTGCATTACGGCACTTCCCCAAGTGCCGCCCCCCCTAGGCACAAACATTCACTCTCTCGTGGCAGCTTTTCATCGCTGCATCGCTTTTAATAAGTGCATCCCCTACGTAGATTATACGACATAAACTTTTCGATTTCAACAAAAATAGACAGAAATTTAATAATTGTCGTACAACGTTTGCTTAACGCACGAACATCGTCGATAGGTAGAACAGCACGCTGTACACAAAAGCGCTGCCTAACCAGATCCCCACCTTGTCTTTCTTCGCGCGCGCATAGGCACGATACGGCAGTAATGCGCCCCACAGACCGCCGACATAAACGCTCAGCACAAACAGGATTTTCGCGCTTTCACCCACCCCGGTTTCTGTCGCCAAGCCATACATGTAAAGGCCAAGATAGGTGGCAAACAGCCAGGTAACCAGAAAACCGACGATCCAATAAATCAGCATCGCACCGATGCCATCCACAGGCGTTTGGTATTTCGCTTTGCGCTTGATCACATACATTAGCCAGACTACAGCCAACAGTGGCAAGAGCAGAGTGATGATCAATTTTATCATTTCGAGTTTTCCCCTTCCAACACCACATCGCCTTCAAAGCGTTCGGCGTATTGCATAAACACGTCCCGCGTTACCGGCCCCAAATTGGCGCGGTACATCCCGAGCGAAATCTCGAAACCGTCACGCTTGTTGATGTCCGCAAAGCGCGCCACCATCTGTTCGCCTTCATGTAGCGTGTACGTCGCATAGTACAACTCTGACATCTATTGTCTGCCTCCCCTCGCAAAGGACAAGGCAACCTGGCAGGCAGGTTGCCTTGTTTAGCGTACTATTTTTTTCGCATCATTTCAAACGTATCCGTGCAACGCACGTAATCAGCCCCTGCGAGACGGCCGATCGGCTGAAGCTTTTTCGTATCGATCTTGCCATCAAAATGCACCTCATCATCGACGTGCACCTGAACAACCTGACCGATGACCAGCGACCCAGCCCCTTTGTCGTCCCCGATGTGGACGATCTCTGTCAACTTGCACTCGAAGTTGACAAGCGATTCCTTGACGCGCGGCGCTTTCACCACCGTACTCGCCACAGGCGTCAAACCCGATTCTTCGAACTCGGAGACATTTTGCGGGAACTCGCCTGCCGTCACGTTCATCTGGTTGGCGAACGATTCGGACACGACGTTGACGACGAACTCTTTCGTCGCTTCGATGTTCCGCAAGGTGTCTTTTTTCTCACCGTCCGTCCCGCGTCGCATCACCGAAAAACAGATCGTCATCGGATTGGCCGCAACTGCGGTGAAGAAAGAAAACGGTGCGAGGTTGAGATTGCCCTCCGCATCAACCGTCGAAACAAAGGCGATCGGTCGCGGCAGAATCGCGCCGTTCAGATATTTATAAGCAGCGTCCCAAGAGAGTGTTGCCGGATCAAGTTGCATATGTTTACCTCTCTTTCTTTACGCCTTTGGAGGCAGCCAGGAGTACATGTAGTTGGTGTCTTCCACCCCATGCGCCACTTTGGCGATGTGAAGCGGCTTGAACGTATCGACCATGACGGCTAGTTCCTGCGTTTCTTTCGCCCCGATCGACTTTTCGATCGTGCCGGGGTGTGGCCCGTGCGGGATGCCCATCGGGTGCAAGGTGATCGAGCCTTCTTCGATGCCTTTGCGGCTCATGAAATTGCCATCGACGTAGTACAGCACTTCGTCCGATTCGATGTTGGAATGGTAGTACGGCGCCGGGATGGACAGCGGATGATAGTCGTACAGGCGCGGTACGAACGAGCAGATGACAAAGCCTGCCGCTTCGAAAGTTTGATGCACCGGCGGCGGCTGATGCAGACGTCCGGTGATCGGCTCAAAATCGTCGATGTTAAACGCGTACGGGAACAGATACCCATCCCAACCGACCACATCGAGCGGATGGAAGTCGAAGATGTACGAGTGCAACATGTTGCGCGATTTGACGCGTACTTCAAACTCACCTTTTTCATCGTGAGTGATCAGTTCGGACGGCGGACGGATGTCTCGCTCGCAAAACGGCGAGTGCTCTTCCAACTGACCGTGCTCATTGCGGTAGCGACGCGGTGTTTTGATCATCGAAGCCGATTCGATCACAAAAAAGCGGCTCGGACTGTTCATCACCACGCGATACGTCGTACCGACCGGAATCATGAGGTAGTCGCCTTTGTGATACGGCAGGTTTCCGAAGATCGTCTCCAGCACCCCTTCCCCTTCGTGAACGAACAGCACTTCATCACAGTCACCATTGCGGTAGTAGTAGTTCATCTCGGTGGTCGGTTTGCTGATCGCAAGTGACACGTCACTGTTGAACATCAGCACTTGGCGGGAATCGATCGCATCACCCGACAATTCAACGCGGTTTCCAAAGAAGTGACGATGCTTGAGCGCACCCGAATCTTCTTTTTCAATCACGATGTCGCGGATCTTTTCCACCCGCGTCACTTGCGTCGGCGGGTTGATATGATAGGTCAACGAGTAAATATCAGAAAAGCCTTTCGTAGACATCAACTGTTCGCGATACAGGGAGCCATCCGCCTGACGGAACTGCGTGTGTCGCTTCGGCGGGATCTCTCCTAATTTATGATAAAATGGCACAGCCGCTGCCTCCTTCCTCTTTCACTGTGTTGCGTAACACGCCGAGGCGTTCAATCTCCATTTCGACCAGATCACCAGGTTCCAGCCAACGGTGCACGTCCGTCCCCAGTTCTAAGATACAGCCAGTGCCAACCGTACCAGAACCGATCACATCGCCTGGGTACAGCGTAACGCCTTCCGATGCGCGGGCGATCAGATCGGCGAACGAAAAGTAGATCGTGCGGAAATTGCCGCGGGATAGCTCTTGTCCATTGACTTTGGCCGTCATCTCCAAATTCCAGCGATCCCCGTCCCGCACGTCCTCCAGTTCATCGAGCGTCAGCAGATACGGGCCCATCGACGTCGCAAAATCTTTGCCTTTTGCCGGGCCCAAGCCCACCTTCACCTCTTCGCGTTGCACATCGCGGGCCGACCAGTCGTTGAGGATGGCAAATCCAGCGATATGCTGAGCCGCATCGGAAGCTTTGATGTCGCGCCCTGTCTTGCCGATCACACAGGCGATCTCCAGTTCAAAGTCGAGCCATTTTGTATAGGCAGGACGCTCCACCAAAGCATCCGTCCCGACAAAGGCATTGTGATTGGAGAAATAGAACACCGGGAAATCGTACCACTCCGGCACCATCTCCAAGCCGCGGCGACCCCGTGCTGTTTTGACATGCTCTTCAAAAGCGTAGAAGTCGCGAAACGAACGCGGGCGCGGCACCGGTGCGAGCAGCTGTGCTCGTTCGAGTGGAAGTGCGAACGGCAAACTGGCAACCTGCGTGTTTGCTGTGTATTCAGCGATGGCACGGGCTGCTTGCAGCCCTTCCCCTTCCAGCTCTAAGATCCCGGCCATAGTGACAGGAAGAGGACGTTGAGAAAGACAACGTCCTTGTTCCTGTGCATGGCCTTGGGCGAGCGCGAGGTCGAGCACATGATCGTGCTGCAAGTAACCTGCTCGTTCACCCAGTTCCGGATGCTGATAGGATACGAATTTCATTACAGGGTGCCGCGCAGTTCCTGCTCGCGTTCGATCGCTTCGAACAGCGCGCGGAAGTTGCCTTTGCCAAAGCTCTTCGCACCTTTGCGCTGGATGATTTCAAAGAAGAAAGTCGGGCGGTCCATGATCGGCTTGGTGAAGATTTGCAAGAGATAGCCGTCCTCATCGCGATCGACCAGCAGATTGAGCTTCTTGATCTCTTCAATCTCTTCGTCGATTTCGCCGACGCGGGACTTCAGGTCCTCATAGTAGGTGTCCGGCACGTTCAGGAACTCTACGCCGTTTTCGCGCAGTTTCGCAACCGTCTCGATGATGTCATGAGTGAGCAGCGCCATATGTTGTGCGCCCGGGCCATTGTAGAAATCGAGGTACTCTTCGATCTGCGATTTCTTCTTGCCTTGTGCCGGCTCATTGATCGGGAACTTGATGCGGCCAGTGCCGTTTTGCATAACTTTGGACATCAGCGCAGTGTATTCGGTGGAGATGTCGTTGTCGTCAAAGGAGATCAATTGGCTGAAGCCGAGCACTCGTGCGTAGAAGTCCATCCATTCGTTCATCTTGCCTTCTTCGACGTTGCCGACGATGTGGTCACAAGCGACAAGCCCTGCGTTGTTGATCGGCATGTTGCCGTTATAGGCTGTGAAGCCCGGCAGGAAAACTCCTTTGTAGTTGTCGCGCTCGACAAAGGTGTGCAGAGTTTCGCCGTACGTATAGATCGCCGCCAATTTGACGGTGCCGTGTTCATCGGAAAGTTCAATCGGTTCAAACGCCGATTTTGCACCGCGCTTGATCGCTTCATGATACGAAGAGGTAGCATCGTCAACTCGCATTGCGATGTCCTTAACACCGTCGCCATGCGTTTTTACATGCTGTGCGATCTCGTTGTCTTCGATCAGCGTGCCGGTCAACACGATGTTGATGTCACCCGATTGCATCAAATAAGAAACGCGGTCGCGGGAGCCCGTTTCAAGACCCTTGTACGCCACCGGCTTGAAACCGAAAGCGCCTGCCAGGTAAAAGGCTGCTTGTTTCGCGTTCCCTACATAAAATTCTACAAAATCGACATGACGAAGCGGTAAAAGGTCCATTTGTTCTGCCATTATCCATTTCCCCCTACTATTAAAAGGTTTCTCGAAAGTAGACTTCCCTGTTTGACAGGTTCCCATTTATCCGGAAACCGTTTTCAAAATCTTCTTATGTTCAGATTACCAATCTCTGTACTTGTCCTGCAAGAGATTGCATCACCGCCCATTCGCTGTTATGCGGTGAAGTGAGAGAGATCAAAACCACCAAATACTGTCACGATTTCTGCCACCCCAACAAGCCATACTAAGCCCAGACCCCATTTTGAAAGGAGTGCATGTGGATGCCGGAAGTACGCTGTTCGGTTAGCAACTGTGACTACTGGGCAACAGGCGGCGGGTGCAACGCAAATTCCATCTTGGTGGACATTGACGCGCACGCCAATCGTGACTTCAGCTCTGAAATTGGCGAAATCGGGGAAGGTGTACACAAAGATATTGCGCATCACAAATCCGCTACCATGTGCCACACTTTCAAACAGAAGAAACAGTAACTCTACGAATGCAAAAAGGGCAGCCTTCATCGGCGGCTCTTTTTGCGTGTTCGGCTTTGCAAGACGAGTGGACTATGTTACAAAGGGAATACTACACGGAAACGATGATCGGAGGATTTTGGTGATGTCAGAACGGAAGTGGACGGCGCATACGGTGAGCGCGGCGGAAGCAGGGCGGACGGTAGAGCAAATTTTGACGGGGTCGCTTTCAATTTCGCGGCGGATGATTCAGAAACTGACGCGCACAAAAGGAATTCAGCTCAACAAAAAGCCGGCCTACCTGGGTCGTGAAGTCAAGGAAGGCGATGTGATTCGCGCCGCACTATCTTTTCAAGAGGAAGCGGGACTGGCTCCGGTCGAGATGCCGCTTTCCATCTTATTTGAAGATGAGCATCTGATCGTGGTGAATAAGCGTCCGTTTCTCTTGGTGCATCCGACCAATCCCACACAGACAGAAACGTTGTCACATGGTCTCACCCACCATTTCATGCAACAAGGTTTACAGACCAAAATGCGCCCCGTGCATCGGATCGACCGCGATACGTCGGGCGTACTGGTGGTCGCCAAGACAGCGTTTGCCCATCAGCATCTGGATCGTCAACTGCGGGATCGCGAGCTGAAGCGGGAGTATGTAGCGTTTGTTGACGGTACCATCTCTGAAGAGCGCGGGCAGATTGACGCACCGATCGGAAAACATAAGCAAAATCCCAACCTGCGGGCGGTGCGACCGAATGCGGGAGAGTTTGCTTTGACACGATATCACGTGCTGGAGCGTTTTGAGACAGCAACGCTGGTGCAATTGGAACTGGAGACGGGTCGCACCCATCAAATTCGGGTGCATCTGACCCATCTCGGCCATCCGCTGCTCGGTGACCGCCAATATGGGCATGTCGGTTTGAATTTGCTAAAACGCCAGGCTTTGCACGCCTCTAAAGTATCTTTTAACCACCCTGCCAGCGGGGAGGTCATTGTCGTCGAGGCGCCTCTCGCCCCCGACTTGGTCGCTTTGCAGGAGAAGTTGCAGAAAGGTGCGACGTCTGAGGTGCGGGGATGAAGGCGGA
The DNA here is from genome assembly GCF_002243515.1 of Tumebacillus algifaecis. Classification (NCBI taxonomy): domain Bacteria; kingdom Bacillati; phylum Bacillota; class Bacilli; order Caryophanales; family Alicyclobacillaceae; genus Tumebacillus; species Tumebacillus algifaecis. The sequence goes on from NZ_CP022657.1 coordinate 3,712,125, forward strand.
ACGGCGGAGAAATGTGAGTCGGCTGCTCACCTTTCTTTCGTTTTTGTTGCTCATCGTGAGCACGACCTTTTTCGTGCGGATCAAAGCGCAGGGCCATACCGTGCCCCTCTGGTTGATGGGAGTGACTGGCTACGCGTGGATATTTTGCGCCTTCCTGCTGATCAACAACGTGGCACGAAAGTTTTCTCGAAGAAAGCCGATTCAATAATGCAAAAAGCCGCGGGAGCCTGTGCCCGCGGCCTTTTTATGTGCTGCATGGAATGTTATTTGTGGGTGTGCTGTGCATGGTTTCCATGCGTTGAATCAGCATGAGTGGTGTGCTCGCCGCCGCAACCGGTGAATGTGACAGCAACGGTGAGAATGAGTCCGGTAAGTACGAGTCGTTTCATTGTTACATCGCCTCCCTCACCTTTTATTTTACCACAGATTCGCCCAATTCGTTCGTACGATTCGCTCCACCATGCAGCTCTCGCCTTTGTGGAGATCGCGCCAAATCTCATAGATGTCCGCCTTGGAACATACGCATTCAAGTTGGGAGCTTCGAACAAGCATTGATTGGGGAAGGTACTGTTCATGCGAGTTGAAGCAGTTTGAGAAAATCCTGCGCAGCCCGTGGCAATTCTTTGTTGCGTGGCGTGATGACGTAGGTGTACGCGGTGGGCAGGCGCAGGTCCGGGGTGGGCAGTTCGACCAGATCCCCTTTTGCCAAATCTTCCTGTACCGCCGATTTGGGGAGAAAGGAGACGCCAAGACCTTCGATGATCAGTTTGCGGGTGACCGCGACCTGTGAAACTGACATCGGGCGAATCGGAGCACGATTTTCATGAAGCTGGAAGAGCAGTTCGTCCCAATATTCAGGGTGATTTTTCGTGAGCAATGGGTGGTCGAGCAACAGTTCGCGGTAGTCTACTTTTTGCGGATCGACCGTCCCCGGTGCGATCAGCGTCACCGGGTCTTCGTGCAAAATACGCGTCTCCGTGTCAGGATGCGAGGAAGCGGACCGCGCCAGCCCGATGTGTGACCGCCCCGCAGCGATTCCAGGCCCAACCGAAGGGGACAAAGTCGTATAGATGCGAACTTCTACGTTGGGGTGCATCATCGTATACTTCTTCCAAAGCGGTGGCAACACATGCTCTGCGCAAAGCGGTGCTAACAACAGATCCAATCGGTCATCATAACCTGCCTTCCAGCGCGCCAGATCGGAAAGTGCCTCATCGTGCGCTTCGAGGATGCGATCAGCATGCAGTCGGAAGCGCTCCCCGGCTGCAGTCAGCCGTACTTTGCGACCGGAGCGCTCAAACAACGGATAGCCAACCAGCTCTTCCAGTTGACGGATGTGAACCGAAACGGTCGGTTGCGCCAGATAGAGCCGCTCCGCCGTGCGGTGAAAATTGAGTTCCTTTGCCATCATGATAAAAGTGCGGAGGAGTTTGAGATCCATGTTGTCAATCCTCTAATTGATTATATTTTATAATCGTATACCACAAGTATCTCTATTTCCCCTTCAATAAATGTGTCGATATACTGAAAACAGAAGATAGTATGAGAAAAGGGGTTGGAGAACTTGGAAAACATCATCTCGCTCGGACTGGAACATGTCGTCGTTGCACAAACCGACTTGAGCCTCGTCGATGGACAAAACGGACTGCTCGTCTATCGCAACCATTGGGCCCGCGATCTGGCCATCAATCATACGTTTGAAGAAGTCGCCCATCTTCTCTGGTACGGCCATCTGCCCAGTGCGGCCGAGTTGAAAGCGCTTCAGGACAAGCTGGTAGCCCAGCGCGAACTGCCCGCTTTTGTCAAGACAGCACTCGACGCGATTCCAGCCGATACGGACATGATGAGCGCACTGCGGACAGGTGTCTCCCTGCTCGGTACGGAAGCATTTGCCGCTTGGCCCCCGACATTGGAACAGGTGATTTCGCTGACAGCCAAGGTCCCGACGATCGTCGCTTATCGTTACGCCCGCCTTGAAGGCCGCGAGCCAGTCAATCCGCGTGCCGATCTCGATCATACGGCAAACTATCTGTACATGCTCAAGGGAGAAGTACCGCAAGCCGCTCACGTGCGTGCGCTTGACGCCTATCTGATCTTGACGCAAGAGCACGGTTTGAACGCATCGACATTTGCTGGACGTGTGGTCGCCTCCACCCGCTCCGACCTGATCTCCTCGGTGACCGCAGCAATTGGCGCGTTAAAAGGCCCGTTGCACGGTGGTGCACCGTCCGAGGTGACCGAGATGATCGAAGCGATCGGCAGCAAAGAAAACGCCGAACCGTGGATGCGTGCCAAGTTGGAAGCGGGCGAGCGTCTGATGGGCTTTGGCCACCGTGTCTATCGAACGTACGACCCGCGCGCCAAAGCACTGTCCACGATCTCTTCCGAACTGGCGGGCGATGATCCGTGGTTCGCACTCGCCGTGCACGTCGAAGAAGTCGGCCTGCGCTTGTTAAAGGAGTACAAGCCGAATCGTCCTTTGAACACCAACGTCGAATTTTACGCAGCGGCGGTGATGCGTGCCATCGGCCTGCCCGACGCACTGTTCACCCCGTCGTTCGCCGTCTCTCGCACAGTCGGTTGGTGTGCACACATCCTTGAAGCAGCATCCGGTCGGATCATCCGTCCGCAATCGACCTATACCGGTGTGATGCCGGAGTAATGTTGCAAGAAACCCGACAGGTCCAGCGCCTGTCGGGTTTTTGTGTGTTGTCACCTTTCGTTGTCCAAAGTCTCATTCGCTTCGTTTGAGCTGATTTTCGATCTTTGCTGAGAGAAATCCGATTTCACATTTGTGTAGATTTAGATTCTCCAAATCTATATAATTGATACAAGCAGCTCTTCTCACCAGATACGTGGACCCCACGGGTCCAACTTTTCAAAAAGGGGAAGAAAGTCCAATGTCCCACAACAAGTTTAATTTCCGCAAAGAGCTGCCCGCCCTTATGATCGTTCATCACGATGTACGACTATTGAAGGTTGCCGTCAAAGAACTTAACGACGGTCAAAAAGAACTGCGTCATCACATACAAAAAATCGAAAGCAACCTAAACGAGTTAAGAACTGAAATGGTAGGTTTCAAAACGGAGATTCGTAATGAAATGCAGGATTTCAAGGCGGAGATTCGCGCAGAAATTGCTGAAGTGCGTGAAGAGATGGCTGAAGTCCGCGCAGAAGTTGCTGAGGTTCGTGAAGAGATTGCCGAAGTTCGCGAGGAAATTGCTGATATCCGCGAAGAGATTGCCGAAGTTCGCGAGGAGATGGCCGAAGTCCGTGCAGAAATTTCTGAGGTTCGCCAAGAGATCGTTGAAGTTCGAGCAGAAGTTGCTGAAGTCCGCCAAGAGATCGTTGAAGTTCGAGCAGAAGTTGCTGAAGTCCGCCAAGAGATCGTTGAAGTTCGAGCAGAAGTTGCTGAAGTCCGCCAAGAGATCGTTGAAGTTCGAGCAGAAATCACCGAAGTCCGCCAAGATATTGTCCAGATTCGCGCGGAGATGTCCGAGTTCCGAACTGAACTAACAGACTTCCGCAACCAGATTACCTCGACCTTATCCGAGGTATTTGAAGCGATTCGCTCACTGGATCGCCGATAAGAAAAAAGTCAACATCCGCGAAGGATGTTGACTTTTTTTACTTCGTCTTCTCTTTAAAACGCGGCAAGATACGATTCAATGACACTTTGCGCAGACGTTCCCACGTCGCTTCATTTTGCGAGTCGTACTGCTCAAGGAACTCGATCACTTCTTTGGTGATCTGCGTCGGTGTCGAGGCACCTGACGTGACGGCCACTCGATTTACACCTTGCAGCCATTCCAGTTGCAACTCCGAAACATCGGCGATGCGGTACGCGGTGGTGCCTGCGATGTCTTCCGAAACTTGAGCGAGACGGTTGGAATTGTTCGATGCCGGGTCTCCGACGACGATGGTCAGATCGGCCGCACCAGCCTGTTCCGACACCGCTTCTTGTCGAATCTGTGTCGCCAAGCAGATCTCATTGTGAATCTCCACATGCGGAAACTTTTTCAGCACCACATTCATCAAATGCTTCGTATCCCACTGACTCATCGTTGTCTGGTTGGTAACCAGAATCTTCTCGCCTTCGAGCTGCAAATTCGCGACATCCGCTTCCTTCTCCACAAGATGCACCGAATTCGGGGCTACCCCCATCGCACCCTCTGGCTCTGGATGGCCCTTTTTGCCGATGTAGATGATCGCATAACCCTGTGCGGTCTTCTCACGAATCAGTTCATGTGTCTTCGTGACATCCGGGCAGGTAGCATCAACTGTGGTCAAGCCTTTCTCTTGCGCTTTTCTCCGTACTTCCGGTGAGACGCCATGCGCTGTAAAGATTACGGTGCCTTTGTCAATCTTATCGAGCAGTTCCAGGCGGTTGTCGCCATCGACCGTGATGATGCCCTGCTCTGTGAATGCATCGACCACATGCTGATTGTGAACGATCTTGCCGAGTATATAGACCGGGCGAGGCAAATCAAGGTCCTTGGCCGCCTGCTGAGCCAGCACCATCGCATCGACCACCCCGTAACAATAACCGCGCGGTGAAATTTTGATGACTTCCATCTGTGATTCCTCCTGCTTTGTGCAAGGTTGAAAACATTTTAAGTATAGCATATTGACAACGGAGCGTCTTGGCAGGATAATAAGAAAAATTAACTGACAATCCGAAAGGGGGCACATGTGATGATCAATCGTCGAGCGTTTGAAGCAACATTATACGCGCCGCAGCATGTGCCACAGGATTGAACGGGACTCGTTTTGCTATTTTATGAAAAACGACCGCGGGCAACTGTTGCCTGCGGTCGTTTTCTGTCTTTTCGGAAAAGGAGGTGTGCTCATGTCTCGGGATTTCAAGCAGTTTCGGGAAATACTGGCCAACCGAAATTTTACAACCTATCTTAGCACCTACTACTTAGGTGGATTTTCCAACTTTGTGCAAATGTTTGCAATCTGGTCGCAGGTGTTACGTCTTTCCGGCCATGACCCTGTGGCGCTTGGGATCGCGACGATGCTCGAGATTTTGCCCGGTATTTTGATCTCACCGTGGGCCGGGCTTCTGGCAGATCGCATGTCCAAACGCACGCTGCTCATCATTTGCTACATCCTGCGTGCCGGAACTTTGTTTTTGATGTTTTTATCCACCGAGCTCTGGCATCTTTACCTGCTCGCTGCCATTCATTCCACGTTTGTCTCCTTTGGTGAGCCACCACATCGCGCATTTTTGCCATTGCTCGTGAAATCCGATCAATACGTGGCGATGAACTCGCTGCTTGCGACCATGAACAATCTCTGGCAAATCTTTCGCCCTGCGCTCGGCGGATGGGTCGTATTCTCTTTTGGTTCGCAAACCGCTTTTTTGGTCGGCATGACGCTTTACCTGCTCGCCCCACTGCTGCTTTTGCTGGTCAAAGTCCACGACCGTGCCGCGAACAGGAGCAAAGCTGAACGCTCTAACTCCTCCATGTGGCAGGAGGTGCGCGAAGGTGTCGCCTACATTCGAACTGAGCCGATATTGATCTATCTGTTCGTGTTCATGATGCTATTTACCTTGTGCATGGGCACGCAAGGCACGCTGACGATGTTGTTTGTCGGCCAGCACCTCGTGCCGGAAGATCAAGCGAGCGGCGCTGTCGGGCTGTTGTTCTCCGCACTTGGCATCGGCGGCTTGGTCGGCGCATTTCTGACCACTTTGCTCGTCAAGCGGCTCCCGATGCTGCTGTTGCTCTTCGCATCACTCGCCCTTGATGGAGTCGCAGTCGTGGTGTTCGCGATGAGTGACACGATGACCGTCGCCATCACCTGTTTCGCCTTCTTTGGCATCATCGGCTCGGTTAACCAGATCGTACAGGACACTCTGATCCAAACGATTGTGCCAGAACATATGCGCGGCCGTGTCTACGGAGCATTCGGCCCGATCACCGGCCCCCTTTCCTTGCTATCTGTCGGTGCCGGAACTTCGCTTGCCGCCGCGATCGGGACGCGTGCAGTCTTCGTAATCTGTGGCGTGATGGAAATTGGTGCAGTCGGCATCTGCCGCCTGTTGCCTTCCTACAAACAGGTACGCGAATCGCTCGCCGAAAAGATTCCACAATCGACATTTCACACGTAAGCGCCGGGACTGCAATCCCGGCTTTTTTTTCAAGTTGTTTCGCTGTTCTCCGGTCGCCTGCAGCATATTTTGAGTAAACGAGAAGTCGCCACCTGCTCCCCGAGCCCACCCTTGACACCGAACTGATGATGGCTCTGCTTTGCTTGAAATAAATATAGCAATTTTTCAAATCATTCGTTTTTCTCGTAGATTCGGATCATCCTTCGAAATCGGTCAGCATGTTCTTGATTGCGTTCGATTGTTTTCAAACCTATTCATTAAGGAATAACGACCTCCTCGCCTGCATTGATCGGCGGGCCATAAAAAAGAGGCGGCCCCTTTCTCGCCGCCTCTCCTCTACTTGGACAACTGCTGCACGGTAAGCGTCACCCATTCCTCACCTTGCCTGCGCTCTGTAACGCGATAACCTATCTCGGCAAAACAACGTACCACCTGCTCCTCGATCCACTCCACAATTCCTGACAGCAACAGCACCCCGTCTGCTTTCACAATTCGTGTCAGCAACGGCGCCAATTCCATCGCTTCTTTCCCGCCGATATTCACCGCCACGAGATCAAAAAAGTGCTCCACATCGGCAAACTCTGTAAAAACATCGCCGATGCGAATCTCGATCCCTTCAATCCCGTTCAACTCCATATGATACAAGATACTGCTCTCTGCCGATGGATTGAGATCGACCGCCACCACAGGAGCGGCACCTTTCTGCCGAGCGAACAGGCTCAAGATTCCCGATCCCGCACCGAGATCTGCCACCGCATCCCCTGCCTGCACCATCATGTCGATCAGCTCCAGACAGTGCCGTGTCGTCGGATGCAACCCAGTGCCAAACGCAGCAGACGGCTCGATGATGATCGTCGCCTCGCCCACCTCGCGCTCTTCATCCCACGGTGGGCGAATCATCAAACCAGGGCGTACCTCCAACGCGGAAAACGCATACACCGGATCTTCCGTCACCGCTTGCGGTACGCTCACCTCCACCGAATGGGCCAGCCCGTCCAGCAAAGCTCGCATCCCTTCTTGCCGCTCGTTCAAAAGCTCAACCGTCTGCTCTTGAGCCACTTCCTCATACGCACGAACGATCGTCCGCTCCGTCTGCACCTCCTGAAAGCCATAGCCGTCCTCGGTTACAAACGTCTCAAACGGCGCATCGATCCATACATATTCAATACCGCGCATCTGCAAAATCGCGATGACTTCGTCTGCCCGCTCCGAATCGACAGTCAGCGCGTATTCGACATAGCGTGGTTCTTGTGCCTCACTCATCATGACAGCCTCCTTTTCGTTTCGACTCTTGCTCCCTTTGCTTCGCCTTGATAAAATCGATCCACAACATGCCCGTTCGTCGCCACATCCTTGAGTATACACGAAAAACTTCTTCCCCAGAAAACGGAACTCTGCTCCGCGATGGAAATCTGGCAGATGCGGCGTAAGGCAATGCTCGACAGATCAATCCCCCAAGGAGGCGTTTTTACATGAACAAACAGCATGTCACCCGTAACGAGCTACATACAAAGGTTCTAGAGATCGGCAGTTTTGCTGCGCCAGACGCGATTGATCGTCCAAACGAAGAGGTCACGCGACTTGAAGCAGCCATGATGTTGAGCAACATGCTTCCGGCGATGAACTCTGGGATCGCCGGCGCTTTGAAAGCGCCGTTTCCAGACATCACAACGCTTACTGCCGAGCAGCAGGCGGCTGTTGCTCACATGTACCACCTTGGACTCATGGTCGGTAACGTTGCGGGCAACTTCGAGCCGCACCTCAAACTGAGGCAAGACGAGGCCGTGCAGATCTTGCACCTCACGCAACAGCGTCTACAGGCCCGCAAGCGCTCGGTCCCCTTTGAAGTGATCCACAACGCAGAAGACCTCCCGCAACAGGTAGCAAACAGCGCCGCTGGAGCGATGATCGACCCAGGCTTTCAAGTCGTGCACAGTGAAGCGGCCACCTATGTCATCGTCTCCGGCGGCGAACGCCCGACTGGTGGCTACTCGATCGAGCCAACAAGCGTCGTCCAAGCGAACGGCCAAATTGAAATCCAAGTCGAGTTGATCCGCCCTGATCCTGAGATGATGCACCTTCAGGCGTTCACCTACCCACAACTCATCCTGCGCCTGCCCAAACTCGACCAGCCCATCGTCCTGCTCAATCTGTCCGACTTAACCGTCTAATGCTTTCGAAAGCCAGCTTCTTTACGCAGCTGGCTTTTCTGCGCATCTAGCCCCGAAAGAACTCCGCTCTCTTCAACCACCCAAGCGGGACAATAACTCATCAAGGCTCAACAACTCTTGAGCGCCTGTCTCAAGCTCTTTCACCATCAGCTTTCCAGCCACCAACTCCGCTTCACCCGCAATCACTGCCACTTTCGCCTTGATCCGATCCGCCCTTTTCAGCGCAGCCTTCAGCCCTTTCCCGCTAAAATCCCGCTCCACCGAAAGTCCAGCGCGCCGCAGTGCGTCCAAGACGGGCAGCACGGCAATCTCCGCCGTCTCGCCAAGCGGTATCAGGTACACATCCACCCCGTACTCGTCCTCCGCCAACGAAATGCCCTGCTCCTCCAGCAGCAGAAGCGCCCGCTCCAAACCGGCTCCAAACCCAACGGCTGCCAACTCCAACCCGCCAAGTTCGGCATACAGCCCGTTATAGCGCCCTCCAGCCGATACGGTCGCGCCAGTTGCTGTCATCACCTCGAACACCGTCCGTGTATAATAATCCAACCCGCGCACCAGCTTCGCGTCCACTCGATACGGCAGTCCCAGTGCTTCCAGCCCCTGGACCACCTTGCCAAAATGCGACTGACACCCCTCACACAAACACTCCTGAATCGACGGCGCCCCCAACAATCCAGCCTGACAACACGATTCCTTGCAATCCAAAATCCGCAGTGGATTCTTCCCCGCTCTGCGTTGACAATCCTCACACATCGCTTCCAACCGCAGTTCCAGATACTCTAACAGTTCCTGCCGATACTGTGGTCGGCACTCCGCACAGCCCACACTGTTCAATACAAGCGTCAACTCGCTTGCCCCCAACTCCTCATAAAAACGCATCGCTAGAGCCATCACTTCCACATCGGCGGAAGCACTTTCAGTTCCCACCAGCTCAATTCCAAACTGGTGATGTTGCCGCAGCCGTCCCGTTCCTGGCCGTTCATAGCGAAACATGGGTGCCAAATAATACAACTTCAATGGCAAGCTCTCCACATAGAGCTTATTTTCCAACACCGCCCGCGCCACAGCAGACGTTCCTTCCGGACGTAGCGTCAAACTCCGCCCGCCCTTGTCAAGAAACGTGTACATCTCCTTTTCCACAATATCAGTGCCATCGCCAACCCCACGAATAAACAATTCGGTGTGCTCAAACAAAGGAGTCCTGATTTCGCGAACATGGAAATGACGGCACACCTCCCTCGCGATTTCCTCAAGCTGTTGCCATTTCGTAGTCTGCCGCGGCAAAAGATCGGCAGTGCCACGCGGACGATTGATTCGTTCCATCTTCCAAAACCCTCCTCCATTGATTTGAGCAAATAAAAAAACCCTCATCCCATAACGGGACGAGAGCTCGCTCGCGGTACCACCCATCTTGCCATGCACCACCCAGTTCATCAGAACCCAGGCCGCACATGACCACTCATCAGGAGTCAAAACAACTAACCCCCCTTCCGCTGATAACGGTGGAAGTCTCCGGTGACGTCTACTCAGCTGCCATCTGACAGCCGTTCGGGCCACAGCTCAAAGGTGTGTTTCCAGCATCCCTGGCGACCGATTCGCACCACCCATCGGCTCTCTGCACGACCACAAGACCTGTACTTTCCTTCTCATCGCAAGTATCGCAAGATGGAATTTGTATTTTATTGTATGCACCCTGTCTATCTTTGTCAATACACTTTGCCTACCCTTGGATGCCTGATACAATAGAGTCAGAAAACGTCCTGACAAACGGAGGAGCAAAACATGAACAAACGAATTTTGCTGACCACGCTGCTCAGCACCGCTCTGATCTCAACGCTATTATCGGGCTGTGGCACCGACGAAGCCAAAGAGCCGGTCAAACAATCCAACCAAAACAATAACCCCCAAGGCTCCACACCTGCCAAACAGAAACAGTATGCCAACAAGCCGGAAATGAAGATCGACATAGCAAAAGAATACACCGCTACCATCCAAACAAACAAAGGTGACATCAAGATCAAACTGTTAGATGACGCAGCTCCCGTCACCGTCAATAACTTCATCTTTCTGGCAAAAGATCACTATTACGACGGTGTCACCTTCCATCGTGTGATCAAAGACTTCATGATCCAATCGGGCGACCCGACCGGCACCGGCGCGGGCGGCCCCGGCTATAAATTTGAAGACGAACTCCCGCCATCCAAGCCCTATGCAAAAGGCATTCTCGCCATGGCCAACGCAGGCCCCAACACGAACGGCAGTCAGTTCTTCATCGGCAGCGGCCCACAAGCCGAGGGACTGAACAATATTCCCAACTACACCGTGTTCGGAGAAGTGATCGAAGGCATTGAGGTCGTGGACAAGATCGCTGCCGTTCCCGTCGGAATGAGTCCGAGCGGTGAAAACAGCAAGCCCCAAGAAGACGTGCACATCAAAACGGTTACCATCGAAGAAAAATAAGAACAATTTACCACGGCCCTCCACAAATCAGGAGGGCCGTTTCACTTTCGACAGAAGTTCTGTTTCCCGTCGATTTCCCGGGAAATTGTCGAACAAAATCGCCTTTACCTGCACAATTTAGCACACCTTTGGCTAGCAATTCCATATGCTGAAGGATCAATCAGCAGGAGGGTCTGTCGATGGCTAGAAAATACCTTGGACGTAAACGCCGCCGCGAAGAGCGTCGCCTCTTACCACATGTTCCGTCCGACTTTATCGTACCGCCCCGCAATCCGCCCGGATTTGGTATCGTTCGAAAGGAACACTTTGAAGAGACTCCGTTGATCACAGGGCAAATCTACTTCGATGACCCTTTTTACAACGTGATCTCACCGCCTCCTTTCGGCCCCGCTGACCCCGCCTATCCCCAATGGTTGAATGTCATGCAGAAGGCGAAAGAACGCGACGAAAAGTGTCCGATCAGAGGCGAGACTCCACCCTGCCAAGCGGCTCGCGAGGCCTATCTTGAAGCAGCCCGCCAGTATGCCTATGTCCTCGATCGCGTATACGGACTCAATCGCGTCCAGCCCGACCAAACTGGGCAACCTGCAAATAAGCGAAGAGATCGTACCTGAGCTGATCAGGTACGATCTCTTCGCTTATTTTGTCCGTTCCCTGACGTCCCGTTCTCTGTTGCCACCGGCAACCCCTCTTGTTTCAAGATCGGTTCGAGTTCCTGATGAATTTTATTCTCAAGTATTTCGTGAGCTTGTTGCTCCGTCACCTGTTCTGTAATGACCTCCGCACGGGCCTTGATGGCGCCGCTGGAACCAATTTGCAGGATCGAAGAGCTCGTCATTGTATTGACAGTAATCGAGCCAATACGAATGGTTTGGTTGACGCGCATCGTTTCACCTCCCGTTAGATAGCAGCGATTATATTTTCGTCTAGCACATCGTTATCGTTCGTATTTGTCGATGAGATCACATTATACGTTTGCGGGAAATCACCCGTATTAAACGATCCGGAACCGGCATACGTTTTGGCCGTCGTTTTTGGTGAAATGAGACCTACATCCCCGATGCTCAAGACTCCCCCCGAAGAGATGTTGATCACTTTTAGACTGCCGAGAATTGCAGGCACGACGCCACCACCTCTGCCTAGATTCATTTCTATGGGCAGTCTATGCGTGGCAAATGACATGGGTGAGTGCCTGCACAATTTCCACATGAACTGCATATCTTACTACCAGTGAAATTGTCAACGTAAAAGGAGCGAGTGCCATGCCATCCGTGGTCGGTGGTCCGATCAAAATCATCAGCGTATCAGGCGGCACCCTCATCTTTGGCGACTCCGGGTTTATTGCGCCTAAAAGCGCCTCTAAATCTTACAGCGGCTCTGGCGGCGGCTTGACCGGCGATTTCCCGGTGACGATCAACGGAATCAACAACACCTCAACGGTTGATCCAGATGTCGTCGATAGTAGCAACGCAACAGGAGTGTAACCCGATGTTTCAACGCTCTCGCCCCAAACAAACGATCGTTCATGAGATGTTTGTGCTTGCTGTCGGCTTCTCAGGCGTTGTGCACATTGGCGACGTCTGGCAAGGCGTAAGTCCGTTCGACTACAGTGAAGCCTATGCCGGGTACCGCGGAGCTGCTAGTTACGCCACCGAAGGTACGTTCAAAGAGATAGTCAACAATCGTCTACATTATGCAGACCAGATTGACGAAGATGTCCGTGATGACAACATTCTGGGAGAGAAATTGGAAGTCTTCCTCCCCAACACAAGAGGTGTAAGTTCCCGATGAAAAAAGTCAAACTCAATGTGGTCAACAACGGCGACCTGCAAGTGGGGAAGTTCAAAATCAATACGGTGACCGCCTCCGCTGTCGTATTACTTGGCGATGCTGAAATCATCACTCCGCGTACCGCGTCGGTTACTCGTGGTGTTCGACCTATTGGCGCTATCGTTCCCGCAGTTTCAGGTCCAGTCGGCAGAAGCTAAAAACACCCTCTTGACAGTCACGACTGCCAAGAGGGTGTTTTTATGGAAAACCAAGTTCTTTGGAAAAGCCGATTACTCAGCCAACACTTTTTTCAATTCTTCGGTCAGAATCGGCACGATGTCAAAGAGGTCGCCGACGATGCCGTAGTCTGCCACTTTGAAGATCGGAGCTTCCGGGTCTTTATTAATCGCTACGATCACTTTCGAGTTCGACATACCTGCCAAGTGCTGAATCGCACCCGAGATGCCGACTGCAAAATACAGGTCTGGAGTTACTACCTTACCGGTTTGACCGATCTGCAACGCGTAGTCGCAGTAGTCCGCATCGCAAGCACCGCGCGAAGCACCGACAGCCGCACCGAGCACTTCTGCCAGGTCATACAACGGCTTGAAGCCTTCTTGCGATTTGACGCCACGACCACCGGAAACAATGATTTTCGCCTCCGACAGGTCAACGCCACCGGTCGATTTTTTCACCACTTCTTTGATGAAGGTGCGCAGGGAATCGGCCGAGAGCTCCGCCCACACTTTCACTTCTTTATCGGCCGAACGAGAAACGTCAGGCTCGCCTGCAGTCAGGTTGTTCGGGCGAACGGTTGCAAATACGATTTCGCCAGCCACTGTGTTTTTAGTAAACGCCTTACCTGCATAGATCGGACGGGTGAACACCAAGTTGCCACCGTCTTCGGTCACGTCGATGATGTCAGAAACTTGACCTGCCGCGAAACGTGCAGCTACTTTCGGTGCCAAGTCGCGACCGATCGCGGAATGGGACATCAACACGAGATTCGGGTTGACCTCTTTGATCATCGCGTCGAGTACCGCTGCATATGCATCCGGCACGTAGTTTTCAAACTGCGCGTCATCTGCCACCAGCACTTTATCGGCGCCGTAGTGAGCCAGTGCTGCCGTATCGATGGTACTGCCGTTGTTGCTGATGATGGAAGCGATCACCGTGCCGCCGTTCGCCAGTCGCTTTGCAGCCGACAGCATTTCAAAAGTCACGTTGCGGACTGCGCCGTTGCGCAGGTCTGCCAATACGAGAATCGTTCTGCTCATGTTTAGTGCTCCTCTCTGTCTTTCAAGTTACAATCCCAAGTTACAGGACTTTCGCTTCAGTGCGCAGCAAGCCGACCAGTTCTTTGACGCGCGATTCGTTGTCGCCTTCCAAAATACGACCGCCCGTTTTGGCAGCAGGCAGGAACGTTTCCAAAACGACAGACTTCTTCGCGATATCGCCAGCCACGTTCAGGTCGCCTGCGCCCGGGTTCGCCAGCGGCTTCTTGTTCGCTTTGCGAATGCCGATCAGAGACGGGTAGCGCGGGTCGTTCAGACCTTGCTGAGCGGTGACGAGGATCGGCAGTTTGCCGCCGACGACCTCAAGGTCGCCTTCCGCATCACGGTGCGCGACAACGTCAGTACCGTTCACTTCCAGTTTGGTGATCGTGCCGATGTGCGGGATGTTCAACAGCTCTGCCACACGGATCGCCACTTGGCCAGAACCGTCGTCAACCGCTTGGTTGCCGCAGAGGATGATGTCGTACGCTTGATCTTTCAGGTAGGCCGCCAACACGTTGGATGCGGTGTATTCGTCGCCAAAAAGGGATTCGTCGGTGATGTGTACCGCTTCATCAGCACCCATCGCCAAAGCGGTGCGCAGCGCTTCTTGTGCACGCTCCGGACCGATGGTGATGACAGTCACCGAACCGCCATTTGCGTCGCGCAGTTTGATTGCTTCTTCAACCGCATATTCATCATACGGGTTCATGACAAAACGAACGCCGTCTTCTTTAACTTGGCCGTTCTCGACAACGATCTTTTCCTCAGTATCAAACGTTTGTTTGAGGCACACGAAAATATTCATCGGTGTGAACTCCTTTCAGACTTGAAATCCAAGTGTTATGCATTGCTAGGTGCGAAGTCCGCCGACCATCACATCGTAGACCGGATCGATCAATGACTCCAGGTCATACTTTGCCCCAGTGAGAATCCAGGCGGTCACAGTCTCGTCCATCGTGCCGAAAATCATACGACGGGCAATTCTCTTATCCATACTTTCTCGAAAAACGCCAGATTCAATGCCCATCAGAATGATCTTGTCGATGATGTGGTAGTACGGACGGATGATGTCACCGATCTGCTTACGCATCTCCGCGTTCGACTGGCGCAGATGAACTTGTGTAAACATCGCCAAATCTGGATTGCTGCCGAGGGTTCCAAAATAGATGGAGATCAATCCTCTTAATGATTCGGCCGCATCTCCGCCCCCGAGATTCAATTCGTCGTGAATTCGATCAACAATCGTGCCGATCGTCTCGCGAAGGATCGAGATGAGAATGTCTTCTTTGTTCTTAAAATACAGATATACGGTGCCATCTGCGACCCCCGCTTCCCGCGCAATCTTAGAGATTGGTGCGTTGTGATAGCCTGCTTGGCCGATCACTTTGACAGCGGCGCCAAGGATCGCCTCGTACTTTTCATTGTTCTTCTTTTGTGCGATCGTCCTCACCTCAATGAATGAGTGTCCATTCATTTCATACTATTATTTTAGAATAGGCAGTCAAATCCGTCAACTGCTGTTACGAAAACGACAAAAAAGCGACCTGCCGCTCTGGGAGGTCGCTTTTGCTTGTGGGCGTTAACCTATGTAGGTACCCCGCAGATGCCGTCGAGCCCCATGTTTCAGAACCTGCTCTCGCAGGTGGGTGACCCGTCATCAGTTTTTGACTTCCCAATCGTCTTTTACAAGAGGTGGGCCTGTCATACGCCAACAAGTTCTGTCTCCCAAGAAACACTCAAGGTTCAAAACAGTTGGACCCTAACGTACACCGCAGGAATCTCTTGATTGTGTCAAGTGTTCGAGTTTACGTCTTCGTTCTAGTGTTGCCCCGAAGCGATGTCTTTATCCTACAGCATGCGGCCACACTTCACAACATCAGACTTCAAACAAACGACTTCAAAAGAACGAGCAACTCCAAAAGAAATCGAACTGAGACTGTGAGAGATCATCTTCCTAGCGTGCACCCATCTTGATAAATTTCTGCCAGATGACTTACAGAGACTCCGGCTCTGGTCGTAGCGGCAACAACGGCATCAGGTTAGGCGCAATGATTTCGATCGAGTTCAGGTAACTGCTCAAGTAAAGGAACAAAAAAGCCAGCGTGTCCGCTCCGGCCGCCACCGGGCCAAGCGTGCTTTCTTCTGACGGAAAGTAGCGCACCTCACCTGTTGCTGACGTTTGATACACCACCAGCCCCACGTCTAGCACAAACACCCCGCTGATCCGTTCTGCAAGCGGCCAAGTTGACTGTTCATCAGCCAGAACGCTTGCGATCTCATCCAGAGTCAATTCGCTGGTTCGAGCCACGATCAGACCGAGCGTATACGGATGCTCGTTCATCAACTCCAAACCGCCAGTGTACCCTTTTTTCGTCATCTTCCGCAGTTGCCGCACAGAACGTATCTGGTGTGCTTCTTCCACCAACAACCCCGCTGTCAACACCTCCAGCGTCTGTACGACCGCCCCTGTCGTCTCCGCGGGGATGATCTCTTGCTTCCCAGCACGTAACTGTGGCGTCTTCAAGCGGTCATATATCACCAAGTCACACATTTCCGAAACGGTGCCATCAAGCGAAAAGACCTGCCCTCTGCACCCGGCGAACGCCGCAGGCATTTTCACAAGCAAAAAATTGGCCAACTGTTCCCGAAATGGTGCAAGTTCGACAAAATTCACATTTTGTTCACTTTTTATCCCTTCATAAAATAAGGCCCACAGATCTTCCATCCACCTACGCCACCCTTATCATAAAGTCTTTTCCCCAGTATCGCAGACATGATATTCTTTTGCCAAATTCGCACACTCTATTGTTAGCGCTTGGAACAGAAAGGAGCCGATCGCATGCTGATTTTCGAACTCGCCATCATCTTGGTTGCAACAAAACTGGCTGGCGACCTGGCCGTACGGCTCGGCCAACCTTCCGTCTTAGGTAAACTGCTGATCGGTCTGCTCCTCGGTCCTTCCCTGCTCGGACTGATTGAAAACACCGAGGTGTTACATGAGCTCTCACAAATCGGTGTCATCCTGCTGATGTTCATCGCCGGCTTGGAGACCGATGTCCAAGAATTCAAACGATCAGGCAAAGCAGGCTCTCTGGTTGGATTCGGTGGGATCATCGCACCGCTTGGCATCGGGTACCTGTGTGGCTACCTCCTCGGCTTGGACACACTGCCCTCCATTTTTCTCGGACTGCTCCTGTCCGCGACGAGCGTATCGATCACCGTGCAGTCCCTACGTGAGATGGGCCGTCTCAATTCCCGTGAAGGCACGACTCTGATGAGCGCTGCCGTCATTGATGACGTGGTGGTGGTCATCCTGCTCGCCTTCTTGCTCAGCTTTGCTGGCGGCGATGTCAACCTACCGCTATTGCTCGGCAAAAAAGCTGCGTTCTTCCTGATCTCCATCCTCGTCGGCTGGAAAGTGGTGCCGTGGCTGTTGCAAAAAATAACATCATTGCGCGTCACCGAGCCTGTGGTCACGATCGGAATTTCACTTTGCTTCCTCTTTGCTTGGTTTGCAGAAACCACCGGAGTGGCGGCGATCATCGGCGCCTACATCGCGGGCGTTTCCATCGGGCAATCCAAGCAAAAGCAAGAAGTGATGCACAAAACGGAAACGATCGCCTACGCGTTCTTCGTCCCGGTCTTCTTCACTTCGATTGGCGTGATGACCGACGTGCAAGGCATCGGTAACAACTGGTGGCTTGCCGTAGTGCTCAGTATCGTCGCTGTGCTGACCAAATGGGTCGGCTCTGGCTTAGGTGCGAAGCTGGCCGGTTTCTCCACCCGCAGTTCGCTCGCCGTCGGGGCCGGTATGGTCTCGCGGGGCGAAGTAGCACTGATCATCGCAGCCATCGGGTTGGAAGCGAACCTGCTCGACAAATCGCTGTTTGCGGTACTCGTGGTCGTCGTGCTGGTTACGACCGTCGTGACCCCGCCTTTGTTGAAACTAACCTTTCCCAAACATGAGAAAAAGGCCCCCTGAGCAGAGAGCACTGTAAAAAGGCTCATAAAAAATGGAAACAGCACCCACACGGGTGCTGTTTGCTTTATAATGGAACTATTCTAATCTACTGAGGTTGAGTTTCTATATTACATTCCAGTAAACAAACGAAAGCTTCGTTTCACGCAGAACTTTATCATTTGATCCCATCAGATCATTTATTACGTAAGATTAACGATGTTGTTGATTTTGACTTTATTCATTCACTCGTCGAAGACTCCTACTGTTTGTACTACGGCCGTCCGGCGAATGAACCGGAACTGCTGTTTCGATTGCTTTTCCTTCAGTTCCTTTATAATCTTTCGGACGAACGCGTCATCCAAGAGGCTCAGGTCAACTTGGCATATAAATGGTTCATCGGCCTCAATCCGGAAGATCAACTTTCTCGTTTTCGAAATCACCGCTTAGGAGCTAACCGCGTTGAGCGAGTTCTCTTTGAGTTGGTTCGCCAATGCGTCGACCAAAAGTTGATTCAATCAAAAGTCTTATTGATCGGTTCAACTCATACATTTGCCAACACACAAAAACAAGACGCACTCAATGTACTAAAAGACGCGGCGAAACGTCTTCACCGTTCTGTGACCAAAAAACATCCTAAGCTAGACAAAAGGCTTCCCAAACTCCCAAAACCTTCTGGTGAAAGTCGTAGAAGAATTGCTGCCTGACGCAGAGGGAGCCATCCGAGAAAAGTTGGACTTTGCAAAACGTATCGTCGCAGACGAAAGGTTGCTTGCAAGAAAGGGAATCATGTCTGCCATAGATCCCGATGCAAGATTCGTTGGAAATCCAGCACCAAGTCGTTTTTCGGATACAAAGAACACATCGCCATGACTGAGGAAGAGATTATTACAGCTATTGAAGTAACGGGTGGTTCGTCTGACGACGGCAAACTTTTACCGAACTTGCTCGAGAGCACACAAACAACAGGAATACAAGTTGAAGAGGTTTTAGCGGATACTGCCTACTCCGGCAGCACGAATCTCAAACTGTTGCAAGAGCAGAACATCACAGCTACAATCCCACTTAATCCGTCGGTCTACTCATCTCGCAGCCAAGGCGATGGTTTTCTCTATGTCAAAGACGCAGACGCTGTTCAATGTCCAGCCGGACATTTGAGTGTTCGCAAATCCCGACAGGGCAAGAAGAATGTCGGTACAAATCAGGTAATGGTTTATTACTTTGATGTAGAGAAGTGCAAAACTTGTCCTTTGCGGGATGGTTGCTACAATCCGGGAGCTAGGACAAAGACTTATTCCATTCGTCTGATCTCTAAGCATCATGAACAGCAGATGAAATATGAGCAAACTTCTCTGTTTCAAATGCGAAAGCGGCGCCGCTCGAATATTGAGCACAAAAATGCCGAACTGAAAATTTATCATGGGATGACCAGGGCCAGATACCGAGGTCTCTTCGGCATGAAGATTCAAGCTTACCTTACGGCTTTCGCCGTGAATGCGAAAAGGATGACGCGGCTTCAAGACCAGAAAAAGGCGAGCCTCCTAAGTGGAAGCTCGCCTTTTTCTGGTCAAAATTCATCCTCGCCCTAGTTGAGCTCTCCACAAAGTCACTTTTGCAGTGCTCTCCTGAGGGAGTCGCTTTTTTTCTTAGTAGCAGACAAATGCGCAAGAATCTTGCGTAACGCCCGGTCGCAGTTGCGGGGTGTTGAATTGCACAACTTGAACATCCAGATCAAAATTTTCCATGGGTACGATCTCCTTTCCAGATTCGAATTTTCTAAATTTACAAGCTGTTCTTACGCCAGGGTCAGATCTTCCGGGTAGCAGACGAATGCGCAAGAAGTTTGCGTGATGCCCGGCATTACCTTGGTGGTGGTGATTTGCTCGATTTGAACATCCAGATCGAAGAAGTTTTCCATCAGAATCGCTCCTTTCTTTTATTTAAACTCGTGAACTTACTCGCAAACGAATGCGCAGGAACCTTCCGCAGTTTCGATCGTGTTCATGACGACATCAGCGGTGTTCAACTGCGTGATTTGCACATCCAGATCAAAGAAGTTTTCCATTAGAAAATCTCCTCTCTTGCGTGAGATTTAGACAGCATCGCAAACAAATGCGCAAGACGTGTTATCACCAGTCGGTCTGTAGTCGACCACTTGGGTCACGTTCGAGACTTGTACATCGAGATCGAACATTTCCATCACGATCGCCTCCTTTCTATCGGAACAGATTCGAATCTATTAGTACGGTTCGCAAACAAATGCGCAAGAACCAACGG
The DNA here is from genome assembly GCF_002243515.1 of Tumebacillus algifaecis. NCBI lineage: Bacteria > Bacillati > Bacillota > Bacilli > Caryophanales > Alicyclobacillaceae > Tumebacillus > Tumebacillus algifaecis. The sequence continues at coordinate 3,732,159 of NZ_CP022657.1, forward strand.
CGGTCCGCACAGCTGCTACTTCTGCGATCGCTTCTTGCTCAACTTGCACGTCCAGATCGAACATTTCCATTATGATAACCTCCTTTCCTCTTAACTGATTTTCTAATTAAAATATAATTCAAAATATTTATTTGTCAACATTTGAACTTTACTCACAACGAAAGAACAATACCCCAAACGAAAATACGACAAAAAGCGTGCAAACATCGTACCGCTCAGTACTTTGTCTACACGCTGTTCGCATGCAGGAGTTGTCTTTCTTACGCCAGGATGAGATCCGGATAGCAGACGTATGCGCAAGTATCTTGCGTTTCGCCCGGCATGATCGCATCGTTGATGACTTGCTCGATTTGAACATCGAGATCAAAGAACTTTTCCAACACGCGACCCCTTTTTAGTACGAATCATCGTTGCAGACTTCCCCGCAAGAATCTGTCGTTTCGGCGGGCATGATCAATTGGGTATTGATTTGTTCGATCGTCAAATCAAGGTCAAAGAGCTTTTCCATCAGCAGACACCCCTTTTACAAAGTACCCGTTGGGTCGCAATGATCGGCACAAGAATCTTGCGTGTCGGTCCTAATAACATCGTTGTTGCTGACGTGCTGGATTTGCAAATCAAGATCAAAAAGCTTTTCCATCAGGTATTCCCCCCTTCTTACTAAAAGATGTTGCACAAGTAATCGCAACTAATGTAAGAAGTAATGTGTCCCTGTTCCGGGGTTACTTCGATAACTTGAATGTCAAGATCAAACAGTGTTTCCATCGTCGTGTCACCTCCTTTCTAATTTCACATGTTATATTTTAATAAAAAATATAATTCATAATAATTGTTGTGTCAAGTTTTACTTTTAGTTAGAAAAATGCGCCTATTCCATTCGTCTGATCTCTAAGCATCATGAACAGCAGATGAAATATGAGCAAACTTCTCTGTTTCAAATGCGAAAGCGGCGCCGCTCGAATATTGAGCACAAAAATGCCGAACTGAAAATTTATCATGGGATGACCAGGGCCAGATACCGTGGTCTCTTCGGCATGAAGATTCAAGCTTACCTTACGGCTTTCGCCGTGAATGCGAAAAGGATGACGCGGCTTCAAGACCAGCAAAGGCGAGCCTCCTAAGTGGAAGCTCGCCTTTTTCTGGTCAAAATTTATCCTCGCCCTAGTTGAGCTCTCCACAAAGTCACTTTTGCAGTGCTCTCTGAGCAGGGAGCCTTTTTCGTTCTTTCGATCTGTTTCTCCGACTACAATTTAAACGCACTGACCGAATCTTGCAGTTCGTTTGCCATTTTAGCCAGCATATTCGAAGCGGAAGTGATCTCTTCCATAGAAGCTGTCTGCTCTTGCACAGTCGCAGCCACCTGTTGCGTGTTGCCAGCCGCTTGATCGGAGAACGATGCGATCGTATCGATCGCCAAGACCAGTTCCTGTGTCCCCGCATTGACTTGCTCCACCGCTTCGACGGTGTCTTGCGCCTGTTTCGCCAGCGAGTTGACCGCCGCATGAATGCCACGGAAGGAGTCTCCGGTCAGGTGGATCATCCGGATGCCTTCATCGAACGATTTAGTCCCTTCATTCATCGAGACGATCGCCACACCAGCATCCGTTTGTACTTCACCGATCAGCGCACGAATATGATCGGCTGCCGAAGCGGACTGCTCGGCCAGTTTGCGCACTTCGTCTGCAACCACGGCAAAGCCTTTGCCCTGCTCACCTGCGCGCGATGCTTCGATCGCTGCGTTGAGCGCCAACAGGTTGGTTTGGCCCGCAATGCTTGTGATCAGCGCAACGATTTGTCCGATCTCGTCCGTCTTCTGTCCAAGCTTGTTCAATACTTGCGCGGTGCTGTGAATCTTCTCCGTGCTCGTTTCCATCTGCTTGATCGTCTTGTCCACCACATCATGCCCGTCTTTCGCGCGCTCCGTCGCCGTGCGCGTCGAATCGGTCACTGTGGTGATGCCAGATACGATCTGATCGATGTTGACCTTCATCGCGGACACGATCTTCGTCGTGTCGGTCACGCCTTGCAATTGCTTGTCCGCACCGCTCGATACTTCCTGTACGGAAGCTGCGATCTGCTCCGCTGCACGGCACGTATGATCTGCTCCAGCCATCAATTGCTCCGAGGTCGAAGCTACCTGTGCGGAGTTCAAGGATACTTGATGCAGGATTCCGCGCAAGTTGTCCACCATCTTATCAAAGTCTCGGCCGAGGTCACCGATCTCATCGCGGGACTTCATGTTCAGAGCATCCAGCGTCAAATCACCATCTGCTACTTTCTTCACCTGCGCCGCCAGACGATACACCGGCGCGGTCAACATTCTAGAGATCACGATCACGATCAGAATGCTCAACACAATCGCTGCGCCCGATAGAATTAACACAAAATTTTTGCCATCATGGTTGATCTCGACCGATCTTTTGGTCGCTGCTGAGCCAGAATCTTGATTGATCTGCTTCAGTTTGATCAAATCGGCTGTCGCTTTGTCAAACTCGATCAAGGCTGCAGTATCCGCATTGTTGAATCCTAAGCTATCACGTTCTTCTGCCGCTTTCAACAGGAGTGGAATTTGCTTTTCAAACGCCGCATAAGAGCTGGCAAACGAATTAAAAAGCGCTACCTCTTCTTCACCTTGGGAGAGTTCCTTAAACAGAACCATCTTGCTAGTAACTTCTGCTTGGCTGGCCTTGATGGCCTTGATGACCGCTTCGGTCGCTTCGGGCGTCTGCGCCAAGCGCATCCGCGTCATCAACCGTTGCATGTTGGTGACATTCGCATTAATGTCGCCAGCAATCGCAACACTTGGCAATACATGAGCGTCAATCTCGTTCGCTTGCTTTTCCATGTTGTCCATTCGCTCGACCGCCACTGCTCCAATTGCGATCAGCAACAATAGGACGAGGAAAAAGCTTACGAATAATTTCATACGTACTGAAAATTTCATGTCATTAGTTCCCCCTCATAGCAATAAGTACACCTATTAGTCAATAATCGACATGGTTTCGACATCCACAAACCTTATAATAAATGAATATGCGACATTTTGAAAGAGATTTTTTATAACTTTTAGGAATGCATAAATAAATATCGCATGAAAAAAGGGCTCTCTAACTTTGATGAGCCCCATTTTCCCTCTATAATTTGAACGAGCTCAGCGATTCCTGCAACTCTCCCGCCATCTTCGAAAGTTGGTGTGAAGCGCTCGAAATTTCCTCCATCGAAGCGTTTTGCTCTTCGACCGCTGAGGCCACCTGTTGCGTGTTGGCCGCCGCCTGTTCCGAAACGGCCGCGATGCCTTCCATCGTGCCTACCATCGTCTGCGCGCCTGCGTTGACCTGCTGTACAGCTGCCGACACTTCTTGTGCCTGCTCGGACAGCGTGGTAACAGACGAGAGGATCTGCTCAAATGCCGTCCCGGTCAGCGCGATCATCCGAAAACCTTCTTCCACAGCCACTGTGCCTTCCCCCATCACGGAGATCGCACGGCTCGTGTCTTCTTGCACCTCCTTGATCAGGCGGGAGATGTGATCGGCCGCGTCGCCCGACTGCTCAGCCAACTTGCGCACTTCGTCAGCGACAACCGCAAAGCCTTTGCCATGCTCGCCAGCACGCGCCGCTTCGATCGCGGCATTTAAGGCGAGCAGGTTGGTCTGTCCGGCAATCGATGTGATCAAGGAGACGATTTGTTCAATCTCCTCCGATTTCTGGCCGAGCAGGTCGATCACATCAGCTGTTGAGCTCGCCTTGTTGCCAATCAATTGCATCTGCGCCACCGTGCGCTCAACCACCTCTTGTCCATCTGCCGCCTTGCTTGTCGCCTGAAACGTAGCATCGGTCACCGCTTGGATCGAGGACGCAATCTGTGTGACGCTTTGCGAAATGTCGGCGACCACCTGCGTCGAGTCGTGGATGCCACGCAATTGTTTCTCCGCTCCCAGCGACACATCTTGAACAGACTCGGCGATCTGCCCCGCCACTTGACCCGTCTGTTCGGCGCTCGCCGTCAGCTGCTCCGACGTCGCCGCCACTTGATGGGAGTTGAGTGAGACCTGCTGCAAGATCGTGCGGAGGTTCTCTGTCATCAGATTCACATCATCCGCAAGATCGGCAACCTCATCTTTCGTGGACACCTGTAACGGCTGTACCGTCAAGTCGCCAGTTGCTACCCGCTTGACCTGTTCGGCAAGACGAAGCACCGGGGAGGAGATTCTGTACGAAACAACAAGTCCGATGGCGATCCCGATCAAAATGGCCGCAACCGACAAGATGATCGTGTACCAGCGAGACGATTCATTGATTGCCACCGCTTCGGAGGTAGTCGTTCGCGCATACGCCACATTCAATTCGACAAGTTCAGAGACCAACTGGCTCGATTGCACGAAGTCCTGATGGGCAATCGCATTGGTCGCATCCCATGCTTCATTGCTGATCGACGGGTCGATCAGCTTGGGAATCTGCTGCTCATACTTCTGCCACTTTTCAGCAAACGCCTGAAATTTGCTGTTCTCCTCGTCCGTTGCAGGTAGCTTTTCATACGAAATGCGATGTTCATTTATCGCGCTGACCACCTTCGTGAGGTCCTTGCGCAAGCGATCCTGTTCAGATGGATTCGACTCTAATCGAACGCGCAATACCAAGCGGTTGGCCTCGCGCACTTCGGCACGCAGTTCTGACAACACGATCACACCTGGCATAAGATCGCGGTCAATATGTGCCACCCGCGTCCCAATCTCATTCATCTGCAGCATTGAAGTCAGGCCCATCGCAACTAAAAGCAATAGAACTACTGAAAAACTTACTAATAATTTCATGCGAATCTTCATTCTCATCATTCTGGCTCCTCCTGATCTACAGACACTGTTACAATTCAATTGTATCATAATATTAATTCGATTTTCTAAAAATATCCTCCTGCATTATAAAAGGGAAACCCAACAACTTTTTTGGGGTACCGATCCACCTCTTTGCTCCCTCCGCTCTGCGCGTGATTCATCGTGCAACGCAACCGTTTTCTGCAGGCGCGATCAACTGGGCGAGATACGGGCGCACCAACTTATATACCGCACCAGAAGGTGCTACCGCCCTGCAACAGAAAAAACCTGGCGCGCCGCACGCCAGGTTTGATCCGCTTCCACTCCCTGATTACTTCTCCATTGCTCCGTGCCACTCCAGCACGTTCTGCGCCAGTGCTCGCTCCTCCTGCACTGCCTGCACCGCCAGAGTCGCATCATCGGTCTGCTTGGGTACCGCTTCCTCAGCCACGACGAAATCCCCTGTGGTCAGCCCAAGCAAAATGGCAATGAGGAACACTGACACTCCTGGCCCTCTCATCTTCGCGACACCTCTGTTTTATCCGTTTCTCGAAAAAGTGTATTCATGTAGCAAGACGTATAGAAGGCAGATCAGGTTTCTCTCTGCACCAAAAAAGGACATGCCTGGCATGCCCTTTTCCGCTTAGACGCTCGGTCCGTCTTGCAATTGTTGCAGTTTCTCTTTGATCTCTTCTGCCAATTCGACCAACTTCTCAATGTCTTCGAACTGCAGATCGTGAAAGCGCTGATGAAATTCGGCCGCTAGTTCGACATGACCGGAGAGGATCAACTTCTCCATATCGCGGAGAATGTCTTCTACGGTGTTCGATTTGGTCTCAAATAAAATCTGCGCTTCCAAAATCTCCTCGCGAATCACCGACATCTCGTTGTCGAGTTGAAACGACGCTTCCGCCGCTGATACGAGGCGCTTGCGAACATTGGTCGGGATGTTGCCGCGATATTTGTAATTCAGCGAGTGCTCGATCGTCGCCCAAAAGTTCATCGCGAGCGTCCGAATCTGAATTTCCGCGAGCAGTTCCAATTCCCCGTCGGCCGTCTGAATCGGGTATTTGACGATAAAATGGTAGGAACGATACCCGCTCGGCTTGCGGTTGGTCACATAGTCGCGCTCTTCGACAACCACCATGTCTTTGCGGTTGCGAATGTGCTCCGCCACGCGGTGCATATCCTCCACAAACTGGCACATGATGCGCAGGCCCGCAATGTCTGGAACCTTTTCCACCTCTTCCAGTGAGATGTTCAAGATCTTGGCTTTCTCGATGACGCTCGAAACCTTTTTCACTCGCCCGGTCACAAATTCGATCGGTGTATACTCTTCTCTGCGCTTCAGTTCTGAGCGCAAGGAGCGCAGTTTGACTTTAAGTTCTTCTACCGCTTGTTCATACGGAATCAAGAACGTCTCCCAATCACGTCCGTACACACGGGACGCCCCCTTCACTTGCGACATGCAATCGATCAGGTACCTAACGCATCGATCATAGCAAATTTGACTCCAAACATCCATTCACACTGCTAAGATATTCAGAACCAGCCTCGTTTCATGCGCCGCACGATCGATCATTTCTAACTAGAAGCGCTCCTTGCCGTACTCTTTGATAAACGATGGCGTATGTACGCGAACATACAAAATCCGGCCCTCTTCCTCCGTCTGCCAATGCAGCGTGACCGGAGTCCAGACACCGCGGTCTTTAAACACCGCGACCGTTTGGTGGTAGCCTTTTTTCGATAGGTTCGGATTGATGATGTCGCTTGCCAGCAGGCGCGCGCCCATCTCATCCGCGTTCTCTTTGGTGAGCACCGTTTCGTTTGGCATGTATTCGATCAAAATCGACTGGATCGCAGACAAATATTCAGGGTAAATCATCTCAGGGTACCTCCTTGGGTACAAACATTTGCTACAAGAGATAATAGCATATTTGGAAGTGATTTTCGATGCAGGATTTCCCCCTTTCAGCTTGAAGTGATACCTATAACCAAACAAAAGAAAGAAGGCGTATCGATGCTCGACCCAAGAATGACCAAACTGGCTGAGACGCTGGTCAATTTTTCCACCAACGTCCAACCTGGTGAAAATGTGCATATCGACGTGACTGAGATCGACATGGCATTGGTAAAAGAAGTGATCAAAGCTGTGCATAAAGCGGGCGGAAACCCGTATGTCACGATCCGCCACAACGAAGTCCAACGCCAACTACTGAGGAACGCCACCGAAGAGCAACTGCGCGTCTGGGGGGAAAGCGAAGCGGCGCATCTGGCGAAAATGGACTGCTGGATCGGCATTCGCGGCGGCAACAACATCTCTCAACTGTCCGACGTGCCAGGTGAAAAGATGGAGATGTACAACAAAGTGTACCGCAGTCAAACTGGCAAAGGGATCATGGCAACCCGCTGGGTGACCTTGCGCTACCCGACCGATGCGTTCGCCCAATCGGCCAACATGAGCACCGAAGCGTTCGAAGAGTTCTTTTTCAACGTCTGCACGATGGACTATGCCAAAATGTCCAACGCGATGAATGCGCTAAAAGAGCTGATGGATCGCACCGACAAAGTCCGCCTCGTCGGACCTGGTACCGACCTGTCCTTCTCGATGCAGGGCATTCCGTCTGTCAAATGTGACGGCCGCGTCAACATCCCGGACGGCGAAGTGTACTCCGCACCGGTGCGCGATTCGGTCAACGGCGTCATCTCCTTTAACGCGGCGACCAACTACCAAGGATTCACGTTTGAAAACGTGCGCTTCGTCTTCGAAAACGGCAAAATCGTGGAAGCGACGTCCAATGACAACGAGCGCATCAACCGCATTCTCGACACCGACGAAGGCGCGCGCTACATCGGTGAATTTTCGATCGCCTTCAACCCATACATTAAATATCCGATGCTGGACACGCTGTTCGATGAAAAAATCGACGGCTCCTTCCACTTCACCCCAGGCCAATGCTATGATAACGCCTACAATGGCAATCATTCGGCGATCCACTGGGACATCGTCAACATTCAACGCCCGGATTTTGGCGGCGGCGAAATCTGGTTTGACGATGTGCTGATTCGCAAAGACGGTCGTTTTGTGATTCCAGAATTGGAAGCGTTGAACCCGGAGAATCTGCTGTAATCAAAAAAAGCCCCTCATGCAGGGGCTTTTTTGCTGCTCTAAAACAAACTCAGTTGCTCACCGTTCTGTTGCGGTTCCTCTTCATCCAGCGATTCCTCGCCTTTGCACAACAACCGATAGCCGCAGTGCTGGCAGGGACGCTCATCTGGCGCCACCGCATACGCTTCCTCTTGATCGTGGGTCGCAATGTGATCCAAAGCGGTGCGAACCGTCCGTTCCATCTTTTCCAAATCGGCATCGCGAACTGAGACCTGCGCCTCCTTGCCAAGCGCTGTGAAATAGAGGACCGACCGCTCCACCTCCCATTTCAGCAGTCGCTTCACCACCAGCGTGTACAGCTGCAACTGCGGTGTGTAATGCTGAGCCGTACCGAGCAGTGAGCCCTCTGTGATGCGATTGGTTTTAAAGTCGATCACCACCGCAGCTCCGTCCGCACGGCGAACCACCTTGTCCATCACGCCAGTCACTTCATGCGGACCAAGCATCAGGCGGAACATCCATTCACTGTGGCGCGTGGTAGCAGTCTGAACTTCTTGGAACAGCGGGCTTTGCAAATAAGCATCGACATCCCGTTGCAGCTCAGGTAGCACCGCTTCCGCATCAGACTCACCGATGCCCCTCTCCGCCAACGCGCGCTTGAGCAACGTCTTTGCCTGATCGGGCTCATCCAGTAATTCCAGCACGCGGTGCACAAGCGACCCGCGCTCCGTAGCGCTCAGCGACCGCACGCCCGCTACCGTCACCACTTCCCGTTCCTGCGTGTCCGACCTGACGTCCTTCGCCCCCGCCACTTCCGGCAGGCGCAACACAGCTTGATAAAAATACTGTCTCGGACAAGCCAAGTAGGTCAACAGAGCAGACACCGACAACAAAATCCCTTGCGAACGGTCGGTCTGCACATGCTGGGTCAGCGGAAATAAATGGTGCAGTCGCTCCACCGTCTGTGCAGGAGCAAACGCTCCTGCACTTGCACCTGCCGCTGCGACCTCTTCCCACGCTGCCAATACTGGGAAAACGGCAGGCGCACCGCCCGACAGCATCGATCGCCTCGGCACCACTTTGTCGCTTGCACGCAAAGGCGATTGGCTCCGCTCTGCTTCTGGCTCCGCTTGCACGAGGATCTGAGGCATGTCTGCCGCGCGCACAGTCGCAGCCTCCAACTCCGACGTCCACTTCACCTCTGGCCATTCCGCTTGGATCGAGCTTGCCATCTGCGTAAGCTCTCCGTCTGCCATCGCCGCCACCAACCAGTCGAACCACCTGCTGTTCTCAAGTGTCATCCGCTTTTTCGGCACTTCGCGACTGCCGACGAGCAACAGGTAATCTCTGGCCCGCGTCATCGCTACATATAGCTTGCGGCGCTCCTCTTCCAACGCCTTGCTGCGGTCAAGTTCGCGCAGTTGCGGCACATAGCCCATCTCATTCCACGCCTCATGCTCCGTGAAGGTCGGCACCAATCCGAAGGCCGGATCGTAGTGAAACTTCCCCTCGCTACGCAGATGAAACTCGCGGGCCAGATCGGGCAATATCACGATCGGAAACTCCAAGCCCTTCGACTTGTGCACCGTCATGATCTTCACCACATCGCTCTGCTCCGATTCGACCTGCGCGTCCGCCTCGTCCACACCCGCTTCGACCCGCACCTTCACATCCTGCAAAAATGGCAGAACCCCTGCCCGTTCCGGAGACTGGTCGTAGGCGAGATCGAGCAGTTTGCGCACGTTCCCGACCTTCTGACTCCCGCCAAACGTCAGCAATAGCGCCTGCTCGTACCCGGTCACTTCCAAGATGCGCGCCACCAGTTCCCCAGCGGACAAAAATCCCTGTTCCTCCCGCCAACTGTTCAAACAGCGCGCGGCAAACTGCAACTTCTCCTGATCATCTGGCGCAACCGAACTCCACGTTTCCAATTCCTCAAACACTTCGCTCAGCAAGCCCTGCTTCCCCAGCCAGTACAGCGCATCGTCCGACACGCCAAACAGCGGCGACCGCAGCGCCCCGATCTTGGCCACCACGTCGCGCTCATCGACCACAGCCTGCAACAAGAGCATGAGATCCCAGACTTCCTGGCGTCGGAAAAAGTGCCGCGACCCGATGATGTAATAGGGAATCCCCTGTTCCTGCAACGCGTGTTCATAGTAAGTCAGATGGGTCATCGCCGAAAACAGCAACGTCACATCGCGATACTGCACCGGACGCAAACCGTCCTCCGCAGGCACTAGCAACTCTTGCCCGACCATTTCCTTGATGCGCTTTGCGATCGCCTGCGCTTCCTTGAGTTTGCTGGTCGCCGCATCATCCGCCCCGCTCAGATGCAGGATTTCCACCATCGCACCGCCGTGGGAAGACTCGCGCGTCGCCACCATCGCTTCATACTGCGCGGCAAACTGCGGGCCGTCCTGTAGCTCAGGCATCACTCGTTCAAACAAGCGGTTCACAAAGGAAATGACCGGAGCCTGCGTCCGAAAATTATGCGCCAGCGCCACATGCTCCCCGCCGCGATCCTGAATCGCCCGTTGTGTTTCGACAAAAACCTCCAAATCGGCGCCTCGAAACCGATAGATCGACTGCTTCGCATCCCCGACCACAAACAGCTTCAACTCCGGATTCTGTGTACGTAACGCATCCAAAAGCCCTTTTTGCACCGGATTGGTATCTTGAAATTCATCGACCATCAGATAGCGCAGTTGCTGTGCCAACGCCAGACCTGCCTGCGGATGATGCAACAAGCGCACAGCCCGATTTTGCAAATCGGTAAAGTCCAGTCCACGCTCCTTGCGCTTGTGCTCCACAAACGCCGTATGCACCCGTTCCAACACGTCACAGACGTCGCGCACGGCGAGGCGCATCTCGTCAGGTACCAACTTGCCGATCACGCGCATGGCGATCGCCTTCAGTTCATTTACATCTGCCTTCAACTCTTTGATCAAGACACCCCAACCGCTCGTCAAATCGATCAAACGCTCCGCAACATCTGCCCGGTACGGCAAGTTGTCAGCCCGCCAAGCATGCAGTTGCAGCGAGAGGTCCGGCCAGGCGGCCTGCACGTCCGCTCCGCGTTTCGCCGATCCTTTCGACGTGTCCTTCTGGGAGAGGTCCACCTGAGCAATCCGCTCCATACAGCCGATCAGCCGCTCCACATCCGCTTCCAGTCCATCCGCAAGTTCGTCCAACTTGGCAAGCGATTGTTCCGCCATGCCTGCAAAGTCCTCCGTATGCTCCCGAACGCCCTGATAAAACCGTGCCAGATGATCGACCAGCGCTTCATACCCGTACTCGGTGACCAGTCGGATCACAGCCTCAGAACCAGCGGTCAACCCCTCATCCAGCACCGCTCGCAACGCCTCTTCCAGCGCCACGCGAGCTTCACTCTCCTCGAGTACCCGAAACTGCGGATCGACTCCCGCCTCCAGCGGATATTGACGCAGCAGATCGGAACAGAATCCGTGAATCGTGGTGATCGCAGCTCGCTCCACCTCTTCTTTCAACTGCCCGATCAGACGTTGTTCAACAGGAGCCGCCGTGCGCTTCCACAGGTTCAACCGCTCTCGAATCCGCGCCTTCATCTCGGCAGCCGCTTCCTTGGTAAACGTGATCGCCACGATCTGCCCTGGGCGTGCCGGCCAGCTTTGCGCCAGATTTCGTTCGGTCGCTTCCAGCTCCAGCGGCGGCAACACCAAGGGCCGCCCAGCGAGCATCGCCGTATACCGCTCCGTCAGCACCCACGTCTTCCCCGCCCCAGCACCTGCCGAGACTGACAAATCTGTGTCCAGCTCCTTGATCGCCGTCCATTGCGCTTTCGTCGGACGCGGATCACTCATCGAACTCCACCCCTTCCCTTGCCGCGCCTGCCGCATGGCTCAAAGCCCGCAAGCGGTCATATCGACACACCCGCCGATATTCACAATAGGAACAAACCACTTCGTCGCCTGGCAGAACTGCAAACGCTCCGTCGGCCATCTGCTCCCGATACTCTTCCATCGTGCGCTCAGCATGTGCAAACAGCTCCGACCAGCTCTCTTCATCCAGTTTCGTTCGCTTTTTGCCCATCCCAAGCCCGTCCAGATAGTCTGCCTTGACCAGCGCACTCGATGTCCGGTCGCCCTTTTCAATCGAAAAATAGGCCGCCCCAGCCGCCGACCCTTCTGCAAACAGCGCCTGTTCCACCGCCTTCACATAGACGGGCAGTTGAAAATCCAACCCTTGCTCCACCGCCTTGGGCATCGCTTTGGTGTTCTTCGTCTTGTAATCGACTACCACAAACGTCCCCTCACGCGTCGCGTCAACACGGTCTACCTGCCCGCGAAACTTGAGCTTCCCGACCGTCACGGGCAACGCCTGCGACTTCGGATCGGCCCCTTGGGCCGCTGGCATCCCGAACACCCACTCCAAATAGCGCGGCACCAGCGGCAAGTCCATCCCTTCCCAAGCGGCGGCCTCCACTTCAAACCACTCGGTCAGTCTGCGCAACAATCGATCTTTTTCCAACAATTGCCGCACTCCGACCTCTGTCGATCGCTCCTGTTGCGCCTTGATCCATTCCTGTTCAAAAACGGAAGCCAACTGCCCGCGCAGCCGTTCCACCCAGTCTGGTGTCATCCGTTCGGCCGCCGTCACTTGGCTGTACAACCGATACAACACCCGATGATACAAATTCCCCTTGGCAAGCGGCGACAGTTCCTCCGCTTCCTCCTGCTCTCGCTCAAGCATCAACACGCGGGACAAATAGAACTTATACCCGCACTCCCCAAACCGATTAAACTGCGACACGCTGTACACCGTTTCCTCCGAAAAGCGCTGACCGAGCTCCTCCCGAATCTTGGGATCTGCTAGGACACCGTCATACCGGCTCACAGCCACGCCCGCGGCGCGCTCCCGTTCACTCATCGCCTGCCCCACTACGCGGAACCAAAACTCCGGCTCCACCAACTCGATCGCTTGCGCAGCCAACAGTTGTGCCGCCGTCCAATCTCTCGCCTCTTGCGGATTGGAAACGTGCGCCCCGTCCTCAGGGAACAAGGCCGATCCGCCCAAATAAGCGTCCGACTCCAAGCGCTCTTTCAAATCTGGGCACAATTCAAACAACTCATCCAAGAACCGCGAGGCCAACTCCTGCTTCGACCCACCGACGTACGAAAGCCATACGCCCTCACGCGCAGTATGCAAACCCAGCAGGAAAAACAGCTTCTGCTGATCGACCTGCACCTGCGGCGAAAACAGCGGGATCTGTTCGGCCAGTTTTTCCCGCAGACCCGCTCGAAGCAACCACGGCGCAGCGGCAGGCGTCGGCCACACCCCTTCATTCAGGCCCACAAAAAACACGTGCGCGAACGACATGCCGCGTGCCGCCGATGGACTCAGAACCTGCAAGCCACCGCGCGTCCCTCGCTCCACCACGATCTCTTCCCGTTGCAAGTGGTTACGCACCACCTGCGCAAACTCCGCTCGTGAATAGAGCGCCCGATCTCCCAGCACGGAATCGAGCTGTTCCAGCGCTCCCAGCACGTTCTCCAGCGTCTCCCGCGCCTGTAATTCCCGCTGCAACTGCTCCATTCCATATCCTTTTCGCTCGCGATACTGCAACACCAAGCGCCGCTCCAACTCCACCCCCGGCATCAGATCGCGCAACGCCTGGGCGTGCGTGCCGCCTTCCGCACTGGCCGGAATGACAGCTACCAGAGCGGCCAGCCGTTCGATCCACGCCAAGACGGCCTGCAGGTCTTCCACTTCCTGCAAGCCCTTGCACGCCACATCCGTTTGCCCGCGACGCACGCGCGCCTGTTGCCCTGCGATCTCCGCCGTCAGCCGTCCGGCCCAATTTTCATACCCGTGCGCTACACCGAGCTTCCGCACAACCTGATGCAAGACGGCAGCCGACGGTCCCTGTTCCCCGCGCAGCCAGTCGGCAGCGGCCAATTGTAGCAGTAGATCGCGATTCCACGCTCCGTCCTCCAGTGCATACAGCGTGAGCAATTCCCGCATCCACGGTACCTGTTCCCCCGACAGCGACACCTGTTGTCGCAACGGAATCCCTTCTCGCTTCAACACTCGATGCCCCACGCTGCCATACCGAATCTCCCGGTTGCACAGCACCGCCAGTTCACCGAGCGGCACGCCTGCGCGGTGCAGTTCTTTCACCCGTTTCGCCACCCATAACCATTCCTTCTCCTCGGTGCGCGCACAAAACGCATGCACATGTGGAGCGGATGTCACGGGCTGGGCGTGCGGGGCAAACAGACGCTCCTGCACAGCCAACAGGTCCGCTTGCACATCCGCACCGCCTTCCTGCTCCTCTGCGAACGACAACTGCAGCCCGAGTTCGGACAATTGCTCCAACGTCCGCTCGAGCAGATCGTGCAGGCTTTCCATCCAAGCCCAGCGCTCACTCTGAAACGGCACAAACATCTTCACCTCAGCAATGCCAAGCAGAGGCTGTAACACCTTGAGCTGATGTGAGAAAAAGTCGGTAAAGGAATCGACAAACAGCATCTCGACGCCCGGAAAAACAGCAGCTACTCCATTTCCCTCCAGAATCCGTGCCGCTTCCAAATAAGCTTCTTCCGTATCTAACAACAGCGACTCGCCGCCAGACAGTTCGCGCTCATAGGCTGTGAACACTGCGGCTAAAACGGCCAGATTCTCCTCCTGTCCGCTGTCCTGCCCCCATTTCAGCAAGGTCTCTGGCCGTACCCCCGCGCGCCGCAACTCGGCAATCTGCTCACGAAATGCAGCCACCACGCTTGGCGAGTGGGCCCATTGCGCCAGCGGCACGGAGTTCCACTCCATTTCCAGTCCACGCAACACCTTGGCGATCAATCGCTCCGCCCCCAGCGAATCCAAACGCACATATGACTTACCACCGTGCCGCAACACCCGCTCAACCACTTCAAAAATGGTCAGCACCTGTTCGCCCACCATGCCGCCGAGCCCCTCAAGGGATTGTGAGCGAACCACGCTCCCTAATCCTCGCGTCGGCACGACATACAACCAAGACATGCCTCGTCCCGCCACAATCTCCTGGCGAACGCGCTCCGTCCAGATTTTCCGATGCCCGTGATGAAACGCCCCAGCCACAACTTCCCGTCCCACAGCCCGTCCCTCCTCTGCCTCATTCCTACCCATCTTCGCTCCCCCTCCCGCAAATCCTCCCTCACCAGCCCAGTCTGCACAGGCAGCCCTGCTTCCAGTTTTTCCAAGCCATTGGCACCAACAAAAAAGGACAGGCTGCTCGAGCCTATCCCTCAAGACTATTCCACGCGCAAATACCCCACCATCGGCCCTTCATGCTCCACCGTCGGATGAGTCAGGCAGACGATCCGATACGTCCCCACCTGCTTCGGTGTGAACGAAACGCTGGTCACCTTTCCCTTCTCGACATTCCCCTTCACACCTAATCCTTCAATCTCAAACGGATGAGCTTTCCCTTTCAGCCCATAAAAATGCAACGTCACCTGCTTCCCTTTATCCACCGTCAAAAATCCGGGGTCCCAGCGATAAGCTTCAATTTCTTTCCCATCTGCCAACTTTGTTTTGATCTCATTGGTCACAATCCAAAACTCCTGCTGCTTCATCCCTTGCTGAGCAACATGAACCGTTTCGGATTGCGACTGAGTTTCGGCAACACCGACGCTGACCTGTCCGACCAACACGGCCACCGTGACCGTACCGACCAACAGAGATTTCACGAACCAACTCATCCTCTAAAACCCCCCTCGCATCATGTACTCCTACTATCCCACCAGCGTCCGCCAACCATTCCCATCCTTCCCGCACATAAAAAACAGCCCAACCGGGCTGCCTTTCTCGTTCGAATCGCACAGCGTGTCAGCAGATGCGATCAATCCCTACTTTGGAACCTCAACCTCATAAGGATCTGCCAACAACTTCCCACCCTCATCAAACACCTTGACCACAAACTGCTGGCCCGCAAACTGCTTCAACATCCCATACGGTACGGTGACCACCTGAACTCGGCCCTTTTCACGCTTCAAGTGCACTTGCAGTTCAGAACCCTTTAATGAATAATCGGAAAAGATCCCGTTAAACACATAGAAACCGGTTTCCTTGCGCAGATCCACCTTTTGATCGCTCGAGATCACATCGACCGTATCCAAAAATTCGGGCGTCCGATCTGGATAGGAGAACACCAATCCCTCCACAGGCAGTTCCACATTCTGCACATCAAACTTCACCTTGGCAACCTGTCCCAGACTATGATCGGGTGACAACATGCGATTCTTCAAATCCAGCAGATAGCGCCCTTCACCAGCCGCGACCCGAATCCGCTCATTCGGCAGGGCATGCAACGCTTCATATTCGTCTGCGCCAAGCATCCGTAACATTCCGCCCAACCAGCCCGAATCGCGCATCTTCCCATCGATCGCATCATAGAACAAAACCTCTGACTTCTTTGACTCAGCCGCGGTAAAATTCACAGCCAGCAGATTCGTGTCGGTCCAAAATACCGCTTTGGCCTCCCCCTTTGGCAATTCCACCAACTGTTGCGGCTTCATGCCGACAGCAGCCTTATAGATCACAGGGGCCTCCTCCGGGTCTACAAACACCAACTGTGAGGAAAACGACGGATCGGCGGCAAACAACGTCCACCGCCCCGCCTCCGACCAATCCGATTTCCGCAAAAACGTCTCGGTTTTGCCGCGCTGTGTGCGCGAAATCTCCAAACCGTCCGATCCGTCAAACACCACCTCACCTGAGCGCTTAATCTCCGCGATCAGCCAACGCCCGACGCTATCGGTCACCGTCACCTCATACGCTTCACTCGAAGCTTTCTCTGTCTTCGAGCCCCACGACACGCGCACGCTGTACTGAATCTTCCCGCTTCCCTTCGACGCATTGTAGATCGTAAACCCCGTCATATGCGGATCGGACAAGTTTTGAGTCACCACAGATTCCTGCTCGCGCATGTCGTCAACCAATAGTGCATTCGCATCTTCGGTGCGCCGTTGCAGCAAAAAATCAAAATACGAACTGACCACATCGTAAGGAGCTAGCCCTTGCACGCCCTGATTCGACTTGGGTTGGGATAGTGTCTTCCATTCCGGCACAGCGACCAGCCCCTCTTCGCTGAACGGGGAGGTGATCAACAGACCGCACCACACCGCCACAGCGATCGTCAGTGCGGTAGTCACGCGACGGAACCAACGCGAACGCTGCTGCACACGGGTTCGACGATCATATTCCTGCAACACCTTGTTCTTAAACTGCATCGCATCGGCCGGTTGGTCTTGTTCATCTGGCTTTAACTGCTTCAGATCGTTCTTCAGATGTTTCCACTGCTGTTCCGTCATCGTAAACTCACCCCTTCCTCTGCCGCTTTACGTGCCATCTGATCAAACAGCGGATCATCGCCAAGCATTTCCTGCAGTTTCTTGAGTGCCCGATGCAGCTTGGTCCGTGTCTTCGCCGATGTCCAGCCAAAGATCGAGGCCGTCTCCTCCGTCGAAAACTCATGGATCATCCGCAGCACCACCACGTCGCGATCATCCTTTTTCAGCTTTAGCAAAGCTTCGCGCAACGCCTCTTCCTTGGCACTTATCTCCGCCCGCTCATATAATGAAAGCTCATCGCTGGCCACATCTTGCACCTCGTTGAGCGAAAATAAATTCTTAAACCGCTTCTTTCGATACCAATCGGCGACAGCACGGCGCGCGATCGCCAAAATCCAGGTTTTCGGAGCAGCTAACCCTTGGAAGCGGTCAGCTCCGACGAGAACGCGGACAAATACTTCCTGTGCGATGTCCTCCACATCCTGTCGAGACCGCACCTGATAGCCGACAAAAGCAAAAACGTCCCGGTGGTAGAGACGGTACCATTCATCAAAATCGTGTTCCACCATCGAGCCTTCCCCTCTTCCCCGCATTGAATTTCATTCTCATCTATAAATATAGTCGGGGACGCTACGAATTCTGTTACACATTCCGGCAAATAAGTAATCACACACCGAAGCGTTTCACCATTCAGATACAGAAAAAGACTGCCTGACGAACAGGCAGTCTACTGAGCGCGCTTTTCCAGCGCGAGCAAAATCGGCGGGTCGTTTTGTTGATTCAAAAAACGGTACTGCAACACATGCGCCTGCGACACATCCACGGCCTGGGCCCAAGCCAAAACCGCTTGTGTTTCGGCCTTGCCCGCATCATGCCCCGAATACAGCATCACCGTCATCACACCGCCGACTGAGAGGATGTTAAGCCCGGCTTGCAAGGCGGTGAGCGTCGATTCTGTTGTCGTTACGACGGCTGGATCACCGCCCGGCAGGTATCCCAAATTGAAGGTGATCGCCTGCACCCGACCATGCCACGCGCTCGGCACCACGTCCTGCATCTGGGCATGGCTTACCAAGTGCAGCTCGACCCGCTCACAGACACCCGCGTCGGTCAAGCGATCCCAAGCCCGACGCAACGCGGCTTCCTGCACATCAAAGCCGATCACCCGTCCCGTCGCCCCGACAGTTTCCGCCAAAAAAAGCGTATCTGAGCCCTTGCCAACCGTGGCATCGATCGCCACATCGCCCGGCTTCAGCACGTCGGTGAGCAGTTCTTTCACAAACCGCAACATCGGCCTGATCACCATGTTCCAACCTCCGCGCCAAGACCAGCGTTCGAGGATGGTTTCACTGCAACGGCAGCTACTGCTTGGGCAGACTTACCCTTGCGGCACATAATACTTCCCTTGCCACGAATCCCTTCTCTTCAACTCCGCATCGATCCCATTGAGCACCGACCACTTATCGAGCGACCACAAGGGACCGATCAGCGTATCGGGCGGTCCGTCCCCGGTCAGGCGATGAACGACCATTTCCGGTGGCAAAATCTCCAGCATATCGCAGACCAGATTGATATAGCGGTCCGGGTCTAAAAATTCCACCAGACCCTCCTCATACTGCTTCACCATCGGGGTGTACTTCAGCAGGTGCAACAAATGGATCTTGATCCCTTGCACCCCCATCTGCGCTACTGCCCGCGCCGTCTCCATCATCATTTCATCGGTCTCGCCGGGCAGACCTAAGATAATGTGTGAGCACACTTTGATCTCCTTGGCTCGCAAACGCTCGACCGCATCCAAATACACTTGGTAATCGTGCGCCCGATTGATCAAATCGGCCGTCTGCTCATGAATCGTCTGCAGACCTAATTCCAACCACAAAAACGTCCGTTCATTCAACTCACCCAGATACTCGACCACATCATCGGGCAGGCAGTCTGGCCGCGTGGCCACCGACAGCCCGACCACATCGTCTTGTTGCAGGATCGTCTCATAATAGTCCCGCAAGGTCTCAACAGGAGCATACGTGTTCGTATAGGCCTGAAAATACCCGAGGTACTTCGCTTTCGGCCACTTCCGATGCATCTTCTCCTTCACATCGTGAAACTGCGTCACCAGATCATCCTTGCGATTGCCCGCAAAATCACCAGAGCCGCGCGCCGAGCAGAACGTACAACCGCCTGTCGTCACCACACCGTCCCGATTCGGACAGGAAAATCCGGCATCGAGCGGCACCTTGAAGATCTTTTCCCCGAAGACGGAGCGCAGATGAAAATTCCACGTATGATATCGCTTATCGCCCCAAAGGAGCGGTTCTTGCTTCGTCAGTTGAGTCATGTCAAGACTCCTTTCTGCATAAATCCCCAACGTTCAAACTCCATTGTAACATGCTACAGCCTCGCAGAAAAATCCGCGACCTCATCCCCAATTTCTCGGTACGATACCGCCCGTTAGGACATATGATACAACAGATTAGCGGGTCATAATGCAAGTCGGGGAAAAACGAACCAAAAAAAGCACCAAGCTACCTGTTGGCGAGCAAAAACGCCCCTCACCGCATCGACGGTGAAGGGCGTTTTTCATCTGCTTCCTACCTTGTCATTAGACGGCCCGGCTCAGCAATACGATTCCACTATTGCCTTTGCGCAAAATGCGCTCCCCTACCTCATAGCCCGAGGAGAACGACAACTCCGACAGTTGGCCGACACCTTGCACCCAATCTCCGGCAAAATAAGCGTTCGCACATGCGTGGAACTGCACAGGCATCAACTGCTGGTCATCCTCCACCTTGATCTCCTGCGCCGCGGCGCGCTCCGTATAACGCTTGGCTGCCAACTGCTCGCGCCACCCTGCCAGATGCTTGTCAAACAAGCGCTCGATCGCCTCTTTGCGAATCGCCGCGTGCTCGCGGTCACCGACCTCTTCACTCTTCAGATAGGCAACCGCCTGAATCAGTTGGCCACCCTCCGGCGTGCACGGCGTATACGCAGAGATGTCGGTCATAAACACCCGCGCCTGCTTGTCATAAATATACGTGTACGGCGTCTCAATCCGCTTGGACAAACCGATGTCATACACCAACACATTGTTCGGCTTGTGCAACAGATATGGCGAGATCGACGCTGCCAACGTCGTACCTTCAAAGATCTTCGCCAGCTCCTTCGGCGGCACCGCGAACACAAATTCATCGCCTGTGAACAGCCCCTCAGAAGTCTCCACACCGACCACGCGCCCTTGCTCGAACAGCACGCGCTCGATCTTCGCCTTCGTCACCACCTTGGAGCCATTTTCTACGATCACGCGCTCCAATTCGGACACAAGCGACCCCCAGCCACCCGCAATGTACGAGACGGCCTTCGAGGTGCGGAACAGGCGCTGGTAGTATTTAAAGAACACGGTCGAGGGAATGCGCTCCGGCTCTTGCGTAAAGAAGTTGCTCGATGCCAAGGTCAGCATCAGATCCTGCACCTGCTGATGCTTGCCCGAGCGCCGCAGCCACTCACCGATCGACACGCCTTCCTCTCCGCGTTCGAGCAGGCAGACGGTCTTGACGATCTCGATGGCAAACCGCGCCTTCACAGCCCCTTTGGGCAGCACTTTCGTCTTGAACAAGCCCTCCAAAGTCGCCGGCATCTCCGTCATCTCATGACCCAGGTCATAGCGCGCCTTCTTCGGATCGAAATCCACCCAGCCGATGTTCAACTGCAGTTCCTTCTCCAATTTCCGAATATACGACGAATCCCGGCTGTAGATCGCATGCGCACCAAAGTTAAAATCAAAGCCTTTAAGCGGAATCGTCACCGCACGTCCGCCCAATTTTGGCGCTTTTTCCAACAACGTCACATCATGACCCGCCTTCGCCAACCGTGCCGCCACACTCAACCCTGCCAAACCGCCACCGACTACAACCGTCCGCTTGTTCATCGTAATTTCCTCCTCAAATCAGGACTTGAAACATTTATATATCCACACTCTTAATGTACTGAGTCTAAAATGTACCTAGTACAATTATATTACAGGTCTACGAAATATGTGTCCACCCCCAAAATGGTGTAAAATAGAACTGACCAACACCTGAAAAGAGAGGGAAACACGATGTCCAGTCGCAGAGAGCGCAAAAAACAAGAGACGCGCACCAAAATTTTCACCAGCGCGATGAAATTATTTCAAGCAGGCGGCTATGATGCCACGACGATCGACATGATCGCTGAGCACGCCGATGTGGCACGTGGCACCGTCTTTTTACATTTTCCATCAAAAGAAGCGATCCTCGCCCATTGGGGACAGGACCGCTTTGAAGAGATGATGGAGCGAAGCGTGGAGTGGGATCAACCCGATCTGTCTGTAGAAGAAAAGGTGATGCGCCTGTTCAAAATCGCGCTCACTGCCAACCAAGAGAGCTTCGATCTCGTGAAAATCTGGGTCAAATCGACGCTCGCCACGCCGACTGCGATGATCCACGAGCGCCAAAGCCCCGTTTCCCTGCGCAACCTGATGGCCGACATCCTCGAGTCCGCACAGGAAGAAGGACACCTCAAACAGACGATCGATCCGATCATTGCAGGCGACATGCTGGAAAATATCTACCTGCACGCCATGCAAGACTGGGTGTTGTCAGAAGGCAACTGGCCGGTCGAAGAGATCTTGACGACCAAGATCCACTATCTGTTCAACGGGCTCAACCAATAATCGCACGTTTCATGTATGAACCGTGTCGATTGCGAGTATTCTAGTCTGGGGAACGTAAGACACATCACCAAATTTTGTCTTGGCTTTCCAACCTAATTAAGATAAGATATATGTATGTATAAAAACTACTTTCTACATAGGAGGTAATACCCAATGGCATACCAACTGCCGGCACTTCCGTACGCAAATGACGCACTCGAACCGCATTTCGACGCACTGACCATGGAAATTCACCATGACCGTCACCATGCGACCTACGTAAACAATGTAAACGCAGCACTCGAAGGACATGACGATCTGGCTTCCAAGTCGATCGAAGAGCTGATCGCGAACCTGGATGCAGTTCCGGAAAACATTCGCACCGCAGTTCGCAACAACGGCGGCGGCCATGCGAACCACTCCCTGTTCTGGGAAATCCTTTCCCCGAACGGCGGCGGCGCTCCGACTGGCGCAGTAGCAGATGCGATCACCGCTGCATTTGGCTCCTACGACAACTTCAAAGCTGAGTTCACCAAAGCAGCTACCACCCGTTTCGGCTCCGGCTGGGCATGGCTGATCGCTGACGGCGACAAAGTGGCGATCACCACCACCGAGTACCAAGACAGCCCGATCATGCAAGGCAAAACCCCGATCCTCGGCCTCGACGTTTGGGAACATGCTTACTACCTGAAGTTCCAAAACAAACGCCCGGACTACATCGCTGCTTTCTTCAACCTGATCAACTGGGATGAAGTCAACAAGCGTCTCGCTGCTGCGAAGTAATTCGGATAGAAAAAGCCTCTCCACCACTTGGAGAGGCTTTTTTTTACGTATGAAGCAGACCTTCCTGCACCACCGCCAGCAGTTCATTCCGCTTGTCAGGATGGCATCCGACCAAATACGGCTCTGCATGCATCCCTGCAAACGGCTCCCCGTCGAAGTCGATCACCAATCCGCCCGCTTCCTGCAAGAGCAAAAGTCCAGCATATAGATCATCGCCTTCTGAGTTGTACAGCACGACGCCGTCCAAATCCCCGCGGGCCATCATGCACCACACCAGCGTCGGTGCCCAGACCCGAAGCACCCGCTTCGCTGTGAGATCCAGATGGTGCTTCAGCCTCATCGCCCGCTCTTCCTTTTGCACGATATGGCCTTGTATCCAACCCAGCGTCAATTTTCTGCCCGCCTTGGGCGCTTTGATCCGCAACGGCTGCCCGTTGCACGTCGCCCCTTTGCCGCGCTCGGCCAGATACAGCTTGTCCTGCACCGAGTCATAGATTACCCCAACCATCGCTTCTCGCTGCACAAAGAACGTGATCGCGACCGCATACAAGGGCAAGCCGATCGCATAGTTATTCGTGCCGTCCAACGGATCGACCAGCCACAGATAGTCGCCTTCCACGCCCGACCAGCCCGTCTCCTCGCTGCGAATGCCGTGCTCTGGAAACTCAGCTCGAATCTTTTCCAAGATGATCGCTTCTGCCAAGCGGTCCACCTCGGTGACCAGATCGCCGTGCTCATCTTTCTCCTCCACCGCAAATGCTCCGTCAAAACGCGACTTGGCCAGTTTCCCAGCCGCAGTCGCCGCTTCCATCGCCACTCGTTTTACTTGCTCGATCATTGCTTGCATAGCTTCGCCCCCCTCTTCGTTTCCATAGTTTACCCGATTCAACGCCAGATCGTCTAACCGGTCGCACGCGAACCCAATGTTTAGTGCGATAATTAATTGATCCATCTAAAATTTTTACAATTCAAAAAAGGTTTCCTGTAGTAATCTGTCGAAAATTGACGACAAGCCTATCGCACAACAAACTACCTATTTCTGACGATATCGTACTGTCCTCGAGGTGAGTCGTTTTGAACGAAGTAAAAGATCTCATGCTCAATATGCTCATCATCATCCTGCCCATCTTTATCTATCAGACGATTTGGATCGATAAAATAAGCAGTCCGATGGTCACTGCCCGCGACCGAACTGCCATCAGCATCGTGGCGACCGTTGCGGCTCTTTGCTGTATGACCCTGCCGGTCACTCCGCTGCCCGGCTTTGTCTTTGACCTGCGTCTTGTGCCACTTTTGATCGGGATTCTTTATGGCGGATTTCGCTCCAGCCTGTTCCTCATCGCCGCCGTGTATCTATACAGCTGGTACTTGGGCGGCCCTGGCTTTCCCATCATGGCGCTGACCTATCCATTCGTCATCCTGGCCGCCTATCTGATCTCATCTCGTTTTAAGCGATGGGGCCGCCGCCAGAAGCTGCTCTCTGCCTCGTTGCTCACGTTTTTCGCTTCCTTGCTGGTCAAAACTGCTGTCGTTGTGACCGCCTATCTCCCACAGCCGGACACGCCACAGCTTCCAATCATCGCCGCCTTCGTGATCCTGCACGTCCTCTCGATCTGCATCTCGATCTTCCTGATCGAAAACATGCGGGAAAAAGCGGCCTTACGCTTCGAGATTCAACAGGCTGAAAAGCTGCGCATCATGGGCCAGCTCGCCGCCTCCATCGCGCATGAAGTCCGCAATCCACTGACCGTCGTGCGCGGGTTCCTGCAATTGTTGCAATCGGACCAGATTCCTGCTGAGAAACGTCACATGTTTCTCAAGCTCGGCATCGACGAACTCGACCGCTCCGAGACGATCATCTCCAACTATCTTGCGTTTGCAAAGCCGCAGTCCTCGCGTCTTGAAACGATCGATGTCGCCGAGCGGGTCGAGCATGCCGCAGCTATTATCTCTTCCTATGCGACGTTGCAAAACGTCGAGATCAAGCACCAGATCGCCCAAGGCTTGTACATTGCAGGCGACCCTGAGCAGCTCTCCCAAGTGCTGATGAACCTGGTCAAAAACGGCATCGAGGCGATGCCAAACGGTGGCACCCTGCACATGAACGCCTACAAGCGCGGACAGAACGTCAAGATCGACATCATCGACAACGGCGTTGGTATGAGCGAAGCGGAACTGGAACGAGTTGGCACCCCCTATTTCTCAACCAAGCAGAACGGAACGGGGCTCGGCCTGATGGTCACCTACCAGATCATCCACTCGATGCAGGGCACTGTGCAAGTCAAAAGTGTCCCCGGCAAAGGCACCCAATTTATGCTGACTTTTCCTCAGAATGAAAAAAACGCTCTTCCCGATTGAGGAAAAGCGTTTTTTTTGTTGTGCTTACAGCAAGAACAAAACAGCCACATTTGTCAGCAACAGCAGGGCGACATAGAACACATCTTGACGCCCTACCGTCATCTGATGATAGAACGTGCGATTGAGTGTACCGTCAAAGCCGCGCGCTTCCAAAGCGACCGCCACGCGCTCCGCTTTGCGAATGCCTTGTGCGAGCAGTGGAATCGTATCGCGCACGATCCCCTGCACCTTCCCACGCAGTCCCGGCAGGCGAGAGACGCCACGCACGCGATGCGCCGCTTTGATCAGCGCATACTCCTCTTTGAACAGCGGCAAGAAGCGAAACCCAGCCAACAGCGCATAGGCGATCTTCGGCGACAGTTTACACTGCTGCATCAAGCTCATCACGAGCTTGGTCAAATCGGTAGTCGCCGTGAACAAAAAGCCATAGCAGACGAACGCCATCATCCGGAGCCCGATGTTCAAGCCGTTGATCACCCCTTCTTCGGTGATCCGAATCCAGGCCCATTCCCACCATACCGTCTCGCCTTTGCCATAAGCGGCGAGCACCCAGGTGGTCGAAAGGAAAATGATCAAAAACGGCGACACGCGCCGCACAAATGTACGCAGTGGAATCTTTGCCAAAGTCAGTGTCAAAATCACCGGAATCAGCAACAGATACAGCGTGGTCAACGGTTCGCTGGCCAAGACGATCAAGATCATGCAGAGGAGGTGCAGGATCAGTTTGACTGACGGATTGACCTGTCCGACAAAACTGTTCGTCTCATACATAGACACTCCCCTCCTCCCGTACAGCTTTCCGACGCTGATACTCATAGGACAGTGGCTCGACGAGCGCGGCGCGGGCCAACAGGTCTGGTTGCGTAAACAGTTGCTTGGGCGTCCCGTCAAACAGCAGCCCGCCTTCTGCAAATACCAACACGCGCGTCGCGGTCTCCGCCACCAACTCCACATCATGCGTCGCCATCATCACTGTCGTACCGCTCGCGTTGCGCTCTTGGATGCGCTCGATCAACTCCCGCGTCGTCGCGGCATCCTGCCCGAAAGTCGGCTCATCGAGCAACAACAGCTCCTGATTTTTCAACAACATCCCAGCGACGCTCAAGCGGCGTTTCTGGCCTTGCGACAAGGTAAATGGGTTTTTCGACGCTAACGCCTCGAGGTGAAAATCCTCCAAAAGCTGCTTGGTTTCCCGGTCCACCTTCTCTTGTGGCCATTTCGCCAAGCGCCCGCCAAAGGCGACTTCCTCAAACACCGTATCGGCGATAAACTGATGCTCCGGATTCTGGAACACAATCCCCATCAGGTCATACAACGCTTCCGGCTTGTACGTTCCAAGCTCCTTCCCTTTTACCAGCACCTGACCGCCACTCACAGGAAGCAGTCCACCGACCGCCTTCAAAAACGTGCTCTTTCCTGCTCCGTTCGGTCCCATGATCGCAACCCACTCTCCTGGCTGCACGCGCACATCGACACCGGACCAAACGTTCCGGCCACCTCGATAGCTCATCTGCAAGCCTTTAACATCCAAGAGCGGCTCACGTTCATCGGTCGGTGCGATGGCACTGGATCGGGCCGCAGTTGGCACGCCACTCATGCGCTCATCCTGCGCGGCAGACTTCCGGTTGCCCCCCTCCCCTTGCCGTTCCAAGCGCTGTGCAAGAGGAGCCTGCGGGTCGCTCAGCAGTTGCTCCCACGTCACCGGCCACATGCGCGGTGTCCAGATTCCATACTCGCGGATGGCATCCTCATTTTGGCGCAGAACGTCTTCCGGCTTGCCTTCGCCTTGCAAAGAACCGTCTGGCGCAAACAGCAAGACGCGATCAATCCACTCCATCACGCTCTCCAACTTATGCTCGATCAGCACGATCGTCTTCTCATGGCGCAGTCGAGCGATGTCTTGCAGGACCTGTCTGGTGTTCTCCGGATCGAGCTGCGCCGTCGGTTCATCAAAGAAGAGCACGTCCGGCTCCAGCGCCAGCAAGCAGGCCAGCGCCAACCGCTGCTTCAAGCCGCCGGACAGCTCGGAGATCGGTTTGTGAAGCGGGAGATCAAGCCGGACTTCCCGCATCAACCGCTCGATCTGTCCGCGCATCTCGGCAGGTGGAACTCGGCGGTTCTCTAGCGAGAACGCGATCTCATCTTCCACCGTCAACATGCAAAACTGCGCGTCCGGGTCTTGAAACATCACGCCGACGCGATCAGGACGGTACACCGTCCCTTTCATCCACGCTTCGATTGAGCGGGGGATGATGCCAGACAACACTTGTGCCAGCGTGCTTTTCCCACAGCCGCTAGGGCCGAGCAACAGCACCGCTTCTTTTTCTGCAATCTCTACACTCATCTCTTGCAACACGGGGGTCTCGCGGTCAAAAAATTGCACAGACACCCCTTCACAGCCGAGAAAGGGTGTCTTTTTTTCGTGATTCATATTAGAACGGTTTCTCCATCCGCTTGCGGATGATTGCGTAGTTGTTTAAAGCCCCCGTTTTGGCCAATGCATCCACGATCAGCTTCGCCAGCAGACCGCCAAGAACTGCGCCAGATACCGTGCGGATCACAATTTTCGCCAGCATCGGTCCGGTCGAAAGCTCAGCCAAGCCCCCGGTCAGCGCCTCATAACCCAAGCTGGCCAGCGCAGCAGCGGCACCGCCCAGCATCAGCGTGCCCATGTTGAACTTCTTATAACGGAAAAGTGCAAATACCAACTCGGTCGCAGCGCCCTGCGCCATCCCGTAGAGCAGCGTAGACAGGCCGTACGGGCCACCCATGATAAATTCGCCCGACGCAGCAGCCATCTCTGCGATCAGCGCCACACCTGGCTTTTGCACGATGTAGGCGGCAAGCACGCCCGCGATGAACCAGGTGCCATAGACGATCTCACCGAGGCCCGGGTAGATTCCGTCTGCCACGCCATACAGCGGCGCCCATGCGATGTACAGGAACCCGCACAGCACGGACAAGATCACCGTGATCATGATTTCTCTGAAATTGACGACATAACTATTCTTCATGTCCCATTTTCCTCCTCGAAAAAAGCTTCAATCGCATAAAAAAATCTCCTCCCGGAATCCGGCAGAAGATGAATACACAAGACAAATATCGTCCAATGCCGTCACTTCCTCACGCCGGTATTACCCAGGATCGAGTGAAAGGGTTAGCACTGATCGTGCTTCTCAGCCAAAGTAGGCACCCCTAGCAACTGCGCTTTTTTCAATTTTTCGTTCTCACCCATTGTAGTAGAAGGACAAACCGTTTGTAAAGGACATTCTCCGCGCCCAAGTTCACATCGTCACGACCGCTCCCGTCCATCCTCCGAATGCCGCGCACCTGCGCCAGTTTTTCCGCCGCTTACAAACAGGCAAGATCCTTCTACTTCGCCTCGATCCGCACCTCGACCCTCTCAAGCTCCAACGCCTTGTGCATCGAACCCAGCGCCCAGACTAGTCTGCGCGAGTTTGCTTTTTTTCTTCCAAATAACGCCGCAGCCAGTGCTCCGCAATCTTCGAGACGAACGCCTCTTCCCCATCGATCGCCAACACCGGAATCTTGTCCCAATATTTCGCATACACCGCTTGATCGGTCGTGATATCAAACTCCTCCACTTGAAGTGGATAGGTCTGCCCCACCCGCGCCAAGATCGGTTTGACTTTCTCACACAACGTACATCCGTCTTTCGTATACAACGTTATTTGAAACGGCTTCATCGTTCCATCCGACCCCTTCGATTACATTCTCAGGAATACTTTACCACAGCAAAGAACACGCTACCAACTAAGAATGGGGCTGTCTAATAAGAAAGGAGCTGTCTGATGAACGTACTGCTGATCGTAAGTATCGTCGCACTCCCACTCTTCCTCTTCTTCCTTCGCAAGCATCGCTTGGCGTGGCTCTTCGACCTGCTCAGCGTCATCGCCACGTGGCTGTTCCTGATCACCACCGGGCTCAGCATCCTGGAGATCAAGCGGATGGGCGTCGAGTTCACCACACACATCCATGAGATTTTTAACAACTGGCTCTTTCTCAGCACCTCGGGCTACCTCGGGGTGTACAGCGTATACCGCCTGCTGATCACCACCGTACGGGCACGAAAAAACAGGCCCTCCCCTTGAGCGTGGGAAGGGCCTGTGCTATGCTTGCGCCTGCTTGGGCGGCGCTTCTTGTTTGGGCAGTCGGCGCAGTGAGAGCAAGAGCGTCGCTCCAGCCGTCGCCAAACCGCCGTAGAGGAAGATCTCCCGCACCGAAAACCAAGTCTCCACCACGCCAGCCAGTGCCATCGATCCGACCGTGCCCGCCATGAAGACCGTGTTGTAAAATCCGAGCACGCGCCCGATATAAGCCTGCTCCGCTTCGATCTGGATGAGCGTCGCGGCGGCGATCATCGCCATCACCGAGAACATCCCGATCCCGACCAGCGCCAGCCACTCCGTCCAAAACGACTCGGTCGTGCTCAGCACGGCGATCATCAAGGCATCGACCAGAATCCCGATGCGCACGATCAGCAGCAAATCGACTCTTTTCAAAAAAGCGAGCGTTGCTGCCCCCGCCGCCAAGCCGAGTCCGATGCCCGCCTCCAGCCAACCGAACTCTGTATCGGTCACCTTGATGATATTTTTCGAGAAGACGACGAGCAATACATTAAACATCCCGCTCACAATCATCGCCGTAAACATGATCGCCGTCGCGTTCATCACGCGCGGCAGCTGTACCATATAGCGCGCCCCTTCACGAAGCTCCACCCAGAATTTCTTTTCCTGATTCGCCCCCTTCTGCTTGGCGGCAGCTTTGGCCGACACAGACAAGAGCGACAAACTCATCGCCGAATACAGAAACGTCGCCGAATCCACAACAAACGCAGCCGTATACGACCAAAAGCCGATCACTGCCCCGGCCGCGATCGGTCCGGCGATGGCCATCACTTGCATGGAGGTTTGAATCCTGGCGTTGTACCCGAGCAGATCGCCTTTCGGAAAAAGCTGCGGAATCAGCCCCTGTTGCGACGTTGAGGAGACAAAGCCAATGATCGCGATGACAAATGTGAACGAATAGATCCAATAGACATGCGGCAAAAACGGGATCGACAAAACGAGCCCTGCCCGTATCAATTCGCAGGCGATCGCCAACTTGCGCTTGTTTAAGCGGTCGATCCATACGCCGAGAAACGGCCCGAGTATAAGCATAGGTAGATAGGAAGCGACCATCACCTGACCGACGCTGAGCGCCGATTCTGTTTTGGCATAGATCATCAATGACAGCGCCAAGAAGTGAAAAGTATCTCCTAGCTTCGACACAGAGCGGCCTGTCAACATCAGCCAAAAGTTGCGTTGCAGTTCTGTCATCTCTAGTTGCCCCTATTGCTAAAATTTTCGAATGATTACAATAGTATGGATAAGTATAATCCAGTTGTCAATCTCTCAAAAAAAATTGTCACCAAAATGTTGCACAATGCACAGTTTTCGTAATATGATTTAGCATAGAGAAAAAACTTTTCACGCGGCTAACTTTTTTGAGTCCATCTAACTATAGCGGAGTCACCAAATGCAACCCCTGGCAATAGTATGTGAGTGCCACTTTTTTTAGGCTCAAAAGTTTCCCTTGTGCAAAAGAGTTAGCTTCAGGTAAACCAGTAGGCATTTTCAATACGATCTAACTGTTGATAGGAGGTTTTGTTCATGGAGATCATTCCACTGCCTGATCTTTTGATCGGCGAACGGGCGCGAGTGGTATCTTTGAACGCGACTGGCGCACAGAGGCGCCGAATGCTTGACCTCGGTCTTGTCCCGCAGGCGGTGATCGAAGCGCTGCGCAAAAGCCCGGCTGGCGACCCGGTCGCCTATCGCATCCGCGGTGCGGTGATCGCGTTGCGCCGCGAAGAGGCATCCCTTGTGATGGTCACGCGCATTTAATTTGATAGTTGCGGAGGAGGATAGAAATCATGTCACAACATAGTTTTCGAGACACGCATGCAGTCTGCACAGAACGGTTTGCGATCGAATTGCCAAGCCCCGATGAACTGGTCATTGCGCTGGCTGGCAACCCGAACACAGGCAAAAGCACCGTCTTCAACGCTCTGACCGGGATGAACCAACACACGGGCAACTGGGCAGGTAAGACGGTCGGTAGCGCGATCGGGCGCTTCCGTCATCAGGAACATAGCTTCACCTTGGTCGATCTGCCAGGCACCTATTCCCTGCTGTCCCAATCGGCAGACGAACAGGTCGCCCGCGACTTCATCTGCTTTGCCAACCCGCACGCAACGCTCGTCGTCACCGACGCGACCAATCTGGAGCGCAACTTAAATCTCGCGCTGCAAGTAATGGAGGTGACCGACCGTGTGGTGGTCGCAGTCAATCTGATGGACGAAGCGAAGCGCAAAGGCATCACGATCGATTTCGTGAAACTCCAAGCGGAGCTCGGGGTGCCTGTCATCCCGATGACGGCGCGAAGCGGCGAAGGACTGAACGAACTCAAGGAGATGCTGTGGAAAGTTGCACTCGGTCATGTGACCCCGACACCGAAGCTCACCACCTACTCGGAACAGGTTGAACGGGCGGTGACCGCGTTGCTCCCGCAGGTCGAACCGCTCGTCTCCGGCGTGCTTCGCTCGCGTTGGGTCGCGCTGCGCCTGCTCGATGGCGATGAATCGGTGCTACAAGCTCTTGAACAGTACACCTTGGAGCATCCGCGCCTCTTCAGCACAGGTGATGTGGTGATTCCCTCATGAAGCAAGGGCAGATCCAACAATTAAAAAATTTGATGCAAAATCTCCAGCAACAAGACACGACCGACCTGCGCGACCAGATCGTCAGCGACATCTATGCCCGGACGGAGGAGATCGTCACACAGACGGTGATGCTGCCCGAAAACAAAGCGCAGCATGAATTTGACCGCAGGCTCGACAATGTGCTGACCTCGCGCTGGCTCGGCTACCCGATCATGATGCTGATGCTTGGCACCGTCTTTTATCTGACGATCGCCGGAGCCAACCTGCCATCGAGTATGCTCGCCGATTTCTTCTTCTGGATCGAAGGGTATCTGACCACCTTTTTCCTCTGGCTAGGCACTCCCGCTTGGGTGCATGGTGTGTTGGTCGAAGGGCTCTACCGCGGAACGGCGTGGGTGGTGTCGGTCATGCTACCACCGATGGCGATCTTCTTCCCAGCGTTTGCGATCTTAGAAGATTTTGGGTATCTGCCCAGGGTGGCCTTTAACCTCGACCGCTTTTTCAAAAAAGCGGGGGCGCACGGCAAGCAAGCGCTGACGATGAGCATGGGCTTTGGCTGCAATGCAGCTGGTGTGATAGCCTGCCGGATCATCGAGTCGCCACGCGAGCGGACCATCGCGATTATCACGAACAACTTCGTTCCTTGTAACGGACGTTTTCCGACGCTGATCACGCTGGCCACGCTGTTTATGGGCGGCGCGATCGGGCTGGCCTATGGCTCACTGGTGGCGACGGCGGTGGTCGTCGGGTTGGTGCTGGTCGGCATTTCTGTGACCTTGTCCGTATCGTGGCTACTCTCGAAGACGATGCTGCGCGGTATTCCGTCCAACTTCACCTTGGAGTTGCCACCGTACCGCAAACCGCAGTTTGGTCGACTGCTGATCCGCTCGGTGTATGACCGCACCGTGTTCGTGTTGAAGCGCGCCGTGATCGTTGCTGCTCCGGCCGGTATCGCGACGTGGATTCTCGCCAACATCCAAGTTGGCGATGCGAGCATTTTGCAACATACTGCTCTGTTCCTCGATCCGTTCGCGCAGGCGATCGGGCTGGACGGCTATATTTTGATGGCCTTCATCCTTGGGCTTCCGGCCAATGAGATCGTTCTGCCGATCTTGATCATGAGCTACCTCTCAACTGGAGCGATGACGGAGATGTCTTCGCTTGTGGAGTTGAAAAATCTGTTTCTCTCCAACGGCTGGACGTGGCTGACCGCGCTGTGCATGATGCTGTTCTCCCTGTTGCACTACCCGTGCGGCACGACGATGTGGACGATCGCCAAAGAGACCAAGAGCACCAAATGGACGCTGGTCGCTATCTTACTGCCGACCTCGATCGCGCTTAGCGTATGTTTCCTCGTAGCGCAAACCGTTCGCTTTTTCGGCTTGGTGTAACGAACAAAGACCCTTTCCAACTGGAAAGGGTCTTTGTTAGATGCGGTCGAGCTTGTTGAGCAGTTTGTTGATGCGTTTGAGCTTGATCAGTTCGCTGACTTGTGACTTGATCACCTTTAGAATCGTCTCATCACTCATCTGGGCGACCGTCTGCTGGCCGTGATGACGGATGGTGGCGTCCATGAGGTTGCGAAGAAAATCGTAATAGTCCTGTGCTTGATAGGGGCCAGACAGATGTGCGGACAGTTCGTCGGCGTACTGCTGGAGTTCAACTTGTAATCGTTCCAAAATTTTTCCCTGCCTTTTTTTGCATATTTCCATGTAGAAGCAGCTGTTTTGGAGTACAATGAAACGAGAGCAAAGGAGGTTTTGTTCCAGTGAATACTGTTCAACATACATCGCTTTCGGACGTTTTGATGAAGACAGAGGAAATTGTCAGCATGCTCAAATCCTCGGAGGAAATGAAACGCTACCGCCAAGCGGAAGATAAAATCAATCGCCACGGTGACGCACAAGCGCTTTTGTTTGTGGTCAAAGCCAAGCGCAACCAATATTCGCAGCTCTCCTTGCGCCACGGGTTCGATCATCCCGCGGTGATCAAAGTCAAGCAAGAGTATGATGACGTGCTCGAACACATCGCCCAAATCCCACTGATCGACGAACTGCAAACGGCGCAGGAGGACTTGAACGATGTGATCCAAGGCATTCTACACACGCTCGTCTCTTCGGTCAACAACATGCTTCCCGTTGAAAAGGGAGATGAGCCAGGCGATGGTGCGAGCGGAGGCTGTGGCAGTTGCTCATCCGGTGGCTGTGGACGCCATTGACAAACAGGGGAAAGCCAGCAGATGACTGCTGGCTTTTTTTGATGACTATAGGGCCCGCTGATACCACGAATCGCCGCCCCACGAAGCAGCCTTCCACGGCAAAGTCTGCGGCGTGGCCAGATGCATGATCTCCTTCCAGAACTCCAAAAGTTCCTGCTCGGTCATCGGTTTGAAGTTCTCCGCGATGGCGAGGTTTTTCTCCAACTGCTCCATCGACTCCATACCGACGATCGACGTCGAGATCGGAAGTGACAACGTATAGCGGAGCGCCTGCTCATACCAGTTGCCCAATTTGCCTAGCGCCATCACCTTCATGCCGATGATGCCCATGCCTTTTTCCCGTGCCAACGGCACAAACTCATGAGCAAAGGAATAGATATGATGATCGAGCGCTGACAGGGCGATCAAGGCACTGTCAAAATCGAAGCGGCGGATCGCTTCGACCAACACCTGCGGATTGGTGTGGCCGGAGATGGAGAGCTTTTTGACCAGACCCTGCTCCTGCGCTTCCAGCAGGGCTTTGACGGCACCGTCTTCAGCAAAACAGCGATCGAGTTCTTCAAAAGTGACCATGTTGTGCAGCCGCCATTCATCGACATAATCGGTCTGCAGGCGCTGTAAGCTCGCTTCGAGCAGTCGCCATGAGCCATCGCGGGTGCGGTCGTGCGTCTTGGTCGCGATCTTCACTTGCTGGCGTCTGTCTTGCAAGGCCAAACCAAGTCGGTATTCCGATTGCCCATCGGAGTAACTCGGCGCGGTATCAAAATATGTAATGCCACGATCGATGGCGGTGTTGACAATATCGATCGCCGCCTCTTCCGTGCAGTGGTGTTCATCGACGATACGCTGTGCGCCAAAGCTGAGCAGTGGCACCTGCCAGCCTGTGCGGCCAAATGGTTGTTGGATCATCGTAGTCTCTTCCTTTCTTGTCCGACAGTGATCTGCATCCATGCATTTTCTCTACCTTATGCAGGATTCCCTTTTTCTCGATAAAAAAGAAGCCCTTTCGCTCGAAAAAGAAAGGACTTCTCTGACATATTGGGCGGACAAGTCATGCTTCCGGAATCATTTCGATGGCAAGCGGCGGTTGGCCACCGCGCAGGCCGACGATGTAGATCGTGTAGGTGATATTCGGGTCGAAACGCATTTTTGGCAGGCGCAGGACCACATCCTTCTTGCCTGCCAGACGCAGCTCGAGATCGCGGCGGCCAGGGGCGACTTGGAGATACGGCGATTTTTCTTTGTAGGTCAAATGCCCGATCAACACTTTTCCGGAGACCAGC
Source organism: Tumebacillus algifaecis (assembly GCF_002243515.1). Lineage (NCBI taxonomy): Bacteria > Bacillati > Bacillota > Bacilli > Caryophanales > Alicyclobacillaceae > Tumebacillus > Tumebacillus algifaecis. Next base: position 3,767,419 of record NZ_CP022657.1, read on the forward strand.
CCGACATCGACCGCCGGAGTGTTCGGAGAGAGGTGGACAAATTTGACTCGGGCAAAACCCGGTTTGGTTTTCTTCGGCTCATCCTCAATGATAATCGGGCGGACATTTTTAAAATAGTCGGCGATCACGATCGAATAGGATTGATTCGGTTTGGCATTGAAGGTGGTATCGATCAGGGCCCCCACCTGTTTGCCATAGGGAAAAACCTGCACGCGGTGCCGTCCCGGTGTCAGGGGAAAATAGTTGCTGATTCCTTCAAAATCGACGTCTTCCGCCACCTTTTTGCCATCGACGACAATATCGACGCCAGGGGTATCGGGTGAGGCGTGGAAAAAGCGGACGCGGGCCTTGGCGACCGGAGGGGTGGCCGGTTTGACGACGGGGACCGCCTCGATATCCACCAGTTCCGCGACCGGGATTCCTTGTTCCACGAGCGGAATCGGAATCACATCACCATCCCCGGTCATCATCGGCACAGCCTCCGTGATGACCCCGCTTTGCGGGAGCGAGCTGCTCGGCTGGTACACGCCTCCTAGTGGCATCGTTCCGCTCGGCTGGTACACTCCTCCTTGCGGGATCGTTCCACTCGGCTGATATAGCACCCCACCTTGTGGGATCGTTCCACTCGGCTGGTATAGCACTCCTCCTTGTGGCAACGTTCCGCTCGGCTGATACACTCCTCCTTGTGGCAACGTTCCACTCGGCTGGTATACCCCTCCTTGTGGCAACGTTCCGCTTGGCTGATACACTCCTCCTTGTGGCAACGTTCCACTCGGCTGGTATCCCCCTCCTTGTGGCAACGTTCCGCTCGGCTGATACACTCCTCCTTGCGGCATCGTTCCACTCGGCTGGTATACCCCTCCTTGCGGCATCGTTCCACTCGGCTGGTATACCCCTCCTTGCGGGATCATTCCGCTCGGCTTTTGACTCTTATTTGCATCACCAGCGCCGAGATGGCCTGGCGTCATCATCTGTCCTTGAAACTGGGTGTTCAACTGCTTCAGCACTTCATCAAGCATCCCTTGCAACTGATCTTGCGTACCGGCACGCGTGATCAAGGAGCTTACATCCTCATGCTGCTCTTGTAGCAAGCGGCACGCTTCCTGCATAAAGTCATACTGGTTTTGCTGGCTCTCCTGCACCAAATGAACCAACTTTTCAACCTCACGAGCCAATTGCTCATACGCAACAAGCTGTTGTTCCTCTCTGTTCAAACCCTAGACCTCCTCGGAAGGTTGTTGTCAATTCTCCGCCACTCCCATTCCAAAGTATTACAGCGTCTAGGCAAAGGTTCATCAACTATGCAATTTGGGCTTTTACAAAATCGGCGACAGCAACCGCGCGCCCGACTCGCGCAACCGATCCTTCAACGGTCGGTTGAAGTATACTTCCTGCTCCACCTGTACACTATCTTGCAAGTCCTGCACAAAGTCTTTCGTCAACCGCTCCACAAACTCGTGATTGTACAAAAAGGCCCCGATCTCAAAATTCAACAAAAAGCTTCGTATATCAAAATTGGCCGACCCCAAACAGCCAACCTCATCATCGACCAATAACACTTTCGTATGCAAGATTCCTTTTTGGTACAGATACAATTTGACCCCGGCACTGAGCAGCTCGGTAAAATAAGACCGCGATGCCCAATAGGTCAGGCGATACTCTGGCACGCCCTGCACGATCAGTTTGACATCCACTCCGCTCAGCGCCGCCATCTTCAGCGCCATGATGATGCTGTCATCGGGAATAAAATAGGCCGTCTGCAAATAAATCCGCTTTTCTGCCGTCGCGCACGCCGTAAAAAACATCTGCCGAATCGAATCAAACTCCGCATCCGGGCCGCTTGGCACGATCTGCACCAGCATCGTTCCAGCCTGCTCTGGCTTTGGGTAATACTTTGGAGCGTTGATTGGCTTTCTCGTCACAAAAAACCAGTCATTTAAAAACGCCCGCTGTAACATCTGCACACTGTCCCCGTGCACTGCAAGATGCGTATCCCGCCAGAATCCAAGTTTCTGGTCCCGCGACAGGTACTCATCCCCGATGTTCATCCCGCCAAGAAATCCAACCTTCCCATCGATGACCACGATTTTGCGATGATTGCGGAAGTTCAATCGGTTCGTCAAAAAGGGAAACTTCAAGGGGAAAAAGACCGCCACCTCGATCCCCGCACGCTCCATCTCCTGAAAAAACGCCTTGGGCGTTTTATGCGAACCCAACCCGTCCACCATCACCCGCACCTCGACGCCTTCCTGTCGTTTGCGTATCAACAGTTTGCGTGTATCCTGACCGATCTCATCATCTCGAAAGATGTAATACATCAAGTGTATATGATCTTCGGCTCGCTCCAACTCGGCAAAAAGTTCCTTAAACTTCTGCTGACCGTCGGTCAATACCGTAAAGCGATTGTTGCTCGTCAGCGGGGACAACGAGTTGTTTAACGACAGGCGCACCAGCCGCTTTTTCTGCTCCATCCCGTAGCCTGGCAACAGCTCCTCTTCACTCAACTGTTGCAGTTGCTGTTCCACGATCGACTCCAAACGATTGCCCTTGAGATGCTTGTGGCGAAACATTCTGCGCTTTTGTACATTGCGCCCGAGCAACAAATACAGCACAAATCCGAGAATCGGAAGCACCGTGAGAACGATCAACCAGGAAATCGTTTTCCCCGGGTTGCGGTTTTCCAAAAAGATTACCGCCCCGACCAAAACAACTTGCAGCACACCCAAACCAAGTACAATGATCCAGTCGATCGTCACCACCACCCTTGCGCCTCAGTTCTCCGTAGTATGCACGAAAAAAGGCACCTCCATGTTGCGGAGGTGCCTGCCAAACTGGGCTAGACATCGACATCTATTTTCTGACCGACTGCCGTATGACTGCGCTCGAGCGAGGCTGAAGCGGAGGCAATCGTTTCTTTCGTCTCATGTTGCACAACTTTCGACCCGTTAGCTAAAGTCGTGTGAATAGCAATGTCGCGTTGCACATACTTGACTGGTTAAAAAAGACTATTGCAAGATCATTTGTTTCTGCTCAACACCAAGTTCGCGCATCCGCGTGTCGATCAAGGACTGTACACGGCCATCCAGTTCTTCGTAATATTGATGCGCTGGAAGCGACAACAATTCCAATGTATCTTCGTAGCGCGCCCAGATCAGCCAGTCCAACTGCTTCGGTTTTTTCTCCGCTTCTAGCAGTCGGAAGCGCACAAACGAATGGGCATCCGGCCCTTGTTCGGCCGTCTCCTCGATCGTATCCAAAAGCTCGATCTCAATCGAAATGCCTTCCGAAGCTAGCTCCGTTCGGTAACTGACTGCAACATCTTGGGCGACCGCTTGAATCTGCTGTTCGGCCGTCCGCAACACCTCTGTCGGCACTTCGTTGACATGAATCACATCGTAGGCGTTGAGCTTCGGGATACCGAGCGAGTTGAGCGTAGCTTGCATCAGATCGCGATGCTCTCCGTACAGCTGTTCCACATGCCCGATCGGGCGCAGAGCGAACATGACATGCCCGCGAAACACCGAATAGCCAAAGCAGTCCTTCCACTCGATCCGCGTCTGAAACGCTCCTTGGGACAGCAGTCCATAGCGCGGTGCAAACATCGTCACACCATCGCGGTCGAACAGCACCACTTCCTTGCGCCGCGTGTTGCTTTTGAGATAAAACGGCCACAGCACCATCACCACGACCAGCCCGATCAGCATGCCGCCAACCAGCTGCTCGACATCGTTGAATGAGACGATGTTCTCTCGCGTGATCACCCGCACGACGCCGATGACGACAAACACGATGACAAACGGCACGACCATCTTTTGAAAGGTCAGCTTTTCCACAGCTCCATTGTCCACATCCACGCGTTGCAAGACTTCGTACCGTGCACGGTGGCGAGAAATCAGATAGGCCCGCACTGGCACATTTAGTCCGTACAGCGCCAGCCAGATCGCGAAGGCAATCACAAACCCCGTCATCATGACACGACCACCTCTCTCGCCTTCTGTGCGTCGCGCATCGTCATTTTGATCCACTCCTGCAAGCGGTCGATCAACTCCTGCCCGCTTGTGCCGAGCAGATACCCGACACTGCCTGTCGAATGCCACAGCGGGAAGACACCGCCGACGATTCGTTCGCCGGAGTCGCCATCGATCAGATTCAACTGCAACCACGAACGAGCCTGTTCATCGAAGAGACGGTCGCCAGGCATGTTGCGCATCACGCCGAACTCGGGCCGCAAGTTCATGAGCTGCAGTTCATCATGGAACAGGTCGAGCAGATCCCAGCCTAAGTCGTTGACTTCATCTTCTGCCGCGTAGAAACGCTCCTCATCGACCTGCGCCGACCACAATCGGTCGGTCAACTCCAAGCGGTCCACGCCCAGTTCATATAACGCCTCTTTGACCCGCACATAGTCGGCCGCCCGGTATTCGACCTGCGCCACAGCGTCGCCTTCACCTGAAAACTGGATGAAGCTCCCATCGATCTTGTACCCGATGATCTCGTCCCAAGCTGTGAACAGCGCGGGACCCTGTTTCCAAAACGGCCGACCTAAATTTTCAGGAAACAGCCAGACGCCGCGATCGGTCAACAGATAGCTCTGCACGTTTTGAAACGGGCGACCGCGATGATAGTAACAAGTCAGCGCCCCCATATATACGAAACAACCAATCACCAAAAGTTCGCTCTCCACCCCGATCAGCAAAAACGCGAGAAACGCGATCGTCCAAAGGACGACTCCCCAATAGTTTTTGCCGATGCGATAGCCGACCAACTCCGTGTTCACATCTGACGCGAACCCCACATGCTCCGAGGTAAAAATCTTGCGCTTCATGCGATTTCTTCGGAATGGTAGCAGGCCAAACGCTGCCGTGCCGATCAGATAGCCCAGCACGCCTGCGATGAAAAGCGCCTTCCAGATTGCCAGCACTTCGGTCATCTGTCAGACCACCTCTTTCAAACTCACAAGTAACTAAACAAACTTAGACTATAAGTATAGCAGAAGACAAATGATAACTGACTACTTATTTGCTACCAATCTGCCCAATAAAAAAAAGCCGCCCCATTCGGGCGGCCTTTTTCCTCTCTTAT